>JBGSTK010000089.1:0-15047 GCA_041736565.1 Phycisphaeraceae bacterium | reverse complement strand
GGCGGGGGGGGGGGGGGGGGGGGGGGGGGGGGGGGTGGGGGGGGGGGGGGGTGGGGGGGGGGGGGGGGGGGGGGGGGGGGGGGGGGGGGGGGGGGTGCACATACTGATTGCGACGGGATGGTGTGGGGGCGGCGGTCCCACGGGTTTGGCGCATGCGCCGCTGTGGGTGTGTACACCGTCGTCGGTGCTTTCAAATCTTCCCGGCAGAGTTTTTGTCCAAGAAACTTAAGTTTAAGCACAGGAAACTTATGTTTAAGCACAGGAAACTTAAGTTTAAGCACAAGAAACTTAAGTTTAAGCACAGGAAACTTTAGTTTAAGCACAGGAAACTTAAGTTTAAGCACAGGAAACTTAAGTTTAAGCACAAGAAACTTAAGTTTAAGCACAAGAAACTTAAGTTTAAGCACAGGAAACTTTAGTTTACGCACAAGAAACTTAAGTTTACGCACAACGGGTCTGCCATTTTCGGGGCCATCGCTTTCGACGACAAATGGCTGCATCGACTCCTCTCCCGCGCCTTTGCGGGGCAGGGTTGGGGTGGGGGTGCTTCATCGCCGCCGCAGGCAATGCCCCCACCCAGCCTCCCCGCTGCGGCGGGAGAGGTGCAGGGAACGCCTAGGAAAAAATGGGCAGACTGCTTTGATCTCGCGACAGCGTGGCTCTGTGAGCGCCCCGCAGCGTCCGTTACAATAGCTCCATGACACAGGATTCCGAATCTCCCCAAGCCGTGCCGACTGATTCCCAGGAGGGGCAAATCCCCCCTTCGCACCGTGACCCGGCCTCGCTGGCGGGCGTGATTGAGGCGGCTCTCATCAGCACCGACAAGCCATTGTCAGCAGTGAAACTGGCGGAACTGGCGGGCGGCGCCACGAGTCGCGAGGTCGCCACCGCCATCGAAACCCTCAACGATCTCTATGCCCAGAGCGGGCGTGCCTTTTCCATCGAGCAACTGGCTGGGGGTTGGCAGATTTTCACGCGACCCGAGCATGCCGGTGTCATTTCAGCACTGCATAAGGCGAGGGCGCAGACGAAGCTCAGTCCTGCCGCCATCGAGACGCTGGCCATCATCGCCTACAAGCAGCCGGTGCTTCGTGCCGACATCGAGGCCATTCGCGGTGTTGCCAGCGGCGAGATGATTCGCACCCTCATGGAACGCCGACTGGTGAAAATCACCGGACGTGCTGAGGAGATCGGCCGCCCCATGCTCTACGGCACCACGCGAACCTTCCTGGAGGTCTTTGGTCTGGCGTCCCTCAAGGACCTGCCACGGGTTGAAGATTTCAGCTCGCAACGAAAATCCCTCTCGGCTGCGGCACAGGCTGGACTCTTCGACGGTGGACAGCAGGAACAGCAAAAGGAAACACAAGATGCATAGGCGCCTTCTACCCAGAGCCCCGTGGATGTTTCTGCTCCTCGCGTGCTTGACCGCCTTGAGCGGCTGTTCGAGCTACCAGTTACGTGGCGTGGTCATCGAAGGGGCGATGCCTCGCGTTGAAGTCGTCAGCGCATCAGACGCGCGACTCAAGCAAGGCATGCTCGTCGCCGATGCCGCAGTCGAAGTCGTTGTTGACCCCAATGACATGCGACCCGTGCGTCTGGCACCGATCGCCAGTGATCTCGATGGAAGTTTCTCGCTGCCTGTCGATGTCACAGGCGCGGGGCTGTTGGAATATGAAATTCGCGTCGTGGCAACCAAGCCGGGCTATCAGACCGCCGTCGCCACCTTGCCCATGCCCGGCAGCGGCAGCCGCCTGCTCATTACGCTGACCCCTGGGCGCGACAGCTATCGTCCTTCGACCGACATCCTGCGTGAAACCCAACAAGCGGGCGAAGCGCTGGGACGCTAGCCCGCGGTGAAGCCACGGTGCCGACCGGACGAAACTGGGAGCATCCGCAAACGTCATGGCGGCACAACTCGTCACATCACGATTGCGCTTCGGCAGTGGCGGACTGCTCTACATCGTCGTCGCCATGCTGCTGCTTGCGGCTGCATTCCTGACGCAGAACAACCTGCTGTTCTGGTCCTTTGGACTGATGGTCGGCGGCTTGATGGTGTCGGTGGTCATCGCCTGGTATTCGATGAGTGGCATCCAGATCGAACGCCTGGCACCGCAGCATGCGGTGGCGGGCGAGCCGATGACATTGCGCTATCAGATTCACAACACCAAGCGTTTCATGCCGGTGTTCAATCTGGAGGTTCAGGAAGTCTGGAACCGTGGGCGACGCGTTCGGCAGGACAATCCGCTCAACGAGGCGAGACCTCGCCTGGCTGGCGCTCCGATTGGCTGGGCCGTACATGTGGGGCCGCACCAGGTTGTGCAGGCTGAGGCGATGTGTTGGCCACGTCGCCGCGGAACACTGAGCTTTGAAGCCGTCGAGGCGAGCACGACGTTTCCCTTCGGCGTGATTCGTCGCACCTGCCGTTACATTCAGCAGGAGGACGTGCTGATCTACCCACCGCTGTATCGGGTGGGACGCAACCTCTGGTATCGCCTTAACCAGCTTGATCCCGCGGGGCACTTGCAGGTAGATCGTGCCGGCGGAGCCGAGGAGTTCTTCGGTCTTCGCCGCTATCGCCCCGGCGACTCGCTACGTTCAATCGACTGGCGACACTCGGCGAAAACTGGCCAGATCATCTGCCGGGAGTTGACCCAACCCAGCCCGCCGCGATTGGTACTTGCACTGGAGCTTGCACCTCTCGACCCGGAGCATGATGCGGCCGCCCCGCCCGGTCGTCGCTTCTTCTTTTTTCGCCGCCCTACCACGGTTGCCAAGCCCCATAGCGCCGGATTGGACAACGCCAATGAGCGAGCGCTGGCGCTGGCGGCCTCCATCATCTGCGGCGCACATCTCCAGGGCTTTCAGGTTGGCATGGTCGTGTCGGGAATGCCGGGCATGGTCTTTCGCGCCCACCACAGCTTGCCTCATCGCGCGCGCCTGCTCGAAGCTTTGTCACTGCTCGATCCCGCGCTACGACGAAAAGACGCCCAAGCCCCGCCCATGGAACCCACCGTGGCCATCCATACCGGATCGGATAAGGCCATGAGCCTGTCGGGCAAGTGCATGTTGCTTGACGCTGACCATCTCGACTCCCACCTCCACGCTGTGCAGACGGACTCCGCGGTCCTCCTGGCACGGGGCGTCGCTCCCCGTGGCAAACGCCAGCAAGTCGGCAAGGGGGTGTCATGGGGTTGATCTATCTATTTCGTCGGCTGGTCTTTGTCCAGGTACTCCTGGGCATTCTGGCCTTTTGCATGGCTGAGCAAAACCCGGAGATGCTACTGATCGCCGGCGCCCTGGTGGCACTGTCGTGGTACGTCGTCGAAGGCCCCACCGGCAAACCGCTGCACCAGAACATCATCATGGCTGGCGCACTGGCAGCTGTGGCCTGGCTCATGCTCGATATTTGGTACTTCCGCAACAGCAACCTGATCATTGCCGTGGGCCATTTCACCATGTGGCTCCAGGTGCTCCAACTCTACGGCGAAAAACGCAATCGCGACTATGCCCTGCTGCTGGTCCTGAGCCTGCTGCAAATGGTCGGGGCAAGCGTGCTGTCCTATTCGGTCGTCTTCGGCGCGCTGCTGGCGGTCTACGGCGTGCTGGCGCTTTGCACCGTGCTGCTCTTCCAGATCAAGAGCACCAGTGACCGCATCATGGAAGCCCGGCGACATCAGGCACCGCCCGAGGCCGAGATACCACGTCCCCGCGTCGTCGTGGGTCGCGGTCACCGCTGGCATCTACGCGGTATGGCGACCTTCATCGGCCTGGTTTGCGTGGCTGTGGCCTTGGTCATCTTCATTCTCATGCCTCGCACCAGTCGCTTCACCACACCCCTGACCGGCGAAATAGCCGAGGCCACGCCCGCCCGACAGGTCGGCTTCAACCGCGAAATCAATCTCTCAGCGCCCGCCCCCCTGGCCGGCAGCAAAGAGCCGATGCTCAACCTAACCGTGTCTCTCAAGGGCGCTGACATCGGTAGCACCGACAGCCAACCCTGGCGCTTGCGCGGCGCAGCACTCGATACCTACAATCCCTCCACCCAAATCTGGTCCCGCGGCGGCAGTCTTTCGCAACTCGATCAATCCATCGCCCTGCCCGAGGGCGGCAATCAACTAGCGCCCGATCCGGACCATAACGTCGTCGTCGAGGCCGGCATCACGCTGCGCACCAGCGCTCAACGTACCCTCTTTACCCTACTGCCCATCACATGGATTGAAAGCCCCACCCTGGGCAGCGCCATTTTCAACCCGCGCGACGGCCAACTCAACGCCGCAACCGTCACGACCGGAGCCGTCGTGTACCGTCTGCGCTCCCCGCTGGCCTCCACCCCGGAGATTTTCGACGCCTACCAGAAGCTGTCGCCGCCCGGTGAGTCCCTGTCCGCCGCATACCAACGAAGTGGAACGCCCAGCTTCAACGCCGATACCTATGGCCGCGGATGGACCGTGCAGACCCCGCAGATTCGCCGGCTGGCGCTGGAGATTCTCAGCAAGCAGAATCTCACACGCGACCCGACGGCGGTCGCAGATGATAACGATGCCCAAATCGCCCAAGCCCTTAGCGACTACCTCGAGTCCAACTTCCACTACGCCCTGATCAACCCCGCCTCGACAGGCGACCCGGTGGCCAACTTCCTGCTGAGTTCCCGTGAGGGCCATTGCGAACTCTTTGCCGCGGGTCTCGTGGCCATGGCACGTTCATTGGGTATGCGGGCCCGCGTCATTACAGGCTACGTGGCTCATGATTACAACCGCGTGGGCGGCTACTACGTCGTGCGGCAAAGCGATGCCCACGCGTGGGCTGAAATCGAAATTCCCGGCCAGGGCTGGCGAACATTTGACCCTACGCCCACCAGTCAAATTCTTATGGAGCACAGCCGCGGCAACTCCTACTTGACGTGGTTTCGGCAGATCTACGAACATGTCGAGTTCGCATGGCTCAGCCGCGTCATCGCCTTTGACAAGGAAACCCGCGATGTCCTGCTCGACCGAGTCCGCACGGGCATCGTCAAGTCTAGTAAGGATCAAAGCACGCTTCCCGGTTGGATCGTCAAAGCCGTTGAGCGACTCATCGACAACTGGGAGTTCGACGCCCTGAGCTACAGCATCATGGCGGTGATCATTCTGGCCATTCTGGTGGGCATCGTCTCACTTCTGCGCATCGGCATCATCCGTCGCCGACGTCTGGTGGCGCTGCAACTGACGCGGCTTCCCGCCCGCCAACGACGTGCGTTATCCAAACGCCTGCGCTTCTATCTCATCATGCTCGACATGCTCGAACGTCGTGGCTACCACCGCCCCAGTTGGCAGACTCCCGCTGGCTTCGCCAAGGAACTTGCCGAGGCCCATCCGTTGCGCTTTGAACCCGTCGTGGCGCTGACCGACCACTTTTACGAAATCCGCTTCGGCCACCGCGACATCGACGACCTGCGCCGCCGCACTATCCGCGCGCATCTGGCGAGGCTGCAGGAAGCGCTGGGCCAACGAGGCAGCTAGACTTAATACACGTTCATAGACCACCACGATCCGGAATTCCGCCATGCCCCAACCCCTTCGCTTCGGCATCATGAGCACCGGCAACATCGCCCAGCAGTTCGCCCAGGGCTTGGCCACCGCCGATCGAAGTGTCGCCGCCGCCGTCGGCTCCCGCAACGAACAACACGCTAAGGACTTCGCCCAACGCTTCAACATCGCCCGAGCCCACGGCTCCTACGAAGCGCTCCTGGCGGATGATGACATCGACGCGGTGTACTTGGCGCTGCCCAATTCCATGCATCATGAGTGGACACTCAAAGCCCTCGAAGCAGGAAAGCATGTGCTCTGCGAGAAACCCCTGGCGTCCAACCTCGCCCAGGCCCGCGCCATGTTCGACGCCGCACGCCAGCACAACCGCCTGCTGGTCGAAGCCTTCATGTATCGTGTTCATCCCCTGACCCACGCCTGGCAGGCGGCCGTCCTCCGGGGCGACATCGGCAAGGTACGCGACATCCGCACCTCCTTCTGTTACTTCAGCGCCAAGCCCCAAGGCAACATCCGCTTCGACGCGTCGCTCCATGGCGGCGCTTTGATGGATGTCGGCTGCTACTGCATTAACTTCGCGCGCTTTGTCGCCGGGGCCGAGCCCCTCGCCGTTCACGCTGTGGGCAAACTCCACGACTCCGGCGTGGATGAACTCACCAGCGCCACGATGCTCTTCCCCGGCGGCGTGACCGCCAGTTTCACCTGTGGCATGCGACTCCACGCCGACAACACTGCGATGATCTGCGGCGATGAAGGCTACCTGCGCATCCCCATCCCCTGGAAGCCGCCGACCAAGGGCGCTGAGTTCACCGTCAAGCAGAGTACGCCGCCCCGGATGGATCAACTCGCCGCCGCCAAGTCTGGCTCGGCTGGCGACAAACCATCCGACTCACCCCAGCGAGTCGATTCACCCGGCTCACTCTACGGCATGGAAGCCGACGCCTTCGCCGCCGCAGCGCTCGATGGCGTCCCCCCCGCCATCACGGCTGCGGATACCTTGGGCAACATGGCCGTCCTCGACGAAGTCCGTCGCCAACTCGGCCTGTCGTTCTAAGTCTCTACGGCTAAACACCAGCACGCCAAGCATCAGGCGATGTCGAAAAAAAACGACTCCATGCCAAAGCACGGAGTCGTGGGAAATGGACCGTACTGGACTCGAACCAGTGACCTCTTCGATGTCAACGAAGACAAACGGCCTTCCTGATAGCGCCAGCGGGTTTGGTGGTCTAATTTTCAACAATATTTCACTTGAAATTAGATACATCATTAGATACAATCTCAGCGCGCTTCGGTAGATTTTAGATACTCCGGTGGACGCTAATAATGGCCACGTCAAAACCCTTCTGGCAGAAACTCAGCTACTTCAAACCAAGGCGCTGCTGGAAAAAGTTTCGTGACGGCAAGATGTACTACCTCGGAGCGATCGGCGTCAATAAGTCGGATCGAGCCGCCCACGACGCTGCACTCGTGCAGTGGCGGGAGATCGAGCGAGTGCTAGACGCGGCCACGGCGAAAGACGAGGTGGACGAGCGGCGGGACAATGCAATCGCCGAGCACGACACCCTGCACATTTCTGCCCAGCTTCTCCGCGGTGTTACGCCACCGGGTGTGAGAGTCGTCGCCGAGGACGGCAACCCGAGCCGCGAACGTCAGCTCCTCCAAGCAGCCATTTCCGCCAGCGGACTCGATGACATTGCCGACTTCGACCTCGGCAATCATCCCGACATCTCTGTCACTGCCACCATCGCCAAGTTCCTACGCGATTTCAGGACTGATGTTGGATTTCAGGAAAAGAGCCTTTCCCGCCACGATGCACTTCGGTGCCACCTGATGGACTTCGCCACGCACATCGGAGCCAACACGCCAGTCGCGAACATCGTCGCCGAGACCTTAACGACCTACCGCAACCGACAGGCCGAGCAGATCAACGCCCAGCATATCAGCCACTACACCGGTCGTGACCGCCTCGCCGCAGTGAGGCAATTCATCCGATGGGCTTGGTCCCAGGAGATAATCGACCACTTGCCTCGGAACATCGGTGACCGACGACTAGGCATCACGCCCCCCAACCACAAAGTGCAGCACTTCACCATCGAGCAAATCAGGCGGATGCTGGACGAGGCGATCAGTCGCACCAAGCTCTACGTTAGCCTAGCCCTCAACTGCGGCATGACCCAGAAGGACATCAGTGACCTGCGGCGCAATGAAGTGGACCTTAAGGCAGGCACCATCCGTCGTAAGCGAAGCAAGACGCACAAGCACAAGAACGTCCCCGAGGTCACCTACTTCCTTTGGCCGAGCACCCGCGACCTGCTCAAAAAAGAGATGGCCCGAAACGGCGAACTGGCCCTGCTCAATGCCGACGGTAACCCCTTGGTCAGCGAAACCATCCGGGACGATGGCAAGCTCCGCCGTTGCGACACCATCCGCAGCGCCTTTGGGCGTCTGATCAGGAAAGTCAACGGGGACGAGGCAAAGGTCGCGGCCGAGGCGGGCCGGCCTGCGAAGAAGATTGAGACGTTCTTCAAGCGGCTGCGGGCCACCAGTGCGAACCTGCTGCAGCAGCACCCACAACACCGAGCGGTGGCCGCGTATTTCCTCGCCCATGCTCCCGCCAGCGTCAAAGACCGGCACTACACCAGCGGCGACGATGTGGCCTTGGCGAAGGCCCTGCGATGGTTGGGCGAGCAAGTCACGCCAACCAGTAGAAGGATGGAAAGGTAAAGACGGGGCAACCGCTCGCTCGGGTGGGTCCGGCTGGCACCAGCCGGCCGGACCTATTTTCTTGTGAGCGGGTTGGCCAGCAATGCTCTTGGCCATGCCCAGCGGCTCGTCGAGTTCACCTATCGTCGCAAGACCGGATAAAGGTCTAGGCCCTGCGGCCCTGCGCTCCATACCTCGTCCGTGCCGAACTGCAGCGACCAATGTGATATAATCGCTTACCTTCTTCCTGGGAAACTTCTATGGCTGAAAACGAACGGCGACGAGATGCCGAGTTGGCGTATTCGGAATACGTGCGGTACGCCAAGTCGGTCCAGGGGTGGGTGGTGGCCTACGCTGTTGGCATTGTGGCACTTTTCGCTACAAAGCCGGAATTCCTTCGTGACCTGCCACGGGACGTCAAGATAATTGCGGTTGGCCTGCTGTTCGCCGCAATTGGCTGCCAAGTCCTGCTTGCGGTCATCAACAAATACCTCAACTGGCTAGAAGCCCAAACGGGTTTCCGACCTGCTGACTGCGACACAAGCAGGTGGTGGGGCACCATCAAGCGGCTTGCGGAATGCTCCTGGTTGATCTGGGTAGACGTGGTCTGCGACCTCTCAAGTCTGGTACTCCTCGGCTCGTCGTCGGTGATTCTGATCTGGGCAGTTCTTGGGCCATAAGAGCCCTTCCAGGGGGAAGCCTACCTGGCGCGTGAAGGTAATTCGAAGATGACTAGGGGATGGGCTCGTCCTTGAGAAGCTTGGTGCGAGTGTGCTCCTCGGCCCCGCCGCGGAACAGCACGCCATGCGGCAGGATGATCGCCATCACTCCTTCGTCCTTGAGGTAGTGCAGCCCGAGCAGCAGAAACGCGAAGTCGCCCGCACTCCTGGGCGCCACGCCGTGGTTCTTGAACCGCACATCCTCCCCCATGGCTTCCTCCGAATTCCTCCGGCTCGCACCGCAAGCTGAACGGCGGATTCGCCACCACCGCGTCAAACTTCGGCTTCATGGCGGGGTTCTGGTCGCGGATCTTCAATGACCGCGGCCAAGTGCCGTGGCCCTGGTCGGTCACTGCGACTAACGCGAGTACGACGTGGCTTGAACTCGCCATCACGCGACCGCCAAGACCTGAGGAACCGCTTCAGTGCACGCCCAGCTTGATCGCCGAAAGGGTTGAACCCCACAACCCCTCGAAACCGGTAGATGAACCGCGCTAGCATCGTCTGGCTGCGTTCGCGCCCGATTTTTTCGAGGACAGCGATAATGATTGCTTTGGCCCACTCCCTCCGTGGACACTCCGTCCAAACACCCTTCAAGAACAACGCCGTGATGAAGCGATTGTGTGGGTTCATCAGCGCTACTTCACACACGATACGAATAAGGGCCTCGCCGGAACCACGTTCCGTCCGCCAGTTCGCATGGCGAAGTACCGCAACCATCTCGCCGGCGGATAGCCTAGTGAATACATATCCACGGTCGAGAAGGTGGCCCAAGATCTGTTCGTAGGACTCCTCGCTGATTCGCGAGCGGTCCTTTGCCGTCCGCATGACGGCCTGTGTCCAGACGGTGCGAACGCCGGTACTGAGTTCGATCAGAAGACGTTGTAATCCGAGGTCGTCCGTCCACAAGGGCGTGCCGCGTTTGATGGCAATCGCAACTGCATCGGTCGATGTGGTATCTAGTAAGTCCTTGAGTTTATCGTGCATTTCATTAGGGAGATCAAGCGTCGCAGCGCCACCGACAACCTCGCAATGCGTTTGAATGAATTGGATCACGCTCTCGATTCGCGCAACGTCCTTCGCGATTTCCTCGGGAGATGGCTCTAGGAAAAAGAGCTTTCCGCGATGCAGGCCGATGGTGCCCTGTGGTCTTCGCGAGTTTCCCGCTTCAAGCGACAACTCTCGTAGCTCATCGAGTACCGCTTGCGGCACGATGAGCTTGACGCCGAGCTTCGGCAACTCCGGGAGCAAGTCAAGGACGAGCGCGCTGGCGAGCACGGTGCCGTCGAGAACTAGCTCCTTGCAGTCCCTGGCCACGACCAACGCCTGTGGCCACCGAGTCGCTTCGCCGTCGTCGGCGCGAACTCCCATCGTCCGATCGGATGCGAGATATCTAACCAAGTCGAACACGCGGCGACCGAGCATCCTCGCGAAAGTAGCGATCGGCAGTCGGTTCTCCCGGTACATCGATTCCAGCAGTTCTCTGTTGCTCTCCTGCTTCTTCAGCACGCCATACATCTCGCCGAGCATCTCCTCGATCGGCGCATCTGGCGGCGGAGCAGAAGGAGCGGAGAGCCGCCGGAGCATCGGCTTGTCCGGGAAAGTCTCCTCGTAGTGTTCCATGATTTCATGGACACGCCGAAGTATTCGGTTCTCTGTGCCGAGGATTTCGTACTGGTGTCCTAGATACTCAAACTTATCCCCCTTAGCACGCCCCCACATGGCCTGTATGAACTCGTGAGTGCTCGGGAACTCGTCTCTTGATATTGCTGGGTCCAGTTCTGATTCGATGTACACCCAGTGCGGCTGCTCATCGTGTCTGCGAACATAGACCGCGGCGCCGTCCCCAACTCTCTGATGCCTCTCGATCCTCACCGGACTCGCCGAGGGGTCGAACACGCATGCGATGAGGGCGCGGTGCGAGTCGACATGCTCTGGGAATCGGCGGTACACGGCATACGCGACTTTGAGCGATCGCTCAGGATCCGGTCCGCGACGGAGTACGAAGACAAGGGCGGCCCCTTCGCCGGCATGCTCAAGCTCGGACACGGATGGCAGCCTAGACTCATCAAAGACTGCGAGTTCTAGCTTGTTATCGCTGAGGGCAAGCAGGGACAGGTGCAGGATGGCACGCTTGTCGTTCGAGTGAGTTGCCACCCAATCCCTGAGCAATGAGATGGCTCGCGCCACCTCCCGAGATGCCGCAAGAACTTCAACCTCGACCTCGAGATGCCGCCGCGTCGTGCGGCCAGCTGATCGAACGGTGGCGCACACATCGAGAACCGTTCGCCACTCGCCAGCGAAGTAAGCCGCGCGCACCAGGTGGACTGTGTCCGAACCAGTATCGTCCGGAGGAAGCACCGCCCGCCACAGTCGAACCGCCTCCGAGTGCAGGCCGCACTCTTGAGCAAGCTGTGCCCCGTCCCGGCGATCGAACCAAGACACGCCATCTCCGAACGCAGATACCGCCGATTTCAGGATCTTGGTTGCCTCTTCGCGAGAGCCCGCCTGGAGATGGGCCCGCGCAAGCAGCAGCGACCGCTCGTGCTCAAGCAATACGCCATCAGCGAGTCCGTTCACAATGTCGGGACCGTCCCCAGCGCGGCCCTGCTCGTAGCGCACACGCAGCGCCGTCCTGACGATGTCTCCCCGGTGGGTCGCAGGCTCCACAGTGCCGAGGCGAGCGCACAACTGTTCCACCTGCGTCCGAGCCTCCTCGATGTCACCCTCGGCGCGCCGGCTCAGCCGGAGCATGACCGACGCAAGCTGAGCTTGGTCAGCCCACTCTGCATCTGGCGGAAGCCCCGACAGGGCGGCGATTGCCGCATCTATGTCCGGTCGGGCCACCGCTTCCATCGCAAAGCCGAGAGCGATTTCCGGCGCTTTGGGATTACGGCGGAAGGCCTCGCGAAGGTCAGCGGTAGCATCCGCTTTCCGACTCAGCAGTCGTCTCGCAACCGACCGATTGAAATGGAGCCCCGCAAGTCTACCCGCCGCGTCTCTGGAACCTAGTGCATCGATCGCCTTCGAAATCGCGCGCTCCGCCTCGGCGATGAGATCAGGATGCTCGGGCACCATTCCAAGATCAACGTGGAATCTGGCAAAGCGCCGCTCCGACGTGATGATGGCGGCACCTAGCATCGCAAGAGCATCTTTCCATTCAGGAGATGCCGCGACGGCAGCGCGTGCATGGCTCACATGTGCGTCGACCTGCCCACACCGTGCGGCGAGATCGGATAGTGCCTGCGCGACCTCCGGGTCTTTGCGCACCGCATCCGGGACTGCCGCCTCGACATCACCAAAGTCTGAACCGTCCACGTGGCAGCGGACCCATATAGACCATGCGCGCCCGTAGGTCGGTTCGCTCGCACACAACTCGGCGGCAAGCCGCTGCGTCTCGGCCATGTCTCCGGCGAGAAACTTCCCGAGCAGTTCGATGCCTTTTGCGTCTCTGCTGTCACGGTAATGCCCGGCCGCTCGCAGATAGGCCTGCGATGCCAACTCCGCCTCACCCTTGGAGTAGAGGGCATTGCCGATGTTGGCCTCCAGACGGTACCGCAGCTTGGCCGTCAGCTTGTCACCCTCTCTCGCCCGAATCGCCTCGTACTCAGCGATCGCATCGTCAGGCAGCCCTCGGGAAACGAGCTTGAAAACGGCATCGATCTCGCGATCAACATCCGTAGCGCTTCCCGCGCCGACGTCGCTGAGCGACACGGTGACGCTGTGCTTACTGACTAGGCCCGAAAGACGCTGCAACGCGGCTTGTTGTTGATCGGGATTGTCAGGAAACAGCTCAGTGACCAACTGATGGAGCGCCTCAGTCGGAACGAGTCCGTTCTTGCTTCTGTGCGCATCCACATCGGCACGAAGCTTTTCGACAAGTGTCCAGAGGCCGAAAAAGTCGCCCGAGGCGTTGTCGAAGTACACCGGCTCGATGCCCTGCAAGCCGCGCAGATTAGCGGCTTCGATTCGCTCCATGTTTGGATCGGAAGGCGCAGCGAGGATTGCAAAGTGCCTAGGACCGGACGGTTGCAGGCTCCCCTCAACCGCCCGAAGGATGTACTTGAAGGCTTCATCGGTCAGGCTGAAGCCGACAAAGACCAATCGCTGTCCAACCAGGAACTCGCGAAGAAAATCTGTGTACCGCTGCTCGTGGAGGTAGCGCTGGTCGTACTCCTCCTTACAGAGGACAATGCTCCCCGGTCGGTCGATTGAGCCGTGGAGGTGCACGTATGATCGGGCTGCTTCGATGGCGGTTTGCCGCTGCCTCAGCTCAGACAGCTTCTCCCACTCGTCCGCATCAAAACTGCTCGCCGCCGAACCATGCACCTTGCGGTGCGCCGACTGGAGGACGCCGTCATAGTTCGTGGTGAGGACATGGCGGAATGGCATCGCCGCCAGGGTTTCGTGTGCCGCGTCATGGGGAGGTGTTCGCGGCGCATAGGTCTCGCGGAGAATTCGTTGATACTCGTCTGGCCCCAGGACTCGCTTGTAGGTGCTCGCGCGCAGTAGCCCGTCAACGCCATCTACATCCTGAACCTTCGCCACATCCACCTTACGCGCGGCAGTCTCAAGCTCGGCAAGTAGTTCGCCCCACATGGGGTAGCCGACTTTCCGGCTGCTTCCCGCGCCGACGAACAGTACCGCCCCCCCCGCGATCGCCTCGACCAGCGATCGATAGGTCTGTTCGCGCGGATCGGGCGCAGCTGCCGGGGGAGGATCAGGTGGCACGGTTCCTCCCGGACATGGCTGCCAGGCAGACGGGCCGAACAATCACGGCGGGTTGCCCCATCGCGACGAACTTCGACTGCTGCATGGGGCGGCGGGGATTGATCGCGAGCGTCTTGAGCTCGACCTGCACGACCGGGACGCCGTTGACCAGGAGCATCACGTCGTAAGGGTGGTGCGAGTAATCGGTGTCGATGCGGAGCTGGCTGACGACCTCGAAGGTATTCTTGCACCAGTCGGCGGTGTTGACGAGCGTGTAGTTGAGCAGGGTGCCGGTCCGGGGGTCGTCGCGGGCGAAGCCGTTGCGGTTGCGGAGCCCCCGGAGGGTGTGGGCGGCGGTGAAGACGTCGGGGGCGACGATTTCATCGAGCAGGCGCGAAAACTCGGGATCGGTCAGCTTGACCGGGTTTAGGGCTTCGAAGTGGTGGCGGAAGCTGGCTTCGAGGGCGGCGCGGTCGCGGACGTCGGGGCGCAGAGTGTGCTTCAGGTCGCCGAGCTTGGCGATGAGGGTGGTTTCGAGTTGGCTTTCTGGTGAACCCATCCGCTCCCCAGGCTCGCTCGCACGTTTTGGCGCTTCTTGTGTGACGTGCTGTCGCATCCCCGGCACGTGGCGTGCGAATGATGGTGTGCAGTATACCGGGGGCGGCCGGGTGTGCCCGGGCGGACGGAGGGCGGGCCGCCGGTTATGCTTGCTACCATGACTTCGCCCTTCAAACTCCGCATCAACAAGTGGGCATCGTAGCCTGGGCTTGCCCTGAACGTGAAGATGGCGATGGGGCAGAGGATTGGCTGGATTGGACCTGGCGTAGACGTTCCTGTCCGATGGCGTGGACCGCCTCATGGCCAGGTGGCACACCCTGCCCCGCACTCAGTCGCAATGTGAATGGCAGGATTAGCCGAATACGAAGTTAGCCTATTTCGGATCCGGGCGTGCGATTTAGGTCGGCGCGCAATGGAGGCGCGGTGTTAGGCTGCACTTTTCCCGTTTTCGGCGGCTGATTCACCCGAATCGCCAATTCGGGCGCACACGGCATCTGGACAGGCTTCACCAGCGCCGCCGTCTGGCGTTTGGTGAGGTGCCGTGGCTGCTGGGCATGACCGAGGGCTATCGCATTCAGAGTTGTCCGGAGGGGAAGGAGGGGCGGCGGGCGGGCGACGCAGCGATTCGCCGGCGGCGGCGAGCTGCGATTCCGGAGGGATGTGGCCGCGTGCCCAGCTGGGGCAATAGAGAGCTGTGTTGACCACATAGGCGGCGCAGCGGCCGGGCTTGCCAGCCTGACGGTCGGGGGCGCAGTAGCACCGGGTGCGAACAATCAGGCGAGCCCGGCGGAGCAGGTTCTTGATCGCGGCGATTGTGCTGGTGTTCATGGTCATG
>JBGSTK010000087.1:0-22426 GCA_041736565.1 Phycisphaeraceae bacterium | reverse complement strand
GATCAGGAACTGGTAGAGCGCCGCCTGCATGGGTTCGGTGCCGCCGAGCATTTGGCCCGTCATCATGCCCGGGAGTTTGACGATGCCCACGACGAGCATGGCGTTGATGGTGGGCGTCAGGGCTGCGGCAATGGCGCGGCGTATGGCGGGGTGCATGGCCTGGCGCGGCGTGGCGCCCAGCGCCAGGTAAACCTCCACATCATTTTGCGAGCGTGACAGTTCGCTGCCGATGCGTTCAGCCGCCAACGTCGCCGCAGTCATGGCGTTGCCCAGCAACATGCCTCCCAACGGGATGAGGTAGCGCGGGTCCCACGTGTGGATGCCGATGACAGCTTGGGTGAGGTAGATCAGTGCCACCGCGGTGACGCCGCCGAGGACGAGGCTCATGAACCACGCGAGACTGCTGAGCCGTTTGCCCACCTGGCCGGCTGCGGTGAAGGCAGCGATGAGCGTCATGACCAGCAACAGGCCCACGACCCAGTACCAGTGGCGTTGGGCAAAGACCCACCCGATGATCATGCCCACTGCCAGGAGTTGGACCAGCGACCGCGCCACCGCTATCGAGATGCGTTTGACCTGCCCCAAACGCAGCGCCAGGCTCACCGCCATGATGACCGCCACGGGCAGCATCAGCAGGAGCAGCGAAACGAGATTGAGGGGCTGGACCTGGGTCACAGTTCGCCTCCGCGAAGGAACTCGCCTGCGGGACCGGCTGGTGGCTCATCGAGCATTTGCGCCACGGGCCCCAGCGACGCGAGTTGTCCGTCGATCAGCACCGCCAGATCACCGCCCATGCGTCGCGCCTCGGTCAGTCGATGCGTAACGAGGATGACCGTCAAGCTCTGCCCACGCGCGTTGCGATCACGCTGGATACCAGCGAGGCTGTTGAGTAGCTCGCTCGCAGTGCGGGCATCAAGGCTCGATGTCGGTTCATCGAGCAACAATATCTCGGGCTCCGTGATCAGAGCCCGCGCCAACGTCACCCGCTGCTTCTGGCCCACGCTCAGTTGCCCAGCGCCACGATCCAAAAAGCCAGGCTCCAACTCCGCCTGCTCCATGGCGCGGGCGATGCGGGCATCGATGTCCGCAGGCATTTCGCGCGACAGCACAAAAGGTAAACGCAGATTTTCGCGCACGGTCTCCTGGCCCAGCGATGGCTCCTGGAACACGAACGCAGCCTTCCGCCGTAGCTCTCGCACGGGCCAGTCCGTTACGCCCCTGCCCAGTATCGTCACAGTCCCGGCAGTGGCATCGTCGAGGCGGTTGATGAGCCGAATGAGTGTGCTCTTGCCCGACCCGCTGGGGCCCGCGATGAGCAGCACCCCGCCCGCTGGGACCGACAACGTGATATCACGCAACAGCGTCACCGACTCAACAGCCTGGCCTGCTGCGTCCCAGCTCTGCACACTTCGAGACACACCCAGCATGGCCACGGCGTCACTCATGGCCATAGCATCGCCTCGCGTCTCGCTTCGAGCAAGCGTTCAGAAATCGGGGTCTGCCCATTTTCTGGGGCGGGCTTCACAACCCACCAAAATAAAAGCGGCCCTGGCGAGCCGCGACCGTGAGGAAGTGGACGATAACTCCAAATGCCTGGACGACATCCACCTCTCCCTGACAGTCGGGGCTCGCAGCGGTCAACGGGCGTTTGAGTTACTGGGGTTATCGGTCATGTTCCTTCGCCGCGCGGGTGCATCCCCTAAATCCTTCAGGTGGTTCCTTCGAGACCTTACAGTCATACGTAGAGACCTTACGGGCTCCCTTCTTGAGCGTACGGGCTCCCTTCCTGAGCGCACGGGGTCCCTTCCGGAGCTTACGGGCTCCCTTACTGAGCGCACGGGGTCCCTTCCTGAGCGTACGGGCTCCCTTTCTGAGCGTACGGTTCCCCTTCTGACCGTAGGGGTTCCCTTTGAGAACCGTAAGGGTGACCGCATTGCCTCAACCTTCCCTTCGCGTTATTGCATCTTCGTGTTCAACCATCGCTCTGGACCGATAAGTGACCGCATCGACTCCCACTCCCGCGCCGCGCGGTGGTGGATTGGGGATGCTTCATCAACGCATGCCCCCGCAGCTAACGCGGAAATCGAGCGGACGTCGCACGACCAACCCGCGCCACAGGACACCGGCTACACGGCTACACTACCGCACATGTTCTGTGACCTGCATGCACACTCGACGGCTTCGGATGGCACCATTCCGCCCGAGCATCTGCCCAGCGTCGCCTACCAGATGGGCGTTTCTGCTCTCGCATTGACCGATCACGACACCACCGCAGGACTGGCGGCTTGTGCAGCGGAATGCAAGGCGCTAGACATCGCGTTTGTCCCGGGCATCGAGGTGTCGGCACAGCTCTCGGCGATTAAGCATGTGGCTGGCGGCGGTGGTGAACGCCTCGAAGCTGATGTGCGGGGCACGCTGCACCTTCTTGGGCTCTTCATCCGTCAGGATGACTCCCGCCTCATGGCGATCCATCACGGCATGGTCGAAGCTCGCGATGGCCGCAATGCGCAGATTATCGCGCGGCTGCAGGAACTGGGCGTGCGCATCGACTATGCGGAAGTCCAGGACCACGCCCTTGCCCGCCAGAGCGATGTCGTGGGTCGTCCGCACATCGCCCAGCTCCTCGTGGCGCGCGGGTATGCCAAGAGCGTGCAGGATGCGTTTCGCAGGTACCTGGGGCAAGGTGCCGCTGCCTACGTCCGTCGTGATCGCCTCGCGCCCGGCGACGCCATTGATGCGATCCACCATGCTGGCGGATTGGCGGTGCTGGCACACCCGTTGCAGATGGGATGCGAGGACGACCAGCAACTCGAACTCTGCATCAAACGGCTCAAGGCGCTGGGACTCGACGGCATCGAGACGCGGCATTGCGATCACACCCCGGCTGATGTGCTGCGCTTCGAGGCGCTGGCGAAGTCATTCGACCTGCTGACATCAGGTGGAAGCGACTACCACGGCCTGGCCAAGCCCGTGGCGCTGGGTTCGCAGCGCGTGCCCATGAGAGTGTATGAAAACCTCCGCCGGGTCGCCCTGGAGCGGCAGGGCGCGGTAGGATAACGGTCCATTCCACGAAGTCACTAACTGAGGGTTCCAGTCATGCTCAAACGTCGATTCACCGAAACCCATTCGATTCTTGCGGCTCTTCTCGCGGCACTGGTCGTGGCACCGTTGACCGCCTGTGGCGCTGAACCCACGCCGCCGCCACAGGGGTCTTCCGCCAGTTCCACCGCCCAGTCTGTGGCTGTGGCAACGGCCGACCCGTACCCCATGGCGCAGATGGCTAACGAGCATCTGAGCATGGACATTCACCTGCCCGATGCTGAGAAAGGCTACTACCGTGCCATGCGCTTCGACTGGTCGGGACTCGTCTCTCGCGTGAGAGTTGGCGAGCACACGTTCTTCGGTCCGCGCACCGCCAAACACAATCCCCTCAGCCACGATGACATCCAAGGCACCGCAGAGGAGTTCGGCATCGACGGGACCATCGGCTATGACGAAGCGGCGGTCGGTGAGACGTTTGTGAAGATCGGCGTCGGCGAACTCAAAAAGGCGACGGACGCCAAGTATTCCTTTGGCAAGAATTATGAGTTGGTCAAGGCGGGCGAGTGGAAAGTTGACCACAAGCCCGGCACGATGGTGTTCGATCAGGTTTTTGAGGGGCCGCGCGGGTGGGGGTACGATTATTCAAAGACCATCACGCTCGATGATCATCGCGCGGGCTTCACCATCTCACGCACGCTCAAGAACACTGGCCAGAAGACGATCGACACCGCCCACTACGGCCACAACTTCATCGTGGTGGATGATCAGCCAGCCTTGGGCCCGCAGTACCGCGTCGAGTTTGGTTTCGAGCCCCAGTCCAAGGAGTTCGCCAAGCCGGGCATTCCCAAAATCGAGGGCAATGCGCTGGTGTTGACGCAGGAGATGCCGCGCAACAAGAGCATGTGGGGGCAGCTTGCAGGCTTTGATCCGCAGGCGGACTACAAGCTGCGGGTGGTCAATACCACATCGAATGTTGCCATAGAAATCAGCGGCGATGGGCCGGTGGAGAAGATGGTGGTCTGGGGCATGAATCCCACGATCTGCCCGGAGATATTCGTGCCCATCAAGCTCGAGCCGGGCGAAAGTAAGACATGGAAGACGACCTATTTCTTTGATGTGGGCACCAAATAACAGCCACCGATGCGAACGGACCGACGCGACATCGCCAGGTGGATTGTCGGACGTCAATGTCCGTGTTGGACGGGTTGCATCGGCATCGTGATCGGGGCGTGGATCGCGGCTGCATCGAGCTTCGCACCCGATGCTCAAGCGCAATCGGCGGTTCGGCTTGAGGTGACGCGCGACACATGGGTGTCGGCCTATCACGATGCGAAGAACGACGAACGTGACGCCAACCTCGGCGGCGCGACACAACTCAAGACCAAGGGCATCCAGGAAATGATCGTACTGGATGTGGGCAACGCATCCACCACACAAGGGATCCCAGCGGCGCTGAGCGGGCGTGTGATCCGCGGTGCTACCTTGCACCTGACGCAACGGGGCAACGAGCCGCAACGACGTCTGACGGTTTCTACGTTGGCGACGCCGTGGACTGAAGGAACCAGTGGCCGATATGCAACGCAGCGCGGAAGCGCCAGCTTCAATTGGGCACAGCAGGACGTGTTGGCGTGGGCATATCCGAGCAGCGATCTGACCGCTGCAAGCCTGGGACAGGGTCACACGATCTGGGGTTCCGCCGACGCTACGCCACCCGATGCCCAGGGCCGCCAAAGTGTGGCGGTTGATGCGCGAGTCATGGCGGCGCGGCTGGCTGGGCTCAGCGAAGGCTTTGTCATCGTCGATGACATCGGCTCGGAATACACCGTCGAAAACGGCAAGTTCAACTACCACCTGTTCCCCAACCGATTCGTCTACAGTCGCGAGGCAGGTCGCAACCGCGGGCCCTATTTCATGGTGGAGCCGGGCCCTGTGGATCGCTCGCCGCCCGGCGTGGTGATTGGGTTGGCGCTCGACGACCGCACGCCGACGCTCCCACCCGGCGAGGCTATGGTTACCTGGAAGACGCCCCGCGACGAGGGTCCAGCGGGCGTGCTGGGGTTTGATGTTCACTGGTACCGAGGCGCGACGTTCGATGCCAGCCGTGCGCAACCGTTGCCGCGGTACCTGATTCCGATGGCGGGTGCGGAAGGCGAGACGGTGACGCTCCATCTGCGTGATGTGCCGATCAAGCCGGGCGAGATCGTCGCGCTGGGACTGCGCACTGTGGATGCCGCGGGAAACAGAGGGCCGGTGACATCACTGGTGGTGCCCACGAGTGATGCTCGGTCGCTGGTACTTCCTGAGTCAGTCATAGAACCCTTCACGAAGGTCGCGGAGTTGCCCGCGCTTGGCGCACTGCGCATTGCTGTGGTGGACCCGTTGGACAAAGTGCACCCGGTGACGGGTTCGATGATCCCCGCGCAGGATCGAGGCTATCGGGCCGCCAATCATCTGTGGAGTGCTGCGGAGAAACGGATTCGTCTGCATGCTGCGCGGAATGAGTTTGTCGGGTTTCAACTGCTCGTTGAGGGTTCAGCCAAGGGTCTTGAGGTCGCGTTGGCCTTCGCCAATGACTCGCCTCGTAAGGAGCCCACTCAACCCGTCGCCGGTCAACCGCGAACCCACTGGTTCCAGTTCCGTCACGTCGTCACCTCGGCTGGACCCCTGCCCGATCCGTTGGTTCCCGTCGCGGGTCCTGTCAATATCCCTGCGGAAAAGGATGTCATCCCCGGGCATCGCTTCTCGTCGCTGCTGGCGGAGTTGTACGTTCCTCATGCCGCGACGGCGGGCGTTCACAACGGCACGCTCACCCTGCGGCAGGGCGGCGCGGAATTGATCATAGCCGTAGAACTGCATGTCCATGATTTCGCGCTGCCTGATCGTCTGACGTTCGTGCCGCAGATGAACAGCTACGGCCTGCCCGGGCCGCCGATTGAACTGACCTACTACCGACTGGCCCACGAGCACCGCACATGTTTGAACCGACTGCCCTACAACTGGCGTGGGCAGGTGCGCGACTTGGCGCCGCGCTGGGACGGCAAGGCCTTTGACTGGAGCGACTACGACCGTCGCTTCGGCCCGCTGCTCGACGGCAGCGCGTTTGCTGGTCTGCCCCGCAGCGGTGTGCCCGTCGATGCGTTCTACCTGCCCATCAATGAGAACTGGCCCATGGATCTTGAGGCGGGTTTTCGCGGCGGATACTGGGCTGATGATGCCCTCACGCCGGATTACCGTGATGAGCTGGTCGCTGCCGCCAAACGCTTCACCGAGCACTTCGCTCAACGTGGTTGGCATCAGACGCAGTTCGAGTTCTACCTCAACAACAAGGTCTTTTTCCGACGTGAAGCGTTGGACCGCAGTTCCGCGTGGTGGGTTTTTGATGAGCCGGTCAACACGCAGGATTTCGTGGCGCTGCGGTGGTTTGGCCAGGCGTTTGCCCAGGGCGTTAGCGATGCCACGATCGAAGGGGGAGCACAGAAGCCACGCATGATGTTTCGCGGTGACATCTCCCGACCTCAGTGGCAGCGTGATTTGCTTGATGGTGTGATGGATGTCAACGTCGTGGGCGGATCGTTGCGGAAGTATCAACGCATGATCGCCGACCGGCAGCGACAGCACCCGCAGATGATTTACAACTATGGCAGCGCCAACGACATTGAGCGCTCCAACGTGCAACCCGCAGCATGGTGTCTCGACGCCTGGTCGCTGGGTGCCGACGGTGTGATTCCCTGGCAGACCATCGGCCAGGACGGCTCCTGGAGCAAGGGCGATGCGCTGTCGTTGTTCTACCCGGGCAAACCCATCGGCCAGGAGGCACCCGTCGCCAGCGTCCGCCTCAAGGCGTTTCGTCGCGGTCAGCAGGATGTGGAGTATGTCAATCTACTCATGGCGTCGACTGGCGCGCAGCGATGGATGTTGACCGATGCCCTTCGCCAGGCTGTCGGGTCCGGCGCGACGGATGAGGCGGTCAATGTCGATGTGGCCGCGGCACCCGTCTTTGAGAACCTCAAGCCGGTGGATTTGTGGCGACTGCGTCAGCAGTTGGCGCAGGCGATTCTGACGGCTCGTGCCAAGGGCGCGCCGCCTACAGCAGACGAGCAATGACAGCATCGGCCACGAACAGGCCACGCTGTGTCAGACGCAAATGGCCCTCGTGGCGTTGAAGCATGGCGAGTTGCACGAGTTCGTCGATGGCGGCAAGGCGCGGATCATCGCCGGGCAATGTCGCCGCCAGCCAGTCAAGCGAGATGCCTTGCCGCATGCGCAAACCGAGCATCAGTTGCTCGCCGATGCGGCGCTGCAGCGAGAGATGCTCGATGTCTTCCACCGCTGGCTCATCGCGCCAGTCGAGATAGCGTCCCAGGTGCGGCTGATTTTTCCAGCGCCAACCCGATAGATGACTGGCCGCGGCAGGCCCGATGCCGAGCCAGTTGGCGTTAGACCAATAGAGCAAGTTGTGTTGGCAACGCCGATCGATGGCGTGCGATGAAGCTTCACCATCGCGTGCGATCTTGGCATGTCGAGCCCAGTTGCTCACTTCGTACTGCTCGAAACCTGCCGCTGTCAGCCGCTGGATGACCTGCGCGTACATGGCGCTTTCGTGGTCTTCGTCCACCGCGCGCACCAAGCCCATCTCCAAGCGTTTGGTCATGGCGGTGTTGGACTCATAGGTAAGGCCGTAGTAACTGATGTGCTCAGGCTCCAATGCCAGGGCTGCGTCGATATCGGCATCGAGTGTAGCTTGCGTCTGACCCGGAATGGCGAAAATCAGATCGAGGTTGATATTGTCGATCCCCGCAGCACGGGTGATCGCCACCGCCCGCGCCACGCTGGCGGGATCGTGCCAACGTTCGAGCATCTTGAGCAGGGCGGGATCAAAGGATTGGGCACCCATGCTGATGCGGTTGACCCCGCCTCGGCGGAGGGTGGTCATCAACTCGGCAGTGACTGTCTCGGGATTGGCCTCGACGGTGAACTCGCTGACATCGTTGACGATGCCCATGTCCGCCAGTTGCTCCAGCAGGCGTTGCCAGTGTTCCACGTGGAGTAGCGTGGGGGTACCACCGCCGATGAAGATCGTGCGTGGCCGGAGCGTCAACTGGCGGGCGCGCAACGTTATTTCGGCGAGCAACCGTTCCAGAAATGCAGGTTGGCGGTCACCGGTGGCGGGGCCGTCCACGATGCTGTAAAAGTCGCAGTAATGGCACTTGTGGAAGCAGAAGGGCACGTGGAGATAAAGGGCGTCAATACTTGCGTTTGCAGCCGTCAAAGGTTCCCGGGGTGCCAGTTGCGACTTGGGGTTGTCAAAGCTAGACTTGGGTGTCGTTGTTTCGCTTGGCAAAATCTGTAGGGGTCGTTTCATGAATGCTTCGCTGGTAATGATTAAGGGAGACGGCACCCGTCGCGAGTTCCCGGTTGTTCGAGATCGCCTGGTGGTCGGGCGAACCAACACGGTGGACTTGCGCATCCCTGTATCCAGCGTCTCACGCAGGCATTGCGAGTTAGTGATTCAGGATGGCCAGTTGTGGATCCACGATCTGGGTTCGAGCAACGGGACGTTCCACAATGATATGCGGGTTCAGAAGGCAGTACTCAAGGCCGGCGACCGCGTGGGCATCGGACCGGTGATCTTCAACGTGGTCATCGATGGTGAGCCGGCGCACTTGGTGGGCGATCACGCTGTGAGCCCCAAGGGTAAAGATGTCCCAGCCCCGCATAAATCCGCAGTGGGTAAGGCCCTGCCCGCCGCCGACGAAGAACTCCCGGTGATCATCGAAGACGAACAGCATTCGCCGACGGTTGATCTGGACGATCCCGTATCGGCGCTGGAGGCCTTGGCGCAGGCAGCGGATGACGACGATGACATCCCCGTGCTGGAACTTGACGACGACGATGATGTTAAGAAGTGAGGGCGCATGCCCGGGGCGTTATTCCCAGCACGTCGATACCCCATCCTGCGGCTATCTCAGCCCCGCGAATAAGCTCAACTACCCATCATTTCGACGCGGTATCGCCGGAATGTTCCGCTGTGGGCTTGGTGGCTTTGGCGATATCAGGCACACGCACCAATGATGAGCAGCCCCGGCAGCGCACGGTTTTGCCGCGTGCCGAGGTGGGAACACACAGGACCGCCCGACATTTGAGATTCGGGCACATGATGCGAACAACGTCTGAAGCCACGGGCGTTCTCCCAACGACCCCCGGGAATACCGGCGATCATTTTTTCGTATCGGCTAGGCCGCGGCTCCGCATTAGTCCCCACCGTGGCGGGGCCTAAATAATCGGCGTCCGCTCCCTACTATCGGCGGAGTTCGACCAACCGCCGCTCACTGAGTTTGTTTAGGCCAAAAAGCCCCAACGCCTGGGTCTTCTGGTCCACATGTTCGATGACCTCGCCTTGGGGCGCGGCATAGGCTGAGGTGATGTCCACCACCACGTCAGCCATCGCCAGATCGAGCGTGCGGATGTTGCGGATGACCACGGCGTCAAAGCCTCCGGCGGGGGTCGTGACCCGTTGCTTGCCCAGCAGAGTGACGGTGTAGTCGCACGACCCGCTGTCACGCGTCTCGCCATTGGGGCCACGGACCGTCATGCGGGTTTTGCCCTGAAATGGCGTGTCCTTCGACAACCCCAGCGGCAGGCAGTTGATCGCCGGGTCATAGGTGACCTGGACCTTTTCGCCGAAGTCATCTTCACGGGTGATGAGCAGACCTTGGGGCGACGCTTTGAAGTAAGTCGCCTGCAGACCTTCGTAAGTCAGCCGCCACTGACCGTCCTCCACCTGTTGCAGGTCGAAGTTGAGGTCCTTACCAGCGTCGGGGCCC
This sequence comes from Phycisphaeraceae bacterium, assembly GCA_041736565.1. GTDB lineage: Bacteria > Planctomycetota > Phycisphaerae > Phycisphaerales > Phycisphaeraceae > JBBDMX01. The sequence continues at coordinate 12,560 of JBGSTK010000087.1, read as the reverse complement.
TTAGTGATGCGATAGACGCCCTGACGGGGTTCGAGGGGAAATAGGCGTCTAATGTCCTCGGCTGTCAGTCCCGAGGTAGTGTCGGTTACGGCTGCCCCAGATGCCTGGGTCGTAGCGGTTTGGCTGCCTTGACCTTGGTCACCGGGGCGCTGTTGAGGGGTTGCCTGCCCGTTAATCGGATCGCCCAGCACCGGCGGGTCTTTGCTGGCTTGGGGCGACCTGCAGGCTGCCAGCTCCAACGACAGCGCAAGGAGACAGATAGCGGGCAGACGAAGAAGGACAGCATCGACGCTGGGCATGGAAGGCTCCGGAGGGCATCGCACGATGCCGCAGCTTAGAATAGGCGTTCTTGATGGTCTTGTCCGCAGGCGGGGTGGTGATCCTCGCCATGATCGCCCCACAGTCCGGGGCGCATCTTCGGGTTGATGGGCCGGGATCGAGGCCCCTGGGTGGGGAGTTTCAGCGCATGATGACATGGGAAGCATGGGTCACACTGGTTGTTGTCGCGGGCATCGTCGTCGCCCTGATCACCAATCGAGTCGCGGCGGATCTGGCGTTTTTTGCGGGTCTGGTGGTGTTGGTGACTATCGGTGCCATCTTCGGCGGGGAACATCTACCCTCACCTGCCGCGGCGGTCAGCGGATTCGGCAACGAGGGGCTCATTACCGTGGCGGTGCTCTATGTCGTGGTTTGCGGCATGGTGCAGACCGGTGCCATCGCCCTGATAACCCGGCCGCTCTTTGGCCGCCCGCGCTCGACCCTCGCAGCCCAGACGCGGATCATGCTGCCCGTGGCCGGTTTTAGCGCGGTGCTTAACAACACCCCCGTAGTCGCCATGTTTATGCCGGTGGTGGGCGACCTCTGCAAGAAGATGCAGATCAGCCCGTCAAAGCTGTTCATCCCGCTGTCCTATGCGGCGATTCTCGGCGGCGTCTGCACACTCATCGGCACCAGTACCAACCTCGTGGTCTTTGGCTTGCTTCAAGAAGCCACACGCGACATGCCCGGCGGGCCGACGCGGATGGGCATTTTCGACATCACATGGGTGGGACTGCCCGTGGCAGCCGTCGGTATCGGCTTCATCATGCTCACCAGCCGCTGGCTTCTGCCCGTGCGACAGCCCCCGCTGGGCATCGGTGAGGACCCCCGCCAGTACAGCGTGGAGATGGTCGTCGAGCCCGGTAGCGGTCTCGTAGGCCAGTCCATCGAGCAGGCCGGCCTGCGTCACCTGCCAGGGCTTTACCTCGCCGAGATCGACCGCGGCGATCAAGTGCTCATGGCTGTGGCCCCCACCGAGCGCCTCCAAGCGCACGATCATTTGGTCTTTGTGGGCGTGGTCGAGTCGGTGGTGGACCTACAGAAAATCCGGGGTCTGTCCCCCGCGACTAATCAGGTCTTCAAGTTGACCGCCCCGCGTGCCGACCGCTGCCTCATCGAGGCGGTGGTTAGTGACAATTGCCCTCTGGTGGGCAAGAGCATCCGCGAGGGGCGGTTTCGCAACACCTACCACGCCGCGGTGATTGCCGTGGCCCGCAGTGGCCAGCGCATCGCCAGAAAAGTCGGCGACATCGTGCTGCGCCCCGGCGATACGCTGCTGCTAGAAGCCCATCCCTCGTTTGTCGATGCCCACCGGAATCGCCGGGATTTCTACCTTGTAAGCGCCATCGACGGCTCGGCGCCACCTCGACATCAACGTGCCGGGCTGGCGCTGGCGATTCTGCTGGCGATGGTGGTGGCGACCGGTTTCGAGTGGCTCTCGATGCTCAATGCCGCCATGCTCGCCGCCGGCCTGATGATCGTCACGGGCTGCTGCTCATTGACCGACGCCAGACGGAGCATCGATTGGGAGGTGCTCATCGTCATCGGCGCTGCCCTGGGCATTGGCACTGCCGCCAGCACCACGGGGGTGGCACCGGCCTTTGCGCAAGGGTTGCTCAACGTTGCCGGTGATCATCCCTGGCTGGCCCTGGCGGCCGTTTACCTTGTGACCCTCACCCTCACCGAGGCCATGAGCAATAATGCCGCAGCCGCGCTGATGTTTCCCTTCGCCATGGCCACCGCCCACTCGCTTCAGGTCGATTTTATGCCCTTCGTCATCGCCATCATGATCGCGGCTTCCTGCGGCTTTGCCACGCCCATTGGCTACCAAACCAACCTCATGGTCTACGGCCCCGGCGGTTACCGCTTCGGCGACTATCTTCGCATCGGCGTGCCGCTCGACGGATTAGTCGCCATCGTCGCCATCGGCCTTACGCCGTTGATGTTTCCGTTCCACCCGTGATCGGGGATGTCAGGCAGACGACGACAGCGGCACGTCGCGACACCGACTGAGACCGACGAGTAAGAATCACTGCGGCTTGCAGAGGCGCAACTGCACCTTGCGCAGCGGGCCGTTGCGATGTGCGGCGATGAGTTCGCGCTCCAGGCCTTGACGCAGCAGGCCATCGAGTTCGTAAAGGTGACTGCTGGAATCGACCCCGACTCGCAGAATGCCCCGCTGCAGGCTTTCGAGTCGCGTATGCTCGACCAAGGCTGCGGGCACCAGCGCCTGCCAGAGGACCGCGGCATCAGCGAGTTGTTTGTGCGGTTTTTCGACCTCGCGTTTGAAGAGCGGGCGTAGGAAGTTCATCGACACGTCACGCTCAGGTCGATTGCGCCAGCCACGCAGGCGTTTGAGGTGTTCGTTGGCGGGATCGGGACGGGCCATGGAAACATCCTATCGTCCCGCGACCGCCCCGTCCGTCACGTCGTTACAATTCGCCGCATGAATATCATTCTGCTGGGTTATCGCGGCAGTGGGAAGTCCACCCTGGGGCGGATGCTCGCCGACCAGTTGTGGAAGACGTTTGTCGATGTGGATCGCCTGGTATGCAAGCATTTTGACAACCCCAGCATCGCTGATATCTGGGCCAAACATGGCGAAGGAGCCTGGCGCGAGGCTGAGGTTCGCATCACGCAGGAATTGTGCCTCAAGGATGAGCAGGTCATCGCGCTGGGCGGAGGCACGCTCATGCAGGCTGGGGCACGCAAAGCTGTGGAAGACGCGTCCGATACGGTGCGGATTTACCTCTACTGCGACACGGCTGTGCTGGCACAGCGAATTGCCGCCGATTCCCAAAGTGCCGCCACACGACCCAACCTGACGGGGAAAGGAGGCGGCATCGAGGAGATCATCGAGGTGCTAGCGCTGCGCGATCCGGTGTACCGGGCCGTGGCTGACAAGGTTTTTGATGTGACGAACCTTGCACCCGCCGATGCGGTGGGGCATTTGATCAAACGCTGTTTGTGAAGGTGGGGTCCCGGCGAACAATGTGGTACATGTGGCTGCGTTCGGGCGAGGCATGAAAAGCGGCATCCAAATCGGCGCACAAAAAAGCCGAACGGATCCGCTGGGAATGATGGGAAAGATTCAGAATTGCATTCTTTGCGCGGTGGGCCGCTCGGCGTGTTCCCGGAAGTTCTGGTTTTACGGTCTCATGGTCTGCCGCACCTCCCTTCGTAGTTATCCGCTTGTCACCCTTATTTTCTGATGTCGAGTCAGCCAAGTCAAGGGTTTGATCGCCATTTGGGCAAAGATTGTCGCGGTGCCCAGAGTGCGTTTAACCATCGGCTCACAGGTGCAGAGGTTCACACGTGCACACCAGGTTGCGGTCGCCATAGGCATTGTCGATGCGACCAACCGCAGGCCAGAACTTGTATTGACGCAGGTGATCGGCGGGGAATGCCGCCTGCTCCCGGCCGTAGGCATGACTCCACGTATCGCCCGTCACCGCAGCCGCAGTATGCGGAGCGTGTTTGAGCGGGTTGTCATCGCGGTCGGCACTGCCTTCCTCAACGGCGCGTATCTCCTGACGTATAGCGATTAACGCGTCGCAGAACCGATCCAGTTCATCCTTCGACTCGCTTTCCGTCGGCTCAATCATCAGCGTTCCAGGCACCGGCCAACTCATGGTGGGAGCGTGGAAGCCGTAGTCCATGAGTCGCTTGGCGATGTCTTCGACGCGCACGCCCGCTGAGGATTCAAACGCCCGGCAATCGATGATGCACTCGTGCGCCACCCGGCCCCGACTTCCACGGTAAAGCGTGGGGTAGTGGCCATCGAGCCGCGCTGCGACGTAGTTGGCGTTGAGAATGGCGATCTCGGTGGCGCGGGTCAAACCAGCGGCACCCATCAGGCGAATGTAAACCCATGGGATCGGCAGGATCGATGCGCTTCCATAGGGCGCCGCCGCGATGGTGATGGGTGTCTTGTCTGTCGCCGTGGAAAGTCGGGTCGCGGGCAGGAAATCAATTAGGTGCTTTGCGACACAGATCGGACCGACGCCCGGCCCGCCACCGCCGTGGGGAATGCAGAAGGTCTTGTGTAGGTTGAGGTGGCAAACATCGGCACCGATGCCCTCGGGACCACCCGGCTTACACAGGCCGACCTGTGCGTTCATGTTCGCGCCATCCATATAAACCTGCCCGCCGTGGTCGTGCACGATGCGACAGATATCTCGCACTGCTTCCTCAAATACGCCGTGGGTCGAGGGGTAGGTGATCATCAGTGCCGCGAGTTTGTCGGCGTGGGTCTTGGCCTTGGCGGTCAGATCGGCGACGTCGATGTTGCCTTTGGCATCACAGGCGACGGGCACCACGTTGAACCCGGCAATCACCGCTGAAGCGGGATTCGTGCCGTGGGCCGAGACGGGGATCAGACACACATCACGCTGGGTGTCGCCCCGGCTCTGATGGTACGCGCGTATCGCCAGCAGGCCGGCATACTCGCCCTGCGAGCCCGCATTGGGCTGGAGACTCGTCGCGGCAAACCCCGTGATCTCCGCCAGCCATTGCTCCAACTCGCCGATGAGTTGCGCGTAGCCCTGTGCCTGACCCGCCGGTGCAAAGGGGTGCATCTCGCCGAACTCCGGCCAGGTGATCGGCAGCATCTCGCTTGAGCCGTTGAGCTTCATCGTGCAGGAGCCCAGCGAGATCATGCTCTGACACAGCGACAGATCACGCGATTCAAGCCGCTTGATGTAGCGAAGCATCTGCGTTTCGCTGTGGTGCGTGTTGAAAACGGGCTGCGTTAAGTAGTCGGTTGTGCGAGCGAAAGCAGGGGGGTACACGACGGCGGGGGGGTTGAGATCAGCGGGCGTTATCGGTTCCGACAGTTTCGCCCCATCGGCAAACGCGGCCAGAACCTGGCGCACCTCGCTGATTGTCGAACGCTCATCCAACGACACGCACAGTGTGCCATCGCCCATGTCGCGCAGGTTGATGCGCTGCTGAGCGGCTGCGGCAATGATTCGATCGACGCAGGCGCCCTGTCGCAGGTGGATGTGAAGCGTGTCGAAGACCGGCTGATCTGCAAGCGTGTGGCTGAGGGCTTTGAGCCCCTTGCCCAGCATGGCCGTCAGCGTGGCGATACGGGTTGCGATGCGCTTAAGCCCCTGCGGCCCGTGGTAGGCGGCGTACATGCCCGCCATGATCGCCAGTAGAACCTGCGCGGTGCAGATGTTGCTCGTGGCTTTGTCACGCCGAATGTGCTGATCGCGAGTTTGCACCGCCAGTCGCAGGGCGGGATTGCCCGCAGCGTCCTTGGATACGCCCACCAGTCGGCCGGGCATCTTGCGCACAAACTCGTTCTTGGTCGCCATGAACCCCGCGTGAGGCCCGCCGAAACCCATCGGCACACCGAACCGCTGCGCTGATCCCACCGCGATATCCGCGCCCCATTGGCCCGGCGGTTTGAGCAGCGTCAACGCCAGCAGGTCAGCCGCCATCACCACCAAGCCGCCCGCACCCTGCACGCGCTGGATCACATCGCTGTAGTCGTTGATCCGCCCCTGCGTCGTGGGGTATTGCAGTAACACGCCGATGGGCTTGGCCGCGCCATCCGCGCTCGACGATGTCAATGCGGCCACATCGCCCACCACCACCCGCACACCCATGGATTCAGCACGTGTGCGAACCACTGCGATGGTCTGCGGGTGGCAGTCTTCACTGATCCAGAACAGGCCGTCCTCACGCCCGGTGATCGCCCGGCACATGGCCATTGCTTCCGCCGCCGCGGTGCCTTCATCCAACAATGACGCGTTGGCCAGAGGCAGGGCTGTCAAGTCGCTAATGACCGTCTGGAAGTTGAGCAGTGCTTCGAGCCGCCCCTGCGAAATCTCAGCCTGGTAGGGCGTGTATTGCGTGTACCAGCCAGGATTTTCCAGGATGTTGCGGCGGATGACCGCGGGTGTGATGGTGGCGTGATAACCCATGCCGATGAGCGAGCGCCAGACCTGATTCTTCTGCGCGATATGCTTCAGCTCAACGAGCGTCTCATGTTCGCCCCGCGGTTCATCGAGTGCCAGAGGCTTTTTGAGGCGGATCGCCGCTGGAACCGTCTGGGCCATCAACTCGTCAAGCGAGCCAGCACCGACGGCTTGGAGCATCGCGGTAACTTCTTCGTCACGGGGGCCGATATGACGATGAATAAAGGTATCTGACGGGGCAAGCAGGTTGGCGGACACACGAAGCTCCTGGGCTGTGGGGCAATCCCGTGATTAAAAGAAAAGTCGCGGCCGGTATCCGCGGCGGATCCGGCGGCCCGGAAAGAACGAGCCGCAGATTGTAAGCTGACGTCATGGCATCAACCAATCGACAACTCGCCGCCATCTTTCAACAGATGGCCGACATCCTCCAAATCACCGGCGAGGATGGATTCAAAGCCGTGGCCTTTGCCCGGGTGGCACGCGGACTTGACGATTTTGAGCGGGAAGTTGCCGACATCGGCCCCGATGTCAAAGCGTTGACCACCATCCCGGGCGTCGGCAAGGGAGCCGCGGAGCGCATCATCGAGCATCTGACTACCGGCCGGATTGCCGAGCATGATCGGCTGCTGGCGTCGATTCCCCCGGGTCTGCTGCAACTGCTGACCATTCCGGGCCTGGGGCCCAAGACCATCGCGCTGTTGTGGAGTCAGGCCAATATCACCAGTCTTGCCGACCTCAAGAAGATGTTGGACTCCGGGCTGGTGCCTGATATCAAGGGTATCGGGCCCAAGAAGCTGGACAACCTGCGGAAGAACCTGGAGTTTGCCCAGAGCGCGGGCACGCGTTTTCTCATCGGGCAGGCGATGCCAATTGCCGGATGGTACCTGCATCGGTTGCGGGCGTTGCCGGAGGTCAAGAACGCCGCCTATGCAGGCAGCCTTCGTCGTGGCCGGGAGACCATCGGCGATGTGGACCTGCTCGTTGCCGCCAAAGCCGACGATGCGCAGGCGATCATGGCAGCCTTCATTGCGCTGGATCCGCAAGCCCAGGTCATCGGCAGCGGCCCGACCAAGACCTCCATCCGTAATGCCCGCGGCCTGCAACTCGATCTGCGAATCGTCGCGCCCGAAAGCTTCGGCGCAGCCCTCCTCTACTTCACCGGCTCCAAGGAACACAACGTCCAACTGCGACAGCGTGCCATCGACCGCGGCACTAAGCTCAACGAATACGGGCTGTACCAAGGCGAGACGATGGTCGCCGGGGTCACTGAGCAGGCGGTCTATGAAGCTTTGGGAATGGCGTGGATTCCTCCCGAGCAGCGCGAAGCGCGGGATGAAGTGGTGCTGGCGGCGACTGCTGTAATTCGTGAAAAGGGTTGGTCCCGGCTCGTGGAATTGGCGGATATCCAGTGCGAGCTTCACGCCCACACGACTGCCAGCGATGGAAAATGGACCATCGCCCAACTCGCCGAGGCCGCCATAGATCGCGGGTTCCATACCGTGGCCGTGACCGATCACTCCGTCAGTCAGACCATCGCTCATGGGCTCTCCGCCCAACGGCTTGAGGAACATCTTGTCGCCGTGGGGAAAGTCGCCCAGACGATGAAGGATCGCATCCGCATCCTCGCTGGCGCGGAGGTGGACATCCTGGCTGACGGCCGCCTCGACTACCCCGACAGCCTGCTTTCGCAACTCGACATCGTGGTGGCCTCACCTCATGCTGCGTTGTCACAGGACGCCAACAAAGCCACCGCCCGATTGCTTCGCGCCATCGACAACCGCTACATCACCATCCTGGGCCATCCGACGGGTCGTATGGTCGGTCGCCGTGAGGGTCTCTCGCCGGACATGGGTTTGATCATCAAAGCCGCTGCCCAGCGCGGCATCGCCATGGAAATCAACTCCAATCACCATCGCCTGGACCTGCGCGACAGCCATGCCCGCCTGGCGCTGGAAGCCGGCGTCAAACTGGCGATCAACACCGACGCCCACGGCCCAAGCGATCTGGATGAATTGCGTTACGGCATATTGACCGCCCGTCGCGCCGGGGCGAGCAAAGATGATGTAGTCAACTGCCTCTCGGCTTCGGACTTGGAAAAGTGGATCAAATCCACGCGACGTTGAAGTGATCAGCGTTTTGTCGCGCCGGGGCAGAGCAACGCACCGCGTCAAGTCATCGGCTCTCACGCCTGGCGCGTCACCGCGGCTTGCGCCATCTGCAGCAGCAGGTCACGCGCTGGCGTCTGCGGTAGGGCGGACAGACCATCGCCGGCTTCGCTCACCAAGGCATGCGCTCGTCCGTACGCGTAGGCCACCGAATCAGTCTGTGCCAGCAGCAGTCGTATCCGTTGGATCGTCGCGGCATCGAGACCGTTGGCTCGTTGCATCAACGCTTGATCGTTGAGCATCCCCAGCAGTTGGTTGTCCCGGCCGGGCTTGCGTTGTGCCGCGGCAAGGTGATGAATCACGGGTAACGTCAGCTTGCCCTTCTGCAAGTCACGCCCCAGCGTCTTGCCCACCGTGGCCTGATCGCCCAGCAGATCCAGCAGGTCGTCGGCGATCTGAAAGGCCACGCCAAGCTTTTCACCAAAGGCGTACAACGCATCCGACCACTTCGCCTCAGCACCACTGAGCATCGCGCCAGCCTGACAGCAGGTGCCCACGAGGCTGGCGGTCTTGCGACGGATGATTTCAAAGTACGTCGCTTCGTCGAGGTCCCAATTGTTGCGGTTGGCCAACTGCAGCAACTCACCTTCGCAGACCGTGTTGGTCGCATCGGCGATCAGCAGACTTATGGCGGGATTACCCAACGTCGAACAGAGGTGATAGGCATGGCTGATCAAGTAGTCGCCCAGCATCACGGCTGTCTCGTTGCCGCTAAGTTGGTTGATGGTGGCACCCTTGCGGCGAATACGCGCCTCGTCGAGGATGTCATCGTGAACCAACGTCGCCATGTGAACCATTTCGACGACCGCTGCCACCGTGCGGTGCGGCTCCGTCAGCGTGGGTTCCCCGCCATTGGGTCCCGCCGCCATACCCGCCGTCAACACTAGCATCGGCCGAAGCATCTTTCCGCGGTAACGCTCGATGTGCGTCACAAGTTCATTGACGCAAGGCAGGTCCGAAAGCAACTCAGCGGTGAATCGCGCCTCGACCTGCTCCAGCTCAACGAGCAGATTGCGGTGAAGCGTCGAGTTGGCAAGGGCGGCCAGAGGCATGCACGTTAGTTCCCCGCCCGGCAATGGGCATCGCAATTCTATACTCATCGCTCGAACGTAATTCCCAGTTCACACCGCACGACGCGGGATCGCTCAGCCCCATCACCCGCCCAGCTTTTCCGCCAGGAACGCCCCGACCTTATCCAGCGCGACGCGATCGCCCTGCTGCAAGGTGTCACGATCACGCATCGTCACCGTCTGATCCGTCAGCGTCTGGCCATCAATGGTGAAACAGAACGGCGTGCCCGCTTCGTCCATGCGGGCGTAGCGCTTGCCGATTGACTGCTTCTCATCAAACTCCACGGCATACCGGCTGCGCAACTCGCGATAAAGCTTCTCGCCGACTTCGGGCATCCCGTCCTTGGCCACCAGCGGGAAGATGCCCGCTTTGATCGGCGCCATGCGCGGGTGGAATTTCATCACCACGCCGCTGGGCCGACTCTTGTCTTCCGTGTAGGCCTCGCACAACAGCGCCAGTGCTCCGCGGTCAGCACCGGCTGAGGGTTCGATCACGTGCGGAAAATATTTGGACTTCGCCGCGATCTCTTCCTTGGGCAACCCCTGGCCCTGGAGCTTGACCTGCATCTCCTGGTCGAAATATTTGAGCTTGTCGCCCAAGCCGGAATGCTCCGCGTGTTGACGGAGGTCGAAATCCGTGCGATGTGCCACGCCTTCGAGTTCGCCAAAGCCTGGCGAGGTGAACGGGAAGCGGTACTCGATGTCCGATGTGCCCGCCCCTTCCTTGGCGTAGTGCGAAAGCTCGTCGCTATCATGCTCGCGCAACTGCAGGTTATCCCCCGTCAGGCCGATGGACTTCCACCAGTTGAAGCGGGCATCGCGCCAGAACCTGTACCACTCCTTGGCGCTGTCGGGGCGAATGAAAAATTCAATTTCCATCTGCTCGAACTCGCGCGAGCGAAAGGTGAAGTTGCGGGGCGTGACTTCGTTGCGGAAGGCCTTGCCGATCTGGGCGATGCCGAAGGGCACCTTGACCCGAGAGGTGTCGGTTACGTTCTTGAAGTTGGCGAAAATGCCTTGGGCCGTCTCAGGCCGAAGATAGACCTTGCTCTCGTCGGTCTTGTCCAGACCCGCGTGTGACTCGAACATCAGAGTGAACGGCTTGGCCTCGCCCAAGGGGCCGCCGCAGCGCGGGCAAGGCTCCTGCAGGCCCGTGGCATGCAACTGCTCGGTCGCCAGATAGCGCACGACCTCCATGAGTTCCGGCGGGGCATCGGGCTGTCCGTTGACTCGCGTGGCCAAAAAGCTCAGCGTTACTTCGGGATTCCGAACCAATGCCAGATTCGGGGCGGATTTTTTGCCTTTGCCTCTGGCCCACTTCATGAGCCGGGGCGCATCAATTCCACCGACGACGGGAGTGAACTCCTGCAGAAGTGAATTGAACCAATCGCTCGACTGCGCCAGAATCTCCCAGAGCTGGTCGGCCCGCACAAAATGGCCGCAGCCCGGGCATTTGCGGGTTGGATCGGCGAACGTACCCACGTGCCCACTCGCGACCCACACCTTCGGGTTCATAATGATGGTGCAATCCAGGCCCACCATGTCGATCAACGTGCCGTCGGGCCCCTGGGCTGGCGCACGGACGATGTCGTGCCACCACGCATCCTTAAGGTTGCGCTTGAGTTCGACCCCCAATGGGCCGTAGTCCCAGAAGCCGTTGATCCCGCCGTAAATCTCCGACGATTGAAAGATGAAGCCGCGCCGCCGACACAGCGCGACGATGGCCTCCATGCTCTTGGTCGATGCGGAAACAGCGGGAGTTGGATTGTTTTGCGTCATATCAGCCTTGTCCAGAAGATTCGAACAGCCCATCGTAACACAGCCCGCCACAAGCGGATTCGACAACTTTGGGCCGATGATTATACTTAGGGGCTCGCTTCACCCACGCCCGGGTGGCGGAACTGGCAGACGCACCAGCTTGAGGTGCTGGCGGGAGTAAAATCCCTTGGAGGTTCGAGTCCTCTCCCGGGCATTGAACCCCGCGTACGCGGGGTTTTTTTATGCGCCCATCCCTACGCCCCCCCGAATCCAACCGCTGGAGTTTGATTTTCCGCCCAGCCTCGTTAGCATGGTCCATCTGATCCAAGGGATCACGCCGCAAACGCGAGGCCACGCCCCGCCTTGCCGCGACAACAAAATCTCGCCGCCCTAGCTCAGTTGGTAGAGCACACCCTTGGTAAGGGTGAGGTCGTGGGTTCGAGTCCCATGGGCGGCTTTGGAAGTGCTAGAAAAATAAGGGCTTACGGAGGTCCGAAGCGTATCCCTTTTTGTATCCCCGAAGCGTATCCCTTACTGTATCCCCGAAGCGTATCCCTTACTGTATCCCTTTCGTGTAAAAATTCGTGTGGGGATACAGTCAAGTTGGAGTGGGGCCGGGGATACGGCGGGGGATACGAAAAGGACCTGAAATTTTTTCCACATTAACTTGCCTCCGGCACTGGTGGCGGGGCTTCGCCCGCGCTGATCGTCAGGGACACGCGATGGTCATCTAGTTTTGAATGAGGCGGCGAGCCCGAGCTGATGGCGCGGTACCCACGCGGATGCGTCTGGCTGGCGACACGGTCGAGTAGGAGTGATCGCGATCATCGTCTATGCCTGATGGGTCTGTGAAGTAGGTCAAGACACAGCTCAAAGCCACCAATTCCACTGGCGCGCATTGGGGGCGCGATGGTTAGGCTGCACTTTTCCCGTTTTCGGAGGCCGATCCATCTGATTTGCCAATTCGGGCGCACACGGCATCTGCACAGGCTTCATGATCGCCGTGGTCGGGCTTTTGGTCAGGTGCCGTCACCGCCGGGCATGACCCAGGGCTATCGCATTCAGGATTGTCCGGAGAAGGAGGAGGGGCGGCGGGCGGGCGACGCAGCGATTCGCCGACGGCGGCAAGCTGTGATTCCGCCGGGATGTGCCCACGGGCCCAGCCGGGGCAGTAGAGAGCAGTGTTGACCACATAGGCGGCGCAGCGGCCGGGCTTGCCAGCCTGACGGTCGGGGGCGCAGTAGCACCGGGTGCGAACAATCAGGCGAGCCCGGCGGAGCAGGTTCTTGATCGCGGCGATTGTGCTGGTGTTCATGGTCATG
>JBGSTK010000179.1:0-1880 GCA_041736565.1 Phycisphaeraceae bacterium | reverse complement strand
TCCGCAGTTGACCTTGCAGGAAGCCGGCGAGTTGGTGGATTACCACCTGGACCGCAACAAGCAAGCTACGGACTCGCACCGGAAAACCTGGCTCGCGAGACATCCAAATGTGGCTCCCAAAAAGTGATGCTGTAGAACTATGCTCGGGCTAGCAGTGCGGATCGCGGAATCGAGCCGAAGCGAAGAAATCGCAGTTTGGTACCCACTGTGCTCGGTCGGGCAGATTACCCCCCATTGTCATGTCTTGGCTAACCAACAGACGATCGAGTAACATGACAACATGTTTAGCGAGGCTGGGACGTCTTCTGGCGTTTGACAAGGACTGTGTCTCGAATCGGGCCGCTGGCCAGGATTTGTGTCTCAACCTTGACAGCTTTTGGTAATCGTTCACAGCCCGGAGGGGTTTTCTCGAAAAACTGATCTGGACACGGAGGGCGGTGTTCGGTGACAACGGTGGCATGTCGCTGGAGATCACGGAAGAAATCATTGCCCGCCAGCCGCCGGAAGCCCAGGCGATTATTCGGGCGCTGTTGGCGGAGATTGTTGAGTTGAGGGCGCGGATCGAGGAGTTGGAGCGTCGGGGCAAAGGCAAGACGCCGCAAAACTCCTCGCTGCCGCCCAGCACGCAACATCCGCACGCCCGGCCGCAGCCGCCCAGACGCAAGTCGAAAAAGAAACGTGGCGGGCAGCTCGGCCACGAGAAACACGAGCGACCCTTGATTCCCACCGAGGAGTGTGACGACGTGCAGCCGCTCAAGCCGACCGAATGTCGGCGTTGTGGCGAGAAACTCTCGGGGAGCGATCCCGAGCCGTTGCGGCACCAGGTGTGGGAAGTGCCCGAGATCAAGCCGATCGTGACCGAGTATCAGCGGCATCGGCTGACATGCCCCTCCTGTGGCGAAACGACGTGTGCCCAACTGCCTGCGGGCGTGCCCGAGGGCCAGTCGGGGCCGCGGTTGATGGCCTTCGTGGCCCTGCTGATGGCCTACTATCGCCAGAGCAAGCGGCGGACGGCCAATTTCCTCAGCACGATCTTGGGTCAGCCGTGCTCGGCGTCGCTGACGGTGAAAATTCAGAACCAGGTGACGGCGGCCGTGCGGCCGTCGTATGAGGCGTTGGCGGCTCAACTCCCCGCGCAGGAGCAATTGAGCATCGACGAAACGGGGACCAAGGAAGCCAACGGCAAGGTGTGGCTGTGGACCTTCGTGGCCCGCATGTTCACGGTGTTTGCGGTGCGTACAACCCGTGAGGCGACAGCGCTCCGTGCCTTCCTGGGCGAGGCGTTTGGCGGCATCGTCAACTGCGATCGGGCTAAAATGTACTGGCACCTGGGGTGCTTGCAGTGGTGTTGGGCGCACCTGAAGCGCGATTTTCAAGCGATGATCGACAGCGGCACGGTCCAAGGCAAATGGCTGGGTTCTCGGCTGCGGCGAGCGACGTGCGAGTTGTTCGAGCATTGGGCCGATTATCGCGCCGGGAAGATTTCGCGGGCGGCCTTGCTGCGTCGGATGGGACCCGTCCGTCGCAAGGTGGGATGTTTGCTGTTGCGTGGCACGCAAAGCAGGGATGCCGATGTGCGCGGCACGTGCCGGGAACTGTACGAGCATCGCCAGTGGCTGTGGACGTACTTGCGTCACGAAGGGGTCGAACCGACGAACAACGCGGGCGAGCGGTCGTTGCGTCACGCGGTGATCTGGCGGAAGCTCTCCTTTGGGACGCAGAGTGCCAGCGGGAGTCGCTTCGTCGAGACTATGCTCACGGTGATCGAGACTTGCCGTCAGCAGCGCCGCAATGTCTTCACATTCCTGACTCACGCAGTTGAAGCTCATCTCGCCCGCCAATCTGCCCCTTCATTACTCCCCGGGGTGTGAACGATTACC
>JBGSTK010000074.1:0-7591 GCA_041736565.1 Phycisphaeraceae bacterium | reverse complement strand
GGCCCGCGTCTGGGCGTGGGGGGTATTGGGGGGTTTGGGGCGTGGGGCACCTACGAGGTTTTCCACCATCCCGACTGGGTGTGTCTTCAACTTCGTTAACCATCCGAAATCTCTACTTCATCGCCGCTGGAACCAGTATTCTGTTCGAATATCGCCTCCGAGCCACGTAGAGACAAGCTCGGCCGATTTCGTTCCTGACCAAAAGCGGAATCATAGGTTCGCGCTGTGATCATCCTTGCGCTTGATACTGACCCGGCATGGCTGCCGGTTCAGCCGCGTAATCCGGCAGGCCCTCCGTACGAGGGATGTCGCGGATGTCGAGCAGGAACAGATGATTGGTCCCCGTGGTGGGATCGCCAGCTAGCGGCAGCACCCAAGGCCCGGGGACTGGGCGCACGCCTCAGCCAGGCGAAGAATCCGCTGCGCGACACTGCCAGCACACGGCACATCACCTTCACCGGCCAGGTGCAACGGTGCTCTTTGATGAAGGTGAACTTCATGGTTGCTCCTTGGCAAAGAACGCCGCCGCTTTTTTTAAAATCTCACGCTCCATCCGTAGCTGGGCGTTCTCCTTGCGCAGCCGACGCAGCTCCGCCGCCATCGCCCCTTCGCCGGTGGGTGTCAGCCCCGCCTGGTCGCTGAGCTTGGCCACCCACTCGCGCACCGAGTTGGGGTCCACCCCCAGGCTCTTAGCCGCATCGCCGGGGCTATAGCCCTGCTCCTGCACCAGCTTCACCGCCGAAACCTTGAACTCACGCGTGTACTTCCGTCTGCTCATGATGGCTCCTTTCAGACAGCCATTATGCTGTCCGTCAGGCGCGCCCACCGAATGTGGGGAAGTCCAGTCACGTCGTACCCTATTTTCGAGGCTTGCGGCTACGTCGGCCCCCGGCGATCAGGTACGTCCCTATCGCCAGCAGTGCCACACTCGCCGGTTCTGGCACCGGGTTGGTCGGCGGCGGATCGATCGGGATCGGCGTGCCCCCACTTAAAGTCAGTAATCCCAAGATCATATCGTTGTAGTCCTGGTCGCCCATCAGGCCCGTCGATGGGTTGTAAGGCAGGTCCTCCACCGCCAGGAGCAGGCCAACGTTTGTTTCGAGGATTAGGAAGTGATCCGTCGCGAAGCCAGCGACGGTGTTGTCGCTGTTGAAGCGATTTTCACTGAAATACAGGCCTTTAGAGTTCTTATGCCCGTCGGCGTCGAGGTAGAAGCCGAAGGTTTGGCCGGCGTCGATGGTGAACGTCGCCTGCGTGCCTTGGGCGTTAACGTGATGCGTGAGCAGGCCGGTGCGGTTCGTGGGTGGAGCCGATGGTTCGTTGAGCGTGTCGTAAGTGTAGAAGCCAAAGGTATTACTGTAACCAGCGTGACCTTCGAAGTAGGTGAGGGTGAACGTTGCGGGCGATTCGGTGACGTGGAACCGCTGGATGCTGGTTTGATCGCTCGTGATCGGATTCTGACCCAGCAGGACATCGCCGATGACGAGCGGACTGCCATCAGGCCGGGTCAGGGGCGTGACTTGTTGGGTGACGGGATCGGTCCAACCTCGGTTGAGGATGGAGATCAGGTCGTTGCTGCGGCCGTCCCATCCCGCGTGGACCGGCTGGGCATAGGTGTCACCCATGGCGTCGACGATGACGGCCGCGTTGGCGGGCGTCATTGTGGCGCAAGCGGTTGCGAATGCTGCCCCGGTGAGCCAGTGTCGTGTCTGTGATGCCCTGGACATAGCGATGCCTCCCAAATGGCCAATCGGGTCGCCGACGACTGGTCGACGTGCCTCCCCGCAGCCGCCTCAAGCAGACGATTCAGCCTGTGCGAAAGCCAACCCGCATGACAGAAAGTCTGCAGGTTGGGTTGGGATTGTGCCGATTGTGCGGCGTTTTCCGAGCAATACGCGCCTACAGCCGCGTGAGACGGATGAAAAACACCGGTAGTTCGGCGGGCACATCGAGCTTCCCGCCAGCGACCTTTCCTTTGGCGATGGCGTTCATTTCCCAGTCGAACATCGTGTAGATCATGCCATTGATGGACTTACACTCGATCGTGGCGGAGACGCGCGCCACAAGCACGGGGAGCGAGCCGCAACTGGAGACTTGGGCACCGTGGAACTCCTGAATGGGCGAGGTGGTATCCAGCTCAAAGCCGGTATTGAAACTCGTGGAGACCAGCGACACTAGTGCTTCGCTGCATGTGTCCAACGACTTGCCATCGGTGCTGGTCATCGAGAAGCCGATGTAGCGCTCATCGGGTGTGACGGGATAGGCCAGTCCAGGTGGGTTGACGACGCTGACGGTGTGCAGTCTGGCCTTAGCGTTGTTGAACGAGACGCCAGCCTCGGGGTCGAGCAGTGCGCCGTAGAAACCGGTGAATGCCGCCACGCCGGGAGCATCCAGCGTGAGATTGCCGCGTTGCCAGTCGTAGGCGATCTGATCCGTCGGCTTGATGGGGCAAGATTCAAAGACCCGCGGCTTGAGCACTTCGCCGATGGTCATGTAGCCCTGTCGGACAAAAGCCTGATGGACTTCGTCGAGTTGCCGGGCTGTCTTGGCTTTATCGCTGGCGGGACCAAACTGCTCCGCGCGCTTGCGTTCAAATAGCGGGTGGCCTGGGTTCGTCTCAAGTGTGGGGTCGATGACTAGCCTCATACCGTGGCGGTAGGTGGTGGGTAGGAAACTCGGGCCGATGTCGCCGTAGCTGCCGGAGTAATCCATGCTGTCGCGATGGTGGAGCATCTTGTGGCCAAAGACGAAATACGTGGGCTCCCCCGCCGGTTCAAGCAGGAAGCTGCGGAAGATGGTACTGGCGTTTTTCATCGCGGAAAGCTGGACCTCGTCGCCGCCGTAGTGGAGGTCCATGGACGTGCCGGTTTCCAACGCGCGGGTGTTGGGCTTATCGCTTGTGGAGTCAGTGCCCGGGCCGAACGTGTGCCAATTGACGACGTCCCAGTCCTGGATGGCACCCAGGGCAGCGACCTCGTAGGGGAACTCGGCGCGATACTTCGTCGAGGTCTTGATCTGAATTTCGTAAACGAAGTACGGCTTGCCGGGCGAGCGGTTGTGCTCAACCCAGGGCTTGTCGTAGCACATGTGAGGTTGCTCCTCCAACGGACTAAAAAAAGGGAAGCGCTTGTGGGTCGGGTCGTGATGCTTGCCGTTGATGTAGGTGCAATGAGTGACGGCATCGGCCTGCTGGTGGAGGTACTGACACTGAATATGCCAGCCCGTGCCGGTGTCCCAGCACATCGGTGCCAAACGCGGGCTTTTGCCCAGGCTCTTGATGAGCTTGGCTTCCTCATCCTTGGTGCGGATGAGCATGTCCATGAAGAATGCGATGACATCGGCAGCGCGGGCCTGTGTGGTCTGATCGCGGCCGATGAGTTCGATCCCGCCGCTGAGCGCTTCCTGGGCGTGAGGGTTGGGGTCGTTGAGCACAGCGGGTTTGGCGGGCTGGGCTGTGGGCGCGAGCATCACGGTTTTGCTGACTAAACTTTCGCCGTCAAAGAGGAAGCCCCACGCGTTACGAAGATTCGCATCGGTCTTGTACTTGGCCAGCAGGTGTTCGTTCCACAGGCTGATGAGCTGCGTCTGAAAGAACTTGGGCAGCTTCATCCATTGCCCGCTGGTCATCTTGGGCATCCACCATTCTTCGTTGGAGAGTTCCCAGATGGCGAAGTTCGGGTCGTCGCAATAGCGCAGACCGGTGTAGGGGTTCATGACGGTGGCGAGTCGCTTCATCCGCTTCAGCGCCAAGGCGCGGAGGCGGGGATCCCACTTGGCCGGGATGCACGAGCGCAGCCCGGTTTCGTCGCCTTCCCATTGCCAGCTTGGTCGTGCCATGGCTTTGATGGCGGGGATCCAACCCTGCGCTGAGGCTGGGTCGTTAATGATGCTGACATCCTTCTCCGCGTCGATGAGTCCCAGATCATTGAGCCCGCCATACCAGATCCTGATCCCATGCTTTTTGAGCAGGTAGATGCCGTAGGCACGAAGGTCATCGCGGCTGTTATCACCCTTGACAAAATCGTGCTCAGGCTGGTGCCAGAGTCGGTGAAGGTTGAAGCCGAGGTCTTTCATTCGCTGGATGCTGAGTTCCAGGTCCTTGCGCGCAATCTGGGGCGTGCGGTTGGTGAGATTGGGGTTGGGGAAATGCCCGATGTGTCCCCAGAACCGCACGCGGGAGCCGTGGAGGTCGAGGTGGCCATCCTTGACGGTCACGTAGTCGTGATCAGGGATTTTGGTGGGATCGGTCTCCCATGTGATGGCGGTGTCGGCGGTGGCGGTGGAGGGCGTGGCGGCGGTGGGCGAGTGGTGTGTCATGGCTCGCCAGCCTACAGTCGGTGAAGGTCCGCGACAAACGTCGCGGGGGACATCCTTCATCTCAATAGGTGGGCATCTCCTCGGCCCTTCCTGGCCCTGCCCACGCCCTATGAGGCGCTGCGGTCAGGCTGGTGTGGTGTTCGGCGAGCAATGCGCCTACAACAATTCACAGAAGGTGTCGACGGTAAGTCCGGCGGCACGTATGAGCGAGCGCAAGGTACCCGGCGCCAACTCGCGGTGTTGCGGAATCGACAAACTCGCAGAACGTCCTTCCTTGAGCAACACTACGTGACTTCCGCGCTGCCGATCAAACCGCCAACCGTCCCGGCAGAACGTCTTGACAGCGTCCGCCCCTGAAATGGCCGGCAACTTCGCCATCAGACCGCTACCTCGACCTGCCGAACGGTCACAGTCAGCGGCATTCCAGCCTCAGCACGTGCCTCGAGGCACCCAGCGATGGCCTCACGAATGTTCTCCGTTGCCTCCTCCTCAGTGTGCCCTTGCGACACACAGCCAGGAATGGCCGGGCACTCTGCCACAATCATGCCCGTTTCGTCGCGTTCGAGCGTAACCAGAAGCTTCATGGTTGATGTCCTTGCACCGATTATATGGGCCCCGAGCACGCCACGCGAGGAAGGCCGATGGTGGCGATTACGGTACACGCGCCAGTCGATTTGATCCGATGCGGGCTACACTTTGCGCGGGCCAGCTAAATCTCAAGGAGGCATCGTCATGGATATCCGCTCGCTGACAGGCTGGGCTGGATCGTCGATGTACACAGGTGGACTGAGGGTGGTTGTTGTGGCCCTCTGTGTGGTTGTTGGGGTGGCGGGGTGCGAACGAGAGGGGGGTGGCGAGGCGGGATCGGCTTCGGGGCAAGGCGAGCCGAGGGGTGATGCAGCGGCGACGCCTTCGACTTCGGATGCGACGGCAACACGCCCGCAAGATACGAGGCAGAAAGATGCTGGTTCGTCGCCCGGCGTCCAGACGGGTCGGCCATCAACTGCCAACACTGGGAACGATGTGCTCGACGGCAGCTATCGTGTGACCGGTGAGGTGACGGTGCAGTTGGCCGACCCTGCCAACCGCTTTCCCGACAAGAACCCGAAAGCGGTCGTTGGAGCGGAGGCTCAAGCGCGTGGCCGGGCGTTGGCCAAGGCATTGCAGGATTCCCGCTGGACGTTTTCACCTCAAGGCGTCGTTCACATGCAATGGCATGACCCGGTGTTGAATCGTTCCGTGGAACTCAAAGGGACATGGGAGGCGATGTTCGGACGTTTGATGGTGAAGCTGAGTAATTCTGTTGTCACCACGCAACTGCCCGATGGATCGCCCAACGCGGCGACTTCGTTCTCGGGACAGATACAGACGGGCGACGATGATCATCTGGGGTTCACCGGCAACCTGTTTCACGCGCCGCCGGATGATGCTCAGCGTTCCACAGGGTCGGTGCGGTTGAAGCTGGCGCCATCACGCTAGATTCTCATTGGTTGCACCCCGGTCGCCTCGTTGAACGCGTTGATGGTGCGAATGGTGACGTGCCGTGCAGGGTTAAACCAGGCCCACGTATTCGAGCACGCTCAGCACGGTTTCCTCATCGTAGCCTCGTCGCGCCAAGACTCCTGCGAGGCGGCGGCGTTGGGTGGGGGTGTCGAGCCCGGCCATGGATCGCTGCTTCTTTTGAGCCAGTGTCAAGGCTTCCTGGAAGGACGTGTCGGTCGGGTCGTTCTGATCCTTCTGTTGGGCGAGTAGTTCGTCGGCGAGTGTTTCATTGAGGCCGCGCTTGAGGAGTCGATCGCGCAGCAGGACGGGACCGGCTGCGCCACGGGCGCGCACTTGATCGATCACGAGACGGCCCAGCGCTGCTTCGTCGAGCAGGCCCAATTGCTCGAGGCGTTGGATCACGTGATCGCAGACCTCGGCGGGAACATTGCGGGCGGCGAGTTTGGATCGAACCTCCGTGACACTGAGCATCTTGCGATCCAGCCATCGCGTGGCCTGGTGCAAGACTGCTTCGTAGGCTTGCTCATCGGCGATGCGCTGGGCGAGTTGGGCGTCCCACGCGCTGCCAACTTGCAGGCCCAGCCGGGCTATCGCGGCCAGGGACAACACCGCCACACGCTTGCCTTCAACCTTGATGGCTGCCAGCTTTTCATTTCGCGGCTGGGGCTCGATGGCGGTAATCTGTTGGTCAAAGAGTTGCATACCGCTTAGCGTATCCACCCGCATCCATCCCTCCAAGTGGACGTAAATCCCATGGCTTTGTTCAACTGCGATTTTTTCAGTGAGACGCTGGGGCTGAGTGTTTCGATGAACGTCATCGTGCCTCAGAAGACGACATCGGGGCAGATCGGCATCGAGAGTTCGAGCGATGCCGGGGCAGCGGAATTTCACGGCCACCCGACGTTGTGGCTGCTGCACGGCTTGTCCGACGACCACACGACCTGGCTGCGGCGGACGAATATCGAGCGCTATGTGGCGCCGTTGGGATTGGCGGTGGTGATGCCGGCCGGTGGGCGGAGTTTTTACACGGACATGGCCACCGGGCCGCGGTACTGGACTTTCATCAGCGAGGAGTTGCCGTTGTTGGCGCGGCAGTTTTTCCGACTCTCGGCGCGACGGCAGGATAATTTCGTTGCGGGACTGTCGATGGGCGGCTTCGGTGCTTTCAAGCTGGCGCTGACGCATCCGCATCGTTACGCGGCGGCGGCGAGCCTGTCGGGTGCGTTGAATATGGCGGGCAGCCTGAGTCACGGCGGTATGCTTGATCGAGCTGAGGAAATGGGCCGCATCTTCGGCGACTTCGATCAACTGCCCGGGTCCTCGCACGACCTGCTGCACTTGGCGAGCCAACTGACCAACAGCGGCGCTGATCGCCCGCGGTTGTATCAGGCGTGTGGCAAGGAGGACTTTCTCTACGATCACAACCAGGTCTTTCGACGGCATGCGGCGTCGATCGGGTTGGACGTCACCTACGAGGAGGATGCCGGTTACGGCCACGATTGGGCTTACTGGGACCTGACGATCCAACGCGTGTTGCGATGGCTTGCGCCGCAACTCGCTGGGCAGCGGGGCGGTTGAGCGGGCGATCATTTGAGCAGTTGAGCAGCAGAGCAGTTGAGCAGCAGAGCGGTGGGTCTGCCCATTTTTCGGGGCGGGATTTCACGCGGCGTGTTTCCAGTAGGTTTTCCATTGGCCGCTGTGCTCCAGGGCGGCCAGATGGGCGATGGCGTCGATGCCGCGCTGGTCCCAGCGCATGCCCGAGCCTTTGAGA
>JBGSTK010000073.1:0-18566 GCA_041736565.1 Phycisphaeraceae bacterium | reverse complement strand
TCATGTATCGACTGAACACGCATCATCGTGATTGACGTGCGAGTCTGATTAGCTCGATTGTAAAGCAGGCGCAGCGCTTTCGATGTGGAGTCGACCCATCCCTTGGCTTGAATGCAACGACGCACTTGGCCTCCAAGTTCAACGAATTGCTGGTCTTGGTCTATCTCCTCTTTTGTTAGCTTTTGCATGGTCGGCTCCGATCTGGCTGGGAATCCTGCCTGCTGCACAATGGTCAATCATCCGCCGGGCTGCTTGAATCCTTGATCACAAACCGCGCCTTCAATCGTGCCACTTCGCTGGCAAGCCCCGCTTCCTTCACCGAGCGCAGCACCTCGTTGAAGTCCTTGTACGCCGCCGGGGCTTCGTCAATAGGGTACTTGCGGCCATTGTGCAGGATGTCGCCGGATTCAAATTCGGCGTCCACCTGATTCTGGTCCAGTGCACGGGCCGCGGCCTTGCGACCCATGCAGCGGCCGGCGCCGTGGTTGACCGAATAGCACGACTTGGCCGCGCCTTCGTCGGCCACCATCACCACGCTCCCATCTCGCGGATTGCCCGGCAGCAGGATCGGATGACCCGTTTCGTAAAACGGCGTGTCGCGCAGCGAGAAGTGCCCGGCGGGGAACGCACGCGTCGCACCCTTGCGATGCACCCACGACGGGCGACCGTCGACCACCTCCGACCGAGCGATGTTGTGGCTAATGAAGTACACCAACTCGCCCTTGACCCCCGGCAGGACCTGCTGGAAGGCTTCGAGTACCAGAGCGTTGATCAGCAGGTGGTTGACCGTGGCGAAGTTGGCACCCAGGGCCAAGTCGTCCAGGTAGGCGTCGGCTTCCGGTGTGCCCAGCGGCGCGTAGACCAGTTCGCGATCGTTTCCCGGAAGCGGGATCGACCAGTTTCCAAAGTGGGCCTGCAAGGTCTTGAACTGCTGCCGGGCGAGGATATTGCCAAAGCCACGCGAGCCGCAGTGGGAGAGGAAGGCGACGTGGCCGTCGCGCAGGCCAAAGACGTCCACGGCCTTGCGGGCGCGGTCGTTGTCGGCGACGGTGACGACTTCGCACTCGCCGAAGTGGTTACCCCCACCGTAGGAGCCAAGCTGGCGCATCTTGTCATCGAAGTTCCGCATGGCGGGCCCTGCGAGCATCTGGTCCAGACGAGATTCGAGCGACTCGAGCTTGCCATCATGGCCATAGTGAAACGCATCCTCGCAGCGGTCGGCCCAGTGCTCAGGAATGCCCAGGGCGGCGCAGACCTCCGACACAGCCCCCCGCGTCACAGCGAGCGTGCCAAGCTTCGCATCGACCTTGCGTGACTTCTTCGCGGAGCGCTGGCCCTGGCCGGCACCGGTGGGCGTACGCTCCAGAATGGCGTCGATCACAGCGCGACGGGTCTGGCGATCGTTGACCGCGTCAGCAGGCAGATCCAGTTGAAGCAGGGACATTGAGCACTTGATATCCACGCCGACGGGCCCTGGGTAGATGTGCGTGGGCGACACCAGCACGCAACCAACGGGCGCGCCATAGCCGGCGTGAGCGTCGGGGTTGAGCACCAGTTCCGTCACACCAGGGCCCGAACGGGCATTGAGCGCCTGCTGGAGGCAGGTGGCATCAAAGCCGGCGCGGATGGCGGGCGTGCCGATGACGGTGATGGGCTTGCCGGCGTCGTTGCGCTGCGGCAGGATGCCGGTGGCGGGGCCGGTTTCGATGATGGCGGGACGCTGGTCGTTCATGTTGATCTACCTGGGGTGAAGGACTGATGCGAGTGATAACAGAATAAGGAAAGCGACAAGGGGATGAGAAACATTTTCGATGCTCTATCGTTGAGCTACGCCGGTCAGATTGGCCGGCGACGGGACTCGAACCCGCAACCTGCGAATCATGTAGTTTCTCGGGCATTCGCTTCCATGTTCACTGCTACGACTTGGCCCCATCGCTACGAGCGACAGCAACCTTGAATATCATGCGTGACGACGAGAATCGGTGAAACGGACTGCTCTACCCATTGAGCTACGGCCCCAGCATCGGGAAAGGGACCGGCGGGACTCGAACCCGCAACATGTAGTTTCGCCAGCATTCGTCACGCCCCGGATTCCATAGATGGCAAGTTCCACAAAACGCGGCGACAAGGATCGACGGGAGTTTCTCGCTTGACGCGAGGCGGGATTCGAACCCGCGTAGCCAATGTACTCTCGCCCGCATTCGCCGCATGATCGTTGACTCTGACAAAGACCGGTCCAAGCCGACGAACGTTGCGGTGACACTGACCTGGAAAAGGTAAGGATGTAGTCACCGCGGCATTCGGCCCAGGCCGATCAAGGGCAGGCGCCGCCGCTAGACGGCGCCCGCCAGGTGCGTTGTGTCAAATCGAGACCGCCTCGATCTGCTTGACCCAGTATCCCCGGGTCGTCCGGCCCTCGGCGACGGCTGCGATCAGGTCGAAAACCTGGTCGGAGAAGCCGCCGACGTTGACGATGTCCGATCGCTCTTGCGCCTGCGTTGAACCGTACGGCTGGATGTCGATGCAGACCATGCGGGCCTGCGGGGAGCGCTGCTTGAAGAGCTCCCATTCCATCATCGTCGCCGTCGCCGATCCGCCCCACTGGCCGTAGTTGGGCGAATCCACCCACGACTCGCAGTCGGACAAATAGATCACCAGGTCACCCGTGGCTTGCCGACGGTTGAGTTCCGCCAGCGGTGCCGAGCAGTTCGTGCCACCCGCAGGCAAGGACGCCAGCGTGTGGGCGTTGGTGAGCACCGTATCACGCGGATTCAACGTCACCGGCACGACCTGATCCGAGAACGGCAGGACCGTGGCCCGATGGTTCTTCCGCAATACGGCCGCGGCCACCAGGCCCGCCACATCGATGCAACGCACGGCCGAGGTCGAGCCCTTGCGGAAGCCGGTCACGGGCGACTGCATGGAACCTGACACATCGGGGAACACGTACACCTGTCCATCCATGCGCGGCACGTTGTCCAGGGCCAACTCCAAGGCGTCCTGCAAGGCGTCGGTAATCTCACCGGGCATCACATTGGCCGCCATCAGGTAGGCCACCAGGAGCTGATACGGGAAGGCATGGGCCCGCTCGATCAGCTTCGGGTCGCGCAGTCGATCCGCCACGATGCGAACCATGTCCACATCATCGAACACGCCGTGGCGGTGGAAGGTGTTGAGGTTCATGCGCGTCATCTGCCAGGGGGCACGACGAGCGATGGCCTTCCACTCCCATGGGGCCAGGTCCAATGCGGTCAGCATCTGGAAGGGCACGTCCGGCTGTTCCAAATCGCGCCGATCCGCGGCAGCCTTATAGGCCTCAAACTGCTTGACCAACGTCGGCAACGCATCAGCGTTGTATGCGCGGCCCAGCAGGTAGCCGTAAAGCGCCTGTCGCGACGGCGTGATCGGCTTGGGGTGAACCATCTTGATCACGTCCGCCAGCGACGGAGCGTTGCCCACCGCGCCGCGGAAAAGCTGATCGTCGCTGTGCGTCTCGAGCCACTGCTGGATCAGCCGCTGGGCAGCGAGCCTAGTGACTTACGGCCCACCACGCCGCTGCGCATGATCTGCACGAAGTTGCGCAGCATCCTGGGGTTGTCGAGCACGCGATCAAATATCTCGGCCATCAGTCCGGGCGAGCGGACCGAGAGCACGGCCAGGAGCAGCGCCGGCATGTCCTTCATGAAGCCGCGCTGCCGGGCGAACAGGGCCGTGCGTGCGATGAACTCGGGCTCGATCTTGCCGCACAGTTCCAGCACCTTGGCAAGCTGGTCGTGCTCGCCGGCGTAGAACGTGGCGTTGAGGCAGCCGGTCGCGGCGTATTGCGCCAGCGCATGCTGAGGATCAAAGGCATAGGCCTGGCCGCCGGCCTCGTTAACCGTGTCGGCCTTGGGAAGCAGCTTGCCAGCGAGGGTCTGGAAGAGGGTCTTGTTAGCCATGGTCGGCCCCTTTTTCGTTAGTTCGTGAATCGTGCGAACACGCAGCACCGTTGTACACACGGCGTGCCAGTGGCGGAAAAGACATCCAATCAGATATGTAAGTGCAATATGTTTATATACTTAGGTTTTTTTCGTTTTGCTTTTCGCTGGCGTGTGGCACCCAGACCGATTGGTGGTTCTTGTATTTATCTGGATAGCTATTTATCCTATCGAATAGCATGGCCCGCAAGACGGTCATCATCGGTCTGCTCGGTCCGACGCTGGACGCCGGCGCCAATGCCACGCGCTGGGAACAATGGCGACCCACCGTCTCCTTGTGCCAGCACGAGGAGCTCGTCGTTGATCGCCTCGAGCTCCTGCACGAGGTGAAGTTTGAGCGCATGGCCACGGCAGTGGCATCGGACACCCATGAGTTTCTTCATGTCCAGCGGCGAGGTGTTGTAAAAGAGCTGGCCAGCCTTACGGAGCAGGAACGGCTCGGGGTTGACCTTGGCTTTGGTTCGCTTTTCCAGTTCGGCCAAGACGGCGCCCTTGGTGGGCTCAAGCACACAGTCGAGCCGGCGCAGGACGGTGAAGGGCAGAATGACCTTGCCGTATTCCGACTGCTTGTAGTCACCGCGGAGCAGGTCGGCGACGGACCAAATGAAGGAGGAGAGATTCGGGTCGGGCATAGGTGTGTTGCTCAATCAGTGCCCGCAGCTGCCCACCGGACGGAAAACGCGAACGAGGTGGCGTTCAGCACGAGCCACAACAAGGTAACGCATGAGGCGTCATTGAACCAGCCAGCACATTGATGAGAGCTACCTGCAGCACTGGGCAGGTCATTCCTTGGACGATCCGCCCGGCCGGTGAACAAAAAAGGCCCGGCTGACCGAAGTCAAACCGGACCCTTCCGGGTGGCAATGTTGATGCGGGTAGTATAACCCGGCGGGGCGGCCGAGCAAGCCCCTCACCTCAGTCGACGTTGATCGATGTACCGCTGTCGAATCCGTGCCAACTCCACCTCGCTGACGGGCATCAGCCCGTGAATCGCACAGAACTGGTGGGCATCCTCGCTGGTCATGAAACCAAACTGATCGCCGTCCACCTGCTCGATGAGGTACCGCG
Source organism: Phycisphaeraceae bacterium (assembly GCA_041736565.1). Lineage (GTDB taxonomy): Bacteria > Planctomycetota > Phycisphaerae > Phycisphaerales > Phycisphaeraceae > JBBDMX01. The sequence continues at coordinate 13,521 of JBGSTK010000073.1, read as the reverse complement.
GCTGTTGGCCCTTTGGGTCGCGGTAGTGGAAGGCCGCATCGGTGTCATCCAACTCATACATCGCGACGGGGTGCTTACTGGGGTCGAGGCGGCTTTTGTTTTCGGTCATTGCTTGTTCCTTGAAAAAAGTTAATGGTCATAAGTTAGGCATGGCTCTGACAGCTTATTGTCACCAGTCTTCACGCTGGCCCATTTCGTCGGCCACATCTTGCCAACGGCCCCCACGGGCCAGGTGCATGCCCTTGTAGTCGACTTCCTTGAGACCGTTGGCCCGCATGAAGGCCTCGGCATCGACGAGGAAGCGGAAGACCTGGCGGCTCTTGTCCACCCGCTCCATGACGTAGTTCGGCAGGCAATCGTCCGAGTCCTCGGGGTCAGAGACCGGGAAGAGGATGACGTAGTGCTGCAGTTTCGGGTTCGCTTTCATCGGAAGCTCTCCTGGTTTGAGTTTTGGTTCAATGCGACATTTTCACGATCTTCTTGCCTCGCCCACCCCCGCACGGCGTCCATGAACGGCCTGTTGACCCGGACCAGGTGGTTGGTTCTGGCATGGAGCCAGGCATCGACCTCCCGGGTGAAGAACCGCCTGTGGCCGCTCACATATTCCACGACGTGTGATCGCCAACGGCCGGTGCTGGAGGGTGTGGGATTGCGGTAAATCATGACATAGCTCTTTGAGGGCCTCATTGTTTTTCTCCATCAGATTCGACGGTTGCGACCGGCGCGTGCCGACCGACTTTGGTAGTGGTAAAGGCGGTGGGTGCCGCCGCGAACATTGGTTTGAGCTGCTTTCTGACCTGCTGCAGGGCCGTGGCAACTTTGTCGAAGGGTCGGTTGCTGTACACGTCAGCGAGGTCATCAGAGGCAACAGGCTGGCCGTGGGACAGGAAAACGCCTGCCACTTCACCATCCGATTGCCGCCTGACGAGCTGTGCAGCGGTCTTGCGCAAGTGCTTGAAGGGGAGCCACCACGCCGGCGCCGTGCCTGTTTCACGCTCGATGCGATCGCGTAGGCCAGCCCAGGTGTTGGCGATGCGTTGGCGGTCATAAGCATTGCCAGCCGCGGTAACCATCAGCAGAACGCCGCTGTCGGGCCGGACACGGCCCCACCACGCCAGACCCGCCTGCGTCTCTGGCCACAGTGCAAACTCGCCGTAGACGTTGCTCTTGCGTCGCACACGCTTGATTGTGTCCCCTTCGATCTCGCCCCCCCGCAAGGTGATGATCTCGGCGTGGGACATGGCGGCATTGAGCCCCAACAACACCAGCAGCCGTTCGAGGTCCGAGGCGTATTGATAGATGGTGGTGAGGTGCTCGATTTTGAACACGCTGACACCGTGTCGCTTGGCGGCGATCTCATCATCCGTCTCCAGCCGCTGCAGTTTGATCTGGAGTGATTCGATGCCGTACTCGGGCATTTTCCAGTCGAATGCGTCAGAGCGACCGAGCCACCGGATGAAGCGGCGGGCAGTCTTGATCTGGCGTTCCACCGTGTGCAGGCTGATGGCACGGCCTGTGCTGCGACCTCCACGCATCTTGGCTGCGGGGCGTGCTGCCCAATAATTCCTGATGCGTTCGAGTGCTGCAGCACCAAACTCACTCAAGTCCATGTCCGCCAAGGAGTCCTTGAGTCGGAGTGCAGCGGCCGCTTCAACCTTGCCGGACTCTTTCAGGTTGGTCTCAAGCACCTGCTTGGCGTAGGCGTCCAGAGCTTGGTGGAGTGTCTGCCCCACCGCACCGGGCGGCAAGGGCACCCCAGCGATGCGAGCCCTGTCCCTCGCCTTCCGCCCCATGACCTCGGCGTCGTGAGCGATTTGAGCCCTGCCGTACGCCGCGGCCTGTTCATTGGCTGGCTCGATCTGGATGATATGACCGAATCGCTTCCGCAGATCGTCGAGGTAGAGGACGTAGGCCGCGCCCCCCCAGGCTTGTGGGGGGTCGGCCACCGCCACGGTGTGTTGATGTTTGCGGATGGCCTCGGCCAGGATGTGCGACTCATCAGTCCACACCGCCCGTCGCTGCAGTTTGACGAACGCTGTCTTGTCGATAGAGGCTTCGGGACGGCTCTGGTCCTCTGAGTCGACCACGTCCCACAGCAGGCCCAGCTTGTGGTAGGCCACCTGTGCTAGGGCCTTGTCCTTGCCGAGCCGGAACTTGGGTTGGCTTTTGAGCCCAGGCTTCCACCCCAACTGGCGGAAATATTGCCCCGTGGTGTCGGTCTTCAGCTCTGTGTGTCGTCTGGCCATTGTCTGATTCCCCGTGTATGGGTGTCTGATTTTGAGGCCACGCTGACCTCTCTATCAGACATTCTAACACGTCAATCAGACACAAAATGGGGCTAAAATCAGACTTTAGGGCATATTTTGGACAAACAAAAAACCGTAAGTCACTGTTAATAAGGGACTTACGGTTTAGTTGAGAATGGAGCCGGAGGGAGTCGAACCCTCGTGCCGTGGCAGACGATGCACCGCCTCTACACGTTTAGCCTTCGATTTAATCTCGGCGAGTTGGCGGCCAAAGGCAGCCTCCTTGTCGCCCAGTTTCAGTGTTTTTTAGCTTCGCTGCGCTGAGACGCCACGGCGAAGCGGTCCCGATGGAGTCATTGACCGCGATTTCTTACGGGCGGGTCTGTCGCGGTCATGGCTACTTTATTTCAGGCAGCCAGGCGCACCGGCGCGAAGCCGATGCGACCAACGGTGTCGTTGGCAGTTTTTGTTTGCATGCTTTTTACCAGGCCAGCATGCTCCTGGACGTGCCACAATGCATCTGTGCTGTCCGGTCGATACCAGTCGGCCCCAATTGTCAAAGAGCGAACATCATTATAGCCGGTATGGCGCCGCCATGGTCCGCCACGGTTCGCGATGGTGTCGGATCGCTCAGCGATTGTCGAGGTCGGATGTCGTGGAGCCTTTGGACTTCTCGCGGGGTTGTTGGGCATCGACGACCGAGCCGAGAATGCCCGGGAGCTTGACACCCGCCTGCGCGGCGAGATCGTGGATGGGAGGCAGGGCGCCGATCATGTCCCGCAGCCAGTTGGCGGTGGCGTTGCCCTGACCGTTGTGGCCTTGGCCGCTGTCCCACACGGTCACCTTGTCGATCTTCAGGTTTTGGATGGCCTTGACCTGCTCGGCGACCAGCTCAGGCAGCTTCTCGATGAGCAGCAGCGTGGGTGCCATATCCGGGTGGCTGCCGCAGACTTCGAGCATCTTCTGATAACCCGCAGCCTTGGCTTCCAGAACTCGGCGTGTGCCCTCGGCCTCGGCGGTGAATTTGAAGAGGATGGCATCGGCATCACCCTTGCCCAATCGGCGGGTCTGCTCAGCCTGGGCCTCGGCGTCGATCTCGACCTTTCGCTTGTTGATTTCCTTCTGCACGATCTCAGTTTTTTCAAGCCGGGCCAGTTCCTCCTGTTGCTCCGCCATCAAAATATCGCGGCTGGCGTTGGCGAGTGCCACGTCACCCGTGCGGCGGGCGCTGGCTTGACGCTGGGCGAGTTGAGCTTCGTATTCAGCGATTTCCGCCTTGGAGGTGTTCTCACCCTTGACGGCCTCGGCTTCCAAGGTGGCGATGCGGATTCGCTGCTCGGTGAGGGCCTGCTTCTTGCCCTGCTCCGCCTTGGCGCTTTGCTCGGCCAGAGCGATTTCACGCTCACGAGCAGCTTCGGCTTCGCCGGCGATACCTTCGGCTTCAAGCTTCGCCACCGTCACGCGCTGGTCACGCTCGGCTTGCTTCTGACCCATGGCCGACTGCGCCATTTGTGTCGCTACGCTGACGTCTTTCTGGCGATACGCGGTGGCTTGACCCACAGCACCGAACCGCTCCTGCTCAGCGACCTCGACCTTGGCTTGGTTGATGGCCTCGGCGGCGGCTTTCTGGCCGATGGCTTCGATGTAGCCAGACTCATCAGTGATGTCGCGAATGTTGACGTTGATGACATCCAGACCGATCTTGTTGAGTTCGTAACCGACGTTCTTGTTGACCAGATCGAGGAATTTCTCGCGGTCCTGGTTAATCTCCTCGATCGCCAGGGTTGCCAGAACCAGACGCATCTGACCCAGAATGATGTCGCGAGCCTGGGCGTTGATCTGCGCGTCACTCAACCCCAAGAGGCGCTCGGCAGCGGCGGTCATGATGTCGGGCACGGTCGAGATGCCGATGGTGAATGTGCTGGGCACATTGACGCGGATGTTCTTCTTCGACAGCGCGCCGGTGAGTTCGATGTCGATGGTCAGCGGTTCAAGTGAGAGGTACTCGTAGCCTTGGAAGAGCGGGACGACGAACACGCCGCCGCCGTGGATGCACTTGGAGGCCTTTTCACCCGAGACCTTGCCGTAGACGACGAGGATTCGGTTTGACGGGCAACGGCGGTACTGTCGCACGATGATCGTCAGGAAGAAAAGGATGATGATGACGATGGTGCCGATGATGGCAAAGATGCCAAAGGCACCGCTGCCGCCCGCGCCGCCGAGTGGGCTGACGCTTTGGGCAAGTGAAAGAGCAGGGAGCAGGGGAATGGACATGGTGGGTTTCCTAAGTTGGCGGTTGGAAAGGTCGCCTTGCGCTGCGACCCACATGGGATATTGCGACGCGTGTTAATCCTTGGGCTCGACGAGCAAAGTTTTGTCATCGACGCTGATGATCTTGACGGCTTGGAAGGCGGCAATTGAAGGGCCGGTGCTCGTGGCGCTGAGGATGCGGCTGTTTCCGCCGAAGGTGACCTTGACCTGACCTTCACCTTGTCCCTTGGGCGGGATGGTCAGATAGACCTGGCCGGTGGAGCCGACGCAGGTAGACGGGTCGTACTTGGACGTTTTGTTGAGTCGGCGCATGGCGTAAGCCAAACCGGCGGCCAAGGACATAGCGGCGGTTCCGAACCCGATGGCCAGGATCGCCGAGACAGGACCGGATAGCCCCCAATCGACACGGGCGGCAAAGCCCATCCAGCCGGCACCCATGAAGAACGCCATGATCGACAGCAGGGAGAAAAACTTGAACACGCCGGTGCTGTCGTCGTGATGCGTGTGGACATCGGCACCATCGCCGGCCCCGGGCGAATCAAAATCACCGGTGTCGCCGTCGCCGCCGAACAACGACATGATTAGCCGCGCCAGGAAAAGCAATGTGGCGACAGAGCCCATCACGAAGTAAAGCGTGGTGTCGGAAGAGTAGTAGATTGCGTCCCAGAAGCTCACGTTGAGTTCCGTATTGGGGTCGCGCAAGGTGTGATCGACGGATCGGAAAGGATGAGCGACCTGCCGGATAAGTTAAGCCGTTTCGAATCGTGCGTCAATTGGCGGAGTTACGTGTGGCGCTGTCGCACTTGCAATGTGGGGGGATTCTCGCGAAAATCGTCGCCCACGTCGTGGAGAGTCCGCGGCGTCCCGCCTATGGGCGTCGGCACCAATAGACTAACGCCCGACTACCCGCACTTTTTTAAGGAACGATCGCGTCATGGCCAACATCCCCCTCAGCCCCGATTCCGCAGCAGCAGCCGGAAGCAAGAAGCGAGCCGGTGGCAAGAAGCTCCGCATCGGCTTCATTGGTTGCGGCTTCATCGCCGACACCCACCTGCGTCACTACAAGGGCTTTGACGATGTGGAAGTCATCGCCGGTTGCGATATCCGTAAGGAACGTCGCGATCTGTGGTCCAAAGAACACAGCCTGCCCATGTATGAGAAGTGGGACGACCTTTTCAAGAATCACGAGTTTGATCTCATCGACGTCTGCACGCCCAACTACGCTCACTGTGAGCCAGCAATTGCGGCCTTCAAGCATGGCTGCCACGCGTTTGTCGAGAAGCCCCTGGCGATGAACGCTCAGGAAGGCCAGCGCATGCTCGATGCCGCCAAGAAAGCCGGCAAGAAATTGACCATCGCCTTCCAGCACCGCTTCGAGCCCTCGACGCAGATGATCAAGCGCGCGGTGGATTCCGGGTCACTGGGCAATGTGCTGGTCGCCAAGGTTCACGCCATGCGCCGTCGCGGCATCCCCAACTGGGGCGTCTTTGGCCAGAAGAAACTTCAAGGCGGCGGGCCGATGATCGACATCGGCGTGCACGTCATCGAGATGTGCCACTATGCCATGGGTTGCCCCAAGCCCGTGGCTGCCAGCGGCAAGATCTGGACATACATGGGCAACAAGCCCTCTGACGTTGTGAGCATGTGGCCCAAGTGGGACCACAAGACCTACACCGTGGAAGACTACGCCATCGGTCAGATTCGCTTTGACAACGGCGCCATCATGCAGCTCGAAGCCATGTTCGCCGGGCACATCCCAAAAGAGATGGAAGGCATGAAGTTCGAGCTTCTGGGCGACAAGGGTTCGGCCACCAAGGAGCCCGCCGGCCTGTTCTACGACAAGGACGGCACGATGGTCAACGCCACGCCGCACTTCCTGGAAAAGGATCGCATCTGGGACATCAAGATGCGCAACATCGTGGACACCTGCCTCTACAACGAAGAGAACAAGGCCCCCGGCGAGCACGGACTGATGGTTCAGAAGATCATCGACGGCATCTACGAATCCGCCCAAACGGGTAAGGAAGTCAAGATCGTCTGAGACGGCCTTCCTCGAAACGAGTAACAAGGGGCGCTGCATTTGCGGCGCCCCTTTTTTGTGCGCTGGTCTTTTGGCATAACCGCGTCGATACCGCGTCCATGAACAACCGGGCCCGCGCAAGCACTCCGTAGAGGACCTGCGCGGGCCGGGGTTGACCGTTGAGGTATTGGCGTCGCCTTAGAGCTGGACTTCCCGGCCCAAACGTGCGGATTCATAAATCGCCCCGAGCACCTTGATCATGTTCACGCCATGCTCCGGGCGGTTGATCGGTTTGGCCTTGCCCTGCACCACATCAATGAAGTGGTTGAGGTGCTGAGCGTGAGCGGGCTTGTCTTTGGGAAGGTTGGGTGTCACATTGCACAGAGCGCCGCTCATCTCGGTATAGATCGTCAGGTCGTGGTCGAGCGTCAGGCCGGCCTTGGTGCCACGAAGCTCGACGAAGGTCCGCTCAGCCTCGACATTGGATGCCCAGGAGAACTCGATCTGCAAAGTTGCGCCGTTGTCGAAACGAATAAACCCGGAGGCCAGATCCTCCACGTCGAAGATTCCATCGCTCTTGGCTTCACCGAACTGCGCGTGGACGGAGTCGGACTTGCTGTCAACGTTGGCGAACTTGCAGTAGGTGGCGCCGGTGACCGCCACAGCTCTGGGGTCACCCATAAACCAGATGGCCAGATCGATCATGTGGACGCCAAGGTCGATGAGCGGCCCGCCGCCCGAGAGTTCCTTGGTCGTGAACCATCCGCCCTTGCCGGGAATGCCCCGACGGCGAATCCACCCGCAGCGGCCGGTGTAAATCTCGCCCATGTGGCCATCTTCGATGAATCGCTTGGCGAACTTCGACGCCTGGCGGAAGCGGTTGTTGCGCATGGCCATGAGGACCTTGCCCGACTTCGCAGCCGCATCGGCCATCTTCTGCGCCTCGGCGCCGTTGATGGCATCGGGCTTCTCCGTAAACACGTGCTTCCCGGCGTTGAGCGCTTCGACCGCAATGATCGAGTGGAACTTGTTGGACGTGCAGATGTCCACCACGTCAATGTCCTTGCGGGCGATCAAGTCGCTGAACTTCTCATAGACGTGCTTGATACCGTGCGCATCGGCGAATTTCTGCGCCTTGGATTTGACGATATCGCACACCGCGACGATCTCGACGTCCGGATGCTCCAGCAGCGGCGCGGCATGAACAGCATTGAAGATGCCGCCGATGCCGACGATGCCCAGACGGAGCTTTTGCTTGGCGGGAGCGGGGGTGGGAACCGGGGCGGAGGTGGTTTTTTTCGACGAAGTTTTGGCCATGGCTTTTTCCTGAAATTGAAACTGGGTTGAGTGAACTTGGGGTGGGGGAATCGTTATCGAGCGGCGGGACGATCCGGGGGCGTGGACTGGCGGACTATTTAATCCTCACTGCCATGAAATCGCAAAGCTCACGCAGCGGCTCAGCAGGTGAGCCCAGCGATTCGAGCGCCGCGTTTGCCTCGGCATGCAGGCGGGTGACCTCCGCGCGACTCGCCTCCAGCCCGATTAGCGCGGGGTAGGTCAGCTTGTTCTGCGCCACGTCTTTGCCAGCGGTCTTGCCTAACTGCTCGGTACTCTGCGTCACATCGAGAATGTCATCCATGACCTGGAACATCAAGCCGATGGCATCGCCGTAGCGTGACAAGCTCTCCAGGTGTGCGTCATCAGCTCCGCCCGCCATGGCACCCATGCGACACGACGAGCGAATCAGGGCGCCGGTCTTGTTTCGATGAATCGTGCGCAGCCGCTCGATGGGCGGCATGGCATCGGGAAAATCTGGCAGCGTGTCGTAAACCTGCCCCGCGATCATGTTGTTGGTTCCCAGCGCCAACTCTCGCAGCACCGCCACGCTTGCTGCCCCTTCCATCTGCTGCGCCACGATCTCGAATGCCAGACCCATGAGCAGGTCGCCAGCAAGAATCGCCATGGCTTCGTTGGTGTGCTTGTGCAACGTCGGGCGACCACGGCGAAGATCATCGTCGTCCATCGCGGGCAGATCATCGTGGACCAGCGAGAAGCAGTGAATCATCTCGATGGCGGCTGCGGGTGGCAGCGCGTTGTTCATTGGGCCGCCCACAGCCTCGCATGCCCGCATCACCAGCAGCGGCCGCATCCGCTTACCGGGTCCGAACAACGCATACTTAGCCGCCTGCCGCAGATTCTCCGGCAATGGTCGCTGGTCGATAAACGCCGCCATGTGGGCCTCCACGGCAGCCAATGGGGCGAACATGCGGGCGGCATCGAAAGATCGTGAAGCGGCGGCATTCATGGGCGGGCATTGTACAAAAGCCACTGATGTACGATGGTCGATCCTCATTCAAGCCGCATCTCTCGCCTTTTCGGCCCGCCAACTCTCCACCAAACTCCGCCAACCTCCCTCACGCCCAGCGCCTTACAATTCAACTTACACCCCGCTGCCGGAGTCCCCCATGATTTGTGATGAATGTCAAGCCCTGTATGAAGAAGTCGCTGAACGTGCCCGCGAAGTCGATGTCTTTGACAAAGTCCGCCGCAACGATGAAGCCCTGAGCTGCAAAGCCCGCGGCATCGAGAGCGAAGCCTGGTACCGCGTCCAAGTCGGCCCTGACCACGATGTCGTCTGGGTCGGCCTGTACACCCCCGACCGCTGGCTCAGTGAATCCATCGAATCCGAGCTGATGCACACTGGTGACAAACTCGAGGAACTGCTCGAAGACGAACTCATCGAGCAAGGTTTCGAGGCCAGGCTGCCCGTCGAGCATTTCCGCGACGATCGCCTGCAGTACGTCTTTCGTTCGCCCGTGTTTGTACCCAAAGGCGAGAAACTCGAGGGCGAGGGCATGGTCGACCGCGTGGGCAAGACCCTGCTGGCCTACGAAGCCATGTTCAGCCAGATCGGCGACATGGCGCCGGGCGAAGAATAGCCGATATCCCTTGAACGGTTGAACCCGAGCCCGGCTATTGCGTAGTATGGTTTTAGCCATGGGCTCGACGGGACCGCGTTGAATGCCAGCCCGTCGGCCATGATGAACAATCTCGAAGGAATCCCCGCCATGCGAAGTATCCGTTGGTACGGCCCCACCCTCATCCTCTTAATAACCGCCCTGCTGGTCATGCTCGCCGGGCCCGGTGCAGCGCGACGCATCGCCCATCAATACGATGAAACCCGCATTCAGTTGGTCAAGGAGACCCTCGCCCAGAACCCCACGCTTGAAGAGCTTTCCAACGCCTTTAAGAAGGTGGCCACGGTTGTGGAGCCCAGCGTCGTTCACATCCAGGTTTATGCACGCCAGGAAGCGGGTGCAAACCGCGGCGGGGCACCCACCTTGCGAGACGAGATGCTCCGCCGATTCTTCGGCGACCGCATCCCACCTGAGTTGATGCCCGAGGAAGCGCCCCGCGGCGAACCCAACGACGACCTCGATAGGTTTAATGTACCTCAGCAGTACGGCAATGGGTCGGGCTGGGTCTATGACAATCAGGGGCACATCATCACCAACAATCACGTCGTGGAAGGTGCCGACAAAATCATGGTGCGGTTCAACGACGGATCGGAACGGCAGGCGACGGTCCGAGGCACAGATCCCAAGACTGATGTGGCGGTGCTCAAGGTCGAAGGAGGCAATCTCCACCCCGCCTCTTTGGCGCCCAACGCGGTCGACCAGGGCGAGATCGTCTTTGCCTTCGGCTCCCCCTTCCGTTTCGAATTTTCCATGAGCCAGGGCATCGTCAGCGCCAAGGGTCGCCGACTGGGCATCATCGGCGGCGGCGGATATGAGAATTTCATCCAGACCGATGCAGCAATCAACCCCGGCAACTCCGGCGGGCCGCTGACCAACGTCCGCGGTGAAGTCGTCGGCATGAACAGCGCCATCGCAACCCGCACCGGCTCCTACAACGGCCTGGGTTTCGCCATCCCCGTGGACATGGTCCAACGCGTGGCTGACCAACTCATCGCCAAAGGCAAGGTCGCCCGTGGCTATCTGGGCGTTTACATCGAAGACCTCGATGCCCGCATGGCGCGGACCTTCGGCTTCGAGGGCCAGGGCGTGCTCGTCGCACAGCCACCCATCGCCGGGACGCCCGCGGAAAAGGCGGGCATGAAGCGCGGCGACATCATCACCAGCGTCAACGGCAGAGACGTCGCCAGCGCTGACGAACTGCGCAACTATGTCGCCACGCTTGAGCCCGAAAAGAGCGTGCCCGTCACCATCTTCCGCAACGGCAAGATCGAGAAGCTCGATGTGGTCATCGGCCTCCTGCCCGATCAGATCGCCGCTGCGGGTCGCGAGGCAACACCGAATGGCGACGGCACCGCCACGGAAGCTCAGATCCTCCGTAAGCTCGGCCTCGAATCAGTGCGCACCTTCACCCGCGAAATGGCGACACAGGCCCGCACCACCTTCACCCCAGGCGTGCTGGTCTGGACCGTCCGCCCCGGCTCCGTCGCTGCATCCCAAATGATTCGGCGAGGCTCGATCATTACCGACGTCATGGGCACCGCCGTCACCGACGCCGAGCAACTCGCCACCGAACTCGCCAAGCACGACCTGACCAAAGGCGTCCGCCTGAGCATCCGCGACGGCGACATTGACCGCTTCGTCCTCCTGCAGTTGACCGAGTAAAGGTTTCGGTCAATAGCGAGCGTCAGCGCCAGCCCCGCATGCAAATGCGGGGCTGGGCCGAAATTGCATCCTCAAGCGCGGCGTCGGCAATCATCACCCAAAACAGAGCGGAGGTCGGAATTACTTCCGGCCTCCGCTCGTTTACTCGAATTGTCCGATCACGATCACGCCTGACGCCGACGACGCGCCAGCAGAAGCAGGCCGCTGACGCTCAGAATGCCCAAGCTTGCGGGCTCAGGAACGCCGCTGGCCTGCATCATCACGTTGTAGATCGACGTGTTGTCGATGTAGCGGCCATCGAAGCCGGTCCAGCCGTTGTCGGTCAGATCGTAGTAGGCATCGAGGTTCGCATCGGTGCCGACGATGTAGCCTTCAAGCAGTTCAGCGCCAGCGCCCTTGGCGAAGAGGGGCACCAGTTGATTGGTGTGGCCGCCGCTCCACCAGCCCCCGCCGGGCAGCACGCCAGCGCCGTTGTCCTTCATGTGGCCGTAGTCGACGCCAAGATCGAACTGGCCGTTGCCGTTGACATCGAAGTAGGAATCGGGGTTGTTGCCGCCGTGCAGCCAGCCGGTTTCGTGGTCGGCGGTGACGATCAACAGCGTGTTGCTCCAATCGTTGTTATCGCCGCCCTGGTTGACCCAGTCGATTACAGCCTGTACCGAGTTGTTGAAGTCGATCTGCTCTTCAATCGTGCGGTCCAGTTGGTTGGCGTGGCCAGCCCAGTCCACCGCGCCACCTTCGATCATCACCGCGAATCCCTTGTCGCTCTTGGCCAGGACATTAAGCGAGGCCTTGGTCATCGTCTCCAGCGTGGGCACGTTGGTGTTCATGGGATCGAAGTTGCCGGCCGGATTGCTGCGGCCCTGTTGCAGGGTGGTCGCCACCTGCGCCACGCCCAACAGTTTGTCGGGAGCGGAGGCCACGGTGCCATTGGCGATAGCTTCGAACTCGGCCTTGCTCTGCGCCAGCGTCCAGCCGTTGGGAGCGCCGTCCTTGATGTCGGCCCAAGCCGTTGTGCCACCGACATACTGGTCGGACGGATCGGCTGCGGCGCCGTTGTCGTTATAGTCGCCGCTGCCAGCGCCCATCAGAACCTTGAGGTTTTCGTGGTAGTTCTTGGAATCGTAGTTGTTGTTGTCGCCAGCCTTGGGGTTGGTGCCGCTGTTGGTCAGGTCGTTGACGGGATTCGAGCCGTAAACGCCTTCGGTGCCGATGGCGGCATAGTTGTTACGACTGGAGTTGTGGCCGTATACGGCCGCGGGGGTCGCATGGCTGAACTCGACGCTGCTGACGGCGCCGATGCTCATGCCAGTCGCGGCCGCCTTCTCAAAATAGGTCGTCAGCGGCTTGTCATCGGTGGTCCAGTTGACTTCGCCATCGTAATTCTTCACGCCCGTGTACATGGCGGTGGCGGCGGAGGCCGAGTCGGTTGCGTTGCCGTTGACGTAGTTCTTGTCCGTCGCCATCTTGGCCGGGTCGTAACCCAACGGGTTGCTTACCGCGTTGTTGTTGGCCGAGAACGTCGCCATGCCAAGTTTCACATCAAAGCTGTGATACGGGGCCAGCGACCCGGTGTACTGCTCGGCCGCGATCGCGTGGTTGAAACCCTGACCATCGCTGATCATCAGGATGACGTTCTTGGCTTGGCCGGCGGCCTGGGCTGCGCCCGCGAAGGTTGCCAGGCTCAATGCCGCAACAATGAGCCGTGAGGTGGGGGGAATCCGCATGTCTGCTTCCTTTCTCTTGGTCGACGTATGATCGCTCTCCACGCGATTGTTCATGGCGTGGGGTTTGGAGTGATGACACGTCGAATAGGGCTTGGAGAATACGATGATCGTCAAGCCCGCCGAAAGCGATCAACGTTGCCGCGCACGCGGCATTCCTCCTTTTTGACGCCACGTCTGAGGTGGCAGAAGCAGATTAATGGCCCCGGATGAAGGATTCGTTTGCCTCGTGAGAATAACGGATTAATTCATCCCGTTATCTCCCACGACGGTTTCCCGGGGTGGCGGGGGAATCCGGGCGTGAAGGGACCGACGTGCGCCAGCCCCGCATTGGCATGCGGGGCTACGAAATACATTCACCTTCCCCGGAGCCCCGCATGCAAATGCGGGGCTGCGAGGTACGTAAACGGCATCATCAAAGAAAACGCCTGATCTCGTCACTACGACTTTGTCAACTCGCGTCCTCTTTCTGCATCTCATGGGTCTGCCCATTTTTCGGGGCGGGATTTCACGCGGCGTGTTTCCAGTAGGTTTTCCATTGGCCGCTGTGCTCCAGGGCGGCCAGATGGGCGATGGCGTCGATGCCGCGCTGGTCCCAGCGCATGCCCGAGCCTTTGAGA
>JBGSTK010000072.1:0-91481 GCA_041736565.1 Phycisphaeraceae bacterium | reverse complement strand
TCTCAAAGGCTCGGGCATGCGCTGGGACCAGCGCGGCATCGACGCCATCGCCCATCTGGCCGCCCTGGAGCACAGCGGCCAATGGAAAACCTACTGGAAACACGCCGCGTGAAATCCCGCCCCGAAAAATGGGCAGACCCCATGGGTTGACAGCGGCGTCCAGGGGCCGGGATACAGTCAGGGAGACGACCTTGCCCGGCTCAAGTCTCACTTCCTTTTCAACCGTGGCGCCATCCGACCAGTGGATGGCGACCTTGACTGTCTGCGGCTCACGGATGGCGATGCGTGCCTGGTGCGCGCCGGCGCAGCCGGTGAGCACCGCGTCACCGATGCGACGCCAGGCGATGGGTTGACCATCGGCGCCGCTCACGTCAACGCGCGCGCCCACGACTCCGCGCTGGATGGCAAAGTCAATCGCCAGAATAGCGGTGCGACTGAGCACCTGCTGCTGATAGAGGTCGTGCTCCCCGGGGACACGGCTGCGCAGCACGTCACTGATGAGCAGCCGCAGCTTGCCGTCGAGGCCCCCCAGCAACAGGTCCGTAGCGCCATCGCCATCGACATCGCCCACGGCAGCTCCACCGTGGCCCACGTCGTAGGCCTCGCCGGGCATGATCGGGTCCTTGGCGTAGAGGTCATCGACCATGTATGAACCGTAGCCGCGGTTGGTGTGGAAGATATTGCGGCCATCGGCCCGTCGCGAGAGGGTCAGCAGGTCCATCCGCCCGTCCATGTTCAAATCTTCGACCAGGGTGGCCAACTGGCTGGTGCGGGAAAGGTGGCTTTCATTGCCCAGTCCAGCCACATCCACCGCCGGACCATCCTGGTTATCAAGCAGCACCAGGCCGGTGTCCTGTGGCAGGGCCAAGTCGCTGCTGGACTCATTCCAGAGGGGGGCAAACCCGCCGGCGCCGGTCAAGCCTGGGTCGTCGCTGTCATTAACCCTAAAGGAGAGGTCCACGTTCAATTCCTGGGGGGCAAAGCCGCCGCCGGGTTGTTGAATGAGCAGGAATCCCTTGCCTGCGGCAAAGAAGAGGTCGGTGCGGCCATCGCTGTTCCAATCGCCGGGTAAAACAAAACCCGTCAACCCAGCGCCTGCAGCGGATTCGTCCAAGCCCAGCGCCGCCGTCGCTTGCACAAATGATCCAGTCGGGGTGCCGGGGTTGAGCCAGGCCGTCAGGCCGCCGCTGATATGAGACACCAAAACATCCGGCCAGCCGTCGCCGTTGAGATCAACAAAGGCGGAAACTTTGACGGCTTGAGCCGCCGCGTCGGGCAGTCGATGCGAGAGCACGAACTTGCCGCCTTCGTTGAGAAACAAGCGGCCGTCCAGCAACAGATCCTCGCGCCCGTTGCCATCCACGCTGGCGACCGAAACGCTCATCGCCTTGATGCCCGCCAAACCCAGCGCCTCGGTGCGATCCGTGAATTCCATCACTCCGGTTTGCAGATAGACCTTTACCCCATCGCCCCCGCTGGAGAGCAGATCGAGTCGCCCATCACCGTCCAGATCGCCCATGGCCACACCCGCCAGCGGAGTAGTTCCCTGCCCGATGATGCGGGCTTCCTTAAACCGGGTAAACGGCAGGCTGGGAAAAAAGGCTTTGCCCCGGGCCTGATCGGCCACCATCCTGGCCAATTGACCGGCTGCACCGTTGTACGTGCCCCACATCTGATCCCCCACGTTTCGCTGCCAGACCCAATGCTCCAGATCTTGACCCTGGGGTTGAATCTCATGCCACCATGAGCCGTGATAGAGCAGGCTGGGCACCTGACCGCGGGCACTTTGCTGGCCCAGAAAGGCCACGATGCCATCACCAGCGTTGACCTGATTCAGAAAGTCCGGGGTCGCCCCCCAGCCGCCGGCTTCCTGCCCCTCGACGGCTGGCACCTGCAAAACCAGTTGCGTCAGCTTGGCGTCACCCTTGAAAACCGTGTCGATCTTCAGCGTAAGCGTCCGATGCTCCACATCGATTTTCTCCACGCTCCCCGCCACGATCACCTTATGCCGCTGGGCAATGTCCACCGGCTGAAGCGAGGGATTAACCAGAGCCTGTACCGTCGCAACGCGCCCCACCAACATCAGCATGACCAGCAGAGAAACCACCCATCGCCCCCGGCCATCGTGGCTAAGGGGGCATGGGTGAAGCAAACGTCGTGGATGAAGTTGGAGCTTCAAATCAAGGAGGCGTGTCATTGAAGATTCCATGAGCCAGCCGACGGCCTGGCGGGGAAAGAATGGGAATTAATAGTGGGGGTTGTCGCCCTTGAGTTCTTCGACCGCTTGCACCAGGGCCTCGGGCTTGCCGCCGTTGTGTGTACCGAAGGTCACGTTCTTCCAGGTGCTGCGATCCTGGGGCTTGGCCATCAGCAAGCCACCGGGGGCGATGTGGTCAAAGAACACACCTTCAACCTTGACACCGGGGGCAAAATAGACGGTCACAAGTTGGGGCAGGGCATCAAGCCAGGCGAAACGCTCCTGGGGATGATCCCGGCGATCCAGTTGCTCGCGCTCATAGTTGGAACCCTTGGGAGCGCGGAAGTCCCACATCCCCAGGTAGCCGGCGTAGCTGATGACCAGCCGGGCCTTGCTCAGATCAGTGCTGTAGGATTTCAACTCGGCTCCTTGTTTAAGCAGCAGCGAAGGCAGGCGGGGAAACTCACGGACTTCCTTGTCAAACATCATCCAGGGATTGGGGCCTTGGTAACGTGCGCCGGTGAAGTTCTTGTGCGTCAGGAGCAGGTAGGCGTCACGCTTGACGGGACGGTCGGGCAGGCCCGCCTGGATGGTGCCGCTGCAACCCAGGTCCCGGCTGTCCCAGTTGTTGGTCCAGCTGTAGAACCGCGCGCCGTCCATCAACGCCAGCACCCCGCCGGTGTCAATGGTCGGCGTGGCGTTGCGGCCGGGCTGCACACGACTGTCCGGCCCGACGATGACCAGGCAAGGGCCCTGATTGAACTCGTCGCTGGTGGAAATATGCCCCAGAAACTCGATGCTTCCACCCTTGGCCTTGTTGAGATTGAAGTATTGGGAGAGATTGGCCAGGTTGCGCCAGTCGGTGTCCATGTTGGGGATGAAGTCGTTGTCGTTTCGCACAAAGACATCGCCGGGGCCAAGGAAGCTGGTGGCTCCCTGGTTGCCGGTCTTGCCCCCGCGCTTGATCCACAGGTTGCCCAGAATAATCCGTCCCACACCGTCGCCCCCGGTGACCAAGACAGCATTGGCCCCGATGGTGACATGCCGCATCTGCTGCTTGCGCTTGGCGGAGGCGAGACTCACGGTGTAAGGTTTGTAGGCATCGGGAAAGACCAGATCGGTGCTTTCATCCCACAGCTTCGTGGCGGGCTTGCCATTCTCCAGCCAGTTGCCTGCATCGCCGACGTTAAAGGCCTTGGCGTTGTCACCCATATCGGGATGTGCCCACACCAGCACCCGCCCCTTGGGCCATTGGTAAGTGGCGTAAGCCTCCTTGCCCGTGGTGTGAGGCCAAATCTTGCGGTCGGAAAAGTGCGGGTCGTGGGCCGTGGCTTTGGCGTAGTCCGCTGCCGTGGCCGCCGCAGCATAGGCCGACACCGGCTGAGGTGGCACGGTGCAACCCTCGGCATCCTTGACCACCTCTGCAGCGGGAGCCTTGCCAGCCAGAAGTATCACCATGCCCAAAACCAATATCACCAGAATCAATGCCATCTTCTTCATGTGCGTTTCCATTCAAAGCCGGGTGGAGCCGGGTTAGCGGGGTTTGACGCTGTAAAGGCCCACAGTGAGGGTGTCGGGGGTGAGTATGAATTCGCGGGTCTGATCACCTTGAGTTTCAACGCCCTGGAGTGCCCGGGCCTTGCCGGACTTCCAGCCGTATTGGACATACATGGCACTGAGCCAGGCATCCTGGGTGATGAAGTAGGGTTCATCCCCGCCGATGTCCTGTCCGCCGAAGTGGTCGCGGAAGAACCCACCGAGGATTTCGGTTTTGCCTCCATTTTTGGTTATTGCATGGATGGCGGGAGCTTCGGTTTTGTAACCCAGGATCCAGACCGTTGCTCCATCGTTGACCAGGTAGGTGCGTTTCTTCATGGTCGGCGACTTGGGATCAAAGGGGTTGTTCTCCGGGTTCCATTGCCGCATCCAGACGTGATAATCACCCTTGACCCGGAGGTCGGGACTCGACTCGACCAAGAAAAGTTTGCCGCCCACGGATTCGGGGGTGTTTCGCACTTCGCCGCCGGGGTGACCCATGGCACCATGCCGGGTCAACACCGGCCGTGCGCTGGCGATCTCAATTCCATGGACTCGAAACGGCCAGGCCGAGAAGTTTAACCGCTCGAAACTCAGCGACTCACGGGTGTTGCCCTCGATACGCAAAAAAGGCTTGTTACCGCCGAAGTCATCGCGACTGGTGTCCTTCAGGTCGCCGATGCCAAAGATTTCGCGTGTGCCCCGCAAGGTCGCACCGGGCACCGATAGAATCCGCCGTACACTGGCCGGGACGCGGATGGTCTGGCTCACGCGATATTCACCAGCCTTGAAAAAGATGGTTTTGGCACCGGAATCCATGGCCTTTTGAATGGCGGCGGTGTCATCCTTGCCACTCGACTCCAACACCAGCCACTTCTCCGCAGGCTCCTGGAACACCGCAGGCGGCTCCTCCACAGGCAACACCAGGCTCACCCCGCCCAGCACCTGGGCCTTCTCCTCCAGGTTTGTCCGGCCCTTGAACCGCTCCTTGATCTCCATCCCCGCGACCACCTCCCCGCCGTCACTCAACACCGCCTTGTAACCCTGCGCCATCACGTTGCGAAGGTAGTAATCCCCCTTGCTTTCAATGGCCACATTGGCCGCGTCGCCACCGTTCAACACCGCATCAATAAGCACCAAATGGGGCAGGCCGAGATCACTGTGACGAATCGCTGGCACACTGTTTTCACTCCGCAACTTGCGAATCACAATCGGGTGATAGTTCTCAATGCCCACCACCCGCTGCTTAACAAGTGTAATATCCTCGAACACCGCGTTAGATACATTGCCCGGCGTCTTGATACCCACATCAAACCCATCAATGCGCGTCTGCGAAATCATGCCCGGCCCAAACTCGGTCTGCGATAAGTCCAGCCCAATAACCCCCTGCCCATCGTCCGAACGAATGGTCACACCCTCGACCATGCCATTGTTGTGCGTGGTATAGAGCAGGCCGATGGCTGCCGGGTTGTCCGAGCCGGTGTCGATGGTCAGGTTCTGGAGGTAGTTATCAAACGCTGCATTGGCCCAACTGTCGTGGCCGTAGTATCCGCCTGGAACCGCCGCATGAATAAACGCCTTGGGCTTGTCACCCTGAGCAAAGCCCGGAGCCTTATCCTTGAGCTTGAGAATCACACCATCCCGGCTCTGACCCATCAACGTCCTTCTGCGAGCCCAGCCAATGGTATCACTAAGCAGGTAAGTACCATTGGGAATGTAGATGAAGCGATTGTCATCGACCCCCAGTGCCACCGCCTTCTTGAAAGCCTCGGTGTCATCAGTCAGCCCATCCCCCTTGGCACCGAAGTCCTTGATACTCTTAACCCCCGCCTGGGGTGGAAAGCTCACTGCCTGGGCAAAGCCTTGAGCGCAACCGATCAGCATCGAAACCAGCACGAGGGTAATCCAATACTTATGCATGAATAATATCCGTGTAAATAACTTTGTGTGAAGGCAGGGGTGTGGAGTCTGGGGTGGGTCGGGGGGGGGGGGGATGGGTTTAGCGTTTAAGGCGATCCAGCACGTCTGCGACAATGTCTGGTCGCCAGTTGGTGTATCCCCCTTTGTTATTGATGATCGTGATTAGGTTGTCGTCTTGGACAAAACGCCCGCTACCATCGCCGTAAATGGCGTTAAGACCGATAGGCTTGGTGTGAGCCCACAGCCAAGGCTTCCAGTAGCCTTCAACCCCCTCGGAAAACACATCCGTCAGCAGGGCGTAGTTGGTAGGCAGGTCACTGGTTCTTTGGTACTTGCGGGTCATTTCAGGAGACTGGTTGGTACCCGGCGAACCGCTGGGGTTGGCCACCATCAGGTTATAACTCCAGTCAATATTAATAAACGTCCCCCACCCCAGGTTATGCGGAGTGGGATAGGGTTGAAACTTGGCATACTTGAAATATGCGCTTTGCTGGTCTGGGCAATACAGGAAGTTGGACTGGCTGATATAGCCCTTGTCCAATAGCCGCCCCAGGTTGTCCCAGTTACCAAGATAGTAATACAAATCGCCCCAGGCGGGATTCGATAGGTGGTTGATCCCCTGCGTGCCGGCGATAGGCAACCAATCTCGACCATTGGCGGCATAGGCCAATATAGCAAGGTTGCTCTGCCGCTGGTTGGACAGGCACATGGTGCGGTTGGCAGCCGCCCGTGCCGACGAAAGTGCAGGCAGCAGAATGGAGATCAGCAGGGCGATGATGCTGATAACCACCAACAACTCGATTAACGTAAACGCTTGATGAGTCAGTGCAGTTCGAGAGTTGGTGGACATGCTCAGACTCCTTTGAGTTGTCATTCGTACTTTCGTGACATAGACTCAATAATGGTTGTGATTGATTTTGACCTTTTGGGTATATCGCTGTTCTATATCACCTTCACAAGCCGGGGTGAAGGTCACATTTTGGAAATGGGAAGGTCAACCCCTGCCCAGTAGATAATTCTTCAACATGTCCGATCTCCTAATAAGATAATCTATGATCAAGCGGATGCACACGCATCCGACAAGTCAATCACATTGCTCCCGGTGAAGTGGCGGATCGGGCGGGGGTCAGCCGGCAGGCGACCGCTTCGGAGGGCAGATGCTCCAAAGGAATGTCGATTTTTCTGACCGCCATCCGGGCCACTTCATGCCCTAACTTGGTCAGGGGCAGTTCGACGATGCACAAGTCCAGGCCGATGGGTGAAACCCAGGGCAGGCCGAAACTCACCAGAGAGAGGTCCCGGGGCAAGATCATGCCCAGTCCTGCGGCCACGAAGCCCATGGTGCCGACTGTTTCTGCGGAGTACCCCAGCAGGGCTGTGGGGCGATCCGTGCTGGCCAGCGTGGCTCTGGCCAGGAGCAGGCCGGTGTGCTGGTCGGTGCCGCTTGGGGAGCGGATCACCACTGGCTCCAGGCCGACCTTACGCATGGCGGCTTCGTAACCTGCCTGGCGATCCAGGGTGCTGTAGTGGGCGGTGGTCAGCTTCTGCCGGGAAACAAAGAGGTCGGCATAGGCAATGTGCCGATGGCCCAGTTGCAGGAGGTGTTGGGTGGCCTGGATGGCTCCGCCGAAGTCATCGACGTAGGCAGCATCGGTGGGTTTCTTGACGTTGGTCCACACCGCCGGCAGGTGGCGGTCCTCGACCAGTTCCGCCAGACGTGGGGGGATTTTGTACTGGTAGTTGAGGATCAGGCCATCGGCCATTCTTTCCCGCAGGATGCGCGGGGCTGGGCCAGTGCTGGCGAGTTGTTTTTCGGGCACCGAGGTGACGATGAGGTTTAAGCCGTGGCGGGCGAGTTCCTCCTGGATACCGCCCAGGAGTTGCTGGGGCATATAGCTGGTTTCGGCGTCGGTGCTCAGCACCATGGCCACGGAGCCGAAGCGGCCCTTGAGCATGGCCCGGGCGGCACTGTTTGGCCGGTACGCCATCCGCCCGGCGATGCTCTGAACCATCTTGGCGCGGCGGTCGCTGATGCGATTGGCACGATAGTCGCCATTGAGCACCAAGGAGACGGTGCGAATGGAAACACCAGCGGACCGAGCTACTTCTTTGAGCGTGGCCATAATGCCGGTACCCGAATGGGTTTCAACGTTTACCCTAGGTGATTTAACCTTTACTCAAGCCAGTGTATCATGGGTTGACGGTTTGTCAAGACTTTTTTTAACTGTTGTGCAGCAGATCGCGTGCGCTGGTCCACTTACGGCGGCGGACCAAAATGTCGGGCAATGCCCGTTTTCATCACGCATCATGCAGCCTTTCGCTCGTAGTGACTCAGAAGCCCGCCCAGCAATTCGGGCCATCATCGGACGAGCCCGTCAACGTCGGGCTCCGCTGGGGCTTGCCGCACACGGCAATGGCTAAGGTCTGCAAGAAGCGCTTTCCGAAGAGGGTCAGGCTACCACTAGTCCGGACTGTACGGCGGCTGGAACTGCAACTGCGCTCCGGTCCTCGCACGCATTCGATCACTCCTGTGGTGCCAGCCAGGTCGTCGTAACTGCAGGGGATGGAGTCATGGATTGTTCCTCGCGGCATGCAACTCGATGCGGCGTTGTTCGGTGGCCAGATCCACCGTCCATTTTTGAATGGCCCCGTCGGAGAACTGTACCGTGAGGGTGTGAGGCCCCGGGTGCCGCACGGTGAAGTTCAGCGTATCCGGACCACGGCAGCCGGTGGCGACGTTGCCGACCACACGTAGTCGGCCCACCGCGCGGCCGTTCGCATCGGTCAGGGTGGCTTGTGCCCCGATGGTTCCCTTGCCGGACACCCGCGCACTCAAGATGCGCGTATTCGCAAGGACTTGCTGAGCCAGGGTGGCGCCCACCGGGGCCTCCAGCGGTCGGTCGTTTAGCGTTCGATTGATCAGGAGCAGGATGCGCCCATCCACCCCGCCGAGCAGCAGGTCGTTGGCTCCGTCGCCGTCCACATCCCCCGCAGCAAGGCCCCACACAGCGAACTCCGCCGCTTCGTCTGGAATCACGGCGGCCTTGTATTTTGTCGGACAGGTGAACGAGCCATATCCCCGGTTGGCAAAAAGTTTGCACGGAAACGATTGGCGACTGGCGACAAAAAGATCGATCGACCCGTCGGCGTCGAGGTCTTCGGCGATCATCGCCAGTTGTTTGAAGCTCGTCTCGGTCAGTTCATTGCCCGAGGCAGTGCGCTCCCGCGCGCGGCCTTTGACATTGACAAGCAGATGAACGCCTACTCCCGTGGAAAAAACCACATCGCCCCCGTCTGCGGTCCAAAGCGGAGCGAAGACGGCCGTACCGCCCAACCCTTCGGCGTCACTCAGGTCGATGTCCAGATCGTGTTCCACGGCGGCAAACCGTCCGTCGGCTCCCTGCACGAGGATCAAACCGTTGCGAACCGCGTAGAACAGGTCGGTGCGCCCGTCACCGTTCCAATCGCCGGGGCTGAAGAATCCATCGCCATCGTGGCCGCAGTCTTCGGCATCAAGACCCATCGTCGCGGTGGCATCCTTGAATCGCCCTTCTTTGGAACCGGCATTCAGGTACACCGCCAAGCCCCGACCGCGTCGCGACACCACGACATCCGGCCAGCCATCGCTATTCACGTCCACCAGCGACGCGGCCTTGAAGTCCACTGACGCCTCCGTCGGCAATCCATCCGACTTGGTGAACAGTCGCGACTGGCTCTGGCCGCTGCCCAGCCAGACCTGCGCATCGAGCAACAGGTCGGCGATGCTATCACCGTTGACATCGCCAATGGCTACGCTGCGGCTGGCGCTACCTGTCAGACCCAGTTCCCCGGTGCGATCGGTAAAGGTTAGCGGTGCGGTCTGAAGCCAGGCCCGGTCACCTGCGGCGCTGCAGCCCACCACGTCCAATCGCCCATCGTCATTCAGGTCATACAGCGCCACTCCCATCACCGCGCCCGGCAATCTCGCCAAAGTGATGGCCTGCTTGAAACCCGCGTGCGGTGTGGCGGGGAAAAAATAGCGGCCGTCGCGCCGGTCGGTCATCATTTCCGCCAATCGGTCGGGGGGGCCGTTGAAGGTGCCGAACAGCTCCAGTTCCAGATCTTTGTCCCAAGTCCATCCGGAAGGGTTGTCACGCTGCTCCAACTGGCCGGACTGCCAGCGCCCGCTGCCGGGATAGAACAGGACATCCCGCTCCTGACCACGCTGGGCGGTGCCGATGAAGGCCACCACGGTGCTTCCATTGATGAGCAATTCGTCGGCGGCGGCTTCCGCTGCGTCACCCGATATCGTCACGTTCAATTCCTCGGCCTCCAACTTTCCCTTGACGATCTGGACCACCTTCAGGCGCACCTGTCGGGCATCCAGGTCCACGTCGGCCACCCGCAGCGTCGCCACCACCCGATACCGATCGTACAAGTCGCCGGGTTGGAGCTTGGGATTTACCAATCCCAGGGCCACCGTCCCAACCGCCAGGGGGAACAGAATGATGAGCCAATACTTCATGGGGGTCTCGGGGCGGGGGTGGGAAGGTCGCGGCTTATCGGTTCTCACTGGGGTTGAACTCTGTGCCGCCTTCTTGAGAGGCGGGCTTGGGAATCGCCGCGGCGCTGTAAACCAGTTTGGCCACGATAGGTTCTTCTAGAACCTTAAAAAGTTCGGGGGGTTTGCCCTGGTTGTGCTCGCCGAAGGAGATACCGCTCTGCTGACTGACGGAAGCGTCGCCGATATGAATACCTCCCGTTAGCATGCGATCAAAGTGGACACCTGAAAGCTGGATGTCGCCCTGCAACACCAGGTCCACGTGCCGCTCCACGGAGTCCGGGTCGCCGGCTCCCTGGTACGCGTAACTGCCCAGTCCGTTCCAGGTGAGCACTAGACGGGCCTTGCGGGTGTCGGTGCTGTACACCCGCAGACTGGCCGTGGGATTCATCATCAGTCCGTAATCGTTGGGGCCGCCAGCAGGGTAATGCTTCGACATCTTCTCGGTCCCCTTGGTCTTGAAACTCAACCCCAGGGTGCAGTCGCTTTTCAGGGGACGTTCCGGCGTGCCCGCCTGGATAGCGCCGGAAACCACCAGATCCGATTCGTGGGGCTGATTGCCGCGCTTGTGATAAGTCGCGCCGGACATCAGCACCAGCTTGGCATCGGGATAGACTGGCTGGCTGGAACGGTTGCCGGGCAGCAGGATGGCGTCGGGGCCCACGATCACCGTGCCGCAGAAAAAGCCCATCTCGTCCCAGGCCAGCACCGCGCCGAGAATCTCAATCGAACTGCCGACGGGCTTGTTGAAGACAATTTTGTTGGCGATGCCCGCTCCGCCCTTGCGCCAGTCCCGGTTGTCGTTGCGCAAAAAGACGTTGTTCGGCCCGCTGAAGTTGGCGACCTCATCCACCTGAGCGCCCTGCTTGATCCACACGTTCCCCAGTGGCCGAATCCGCAGCGCCTTGATCACCCTCACCTTCGTCTCGACCGTGAGGTGGCGAACGACAAGATTGGTGTTCTCTTTCAAGCGGATCGCCGAGCCGGTCGGGAAAAGGATGTCGTCGCCTTCGCCCGGCGCGGCGGTGGCGGGTTGGCCATTCACCGTCCAATTGGCTGGGTCCTTGGGGTCGGTCTCCTCGCCTCCCCGGCCGGTCGCTGCCCAGACGTAGAGCGGAGCCTTTGGCCAAGCCTGTGCCGCGTACGCCGTCTTCTGCACATCCTCCGGCCAGAGCCCGGGGGTCGCATATTGCGGGTCATGCGCGCCTGGCTCACCGGCCCACGCCGCGCTGAACAGACACACTGTCGCCAACAACACCGTCCATGCGGGAATCGTCATCAGTTTCATGTTCTTATTCCTGATTCGTTGAGAACAATGCGTTGCGCGTGCGGTTCTGTCACTGTTTGGACCGTCCAATGTATAGTGGAAACCGATTTGGCGTTGCCGATCGCAGAAGCTCACGCCACTCCTTGCCTCTACGTTCACGCACCACAACGCGGTTCTCCGGGTGACCGTTGAAGGCAAAAAACATCGACAGGTCTGCTTCATTGATGACCGCTGACATATCTCCTTGGTCGGTGTGCAACGTGGAACAGGCCCAATTCTTCAGTTATGGCCCCAAGATTCACACGCCTAGCCGGGTTCGGCTGAAAAAAATATGCAGCCGGATTTCCAAATGCCCTTGACAGTCTCGCTTCCGTCCGTATACTCAATGTTGTAATGTACATCGTTGTATGTTTCACGCGCTTCGGCGGTGATTGAGCTTCGGAGGTCAATTTGGCGACGCTGGCTGAAATTGCCAAGAAGGCGAATGTCTCGCCCAAAACCGTGTCGAACGTGCTTAATGCCGATCGAACGGTCATGCGCAGCGACGCGGTCAGGCGGTCGGCGCGGATTCACCGCATTGCTCAAGAAATGGGATACCGTCTCAACGCTGCGGCTCGGGCCACGCGTCAAGGGCGTTTTTGTGCGGTGGGCATCCTGCAAAGCACTGACTCAAGCCGGGGCGGCATCCCGCAATCGATGCTTTACGGCATTCAGCAGCAAGCGGCGGCGCAGAACATGCACCTGTCGATGGGGTTGGTGCCCGACACGGATCTTGCCGACCCGGCTGGCATGCCCAAGGTGCTGCGGGAATGGTGCGTCGACGGGCTGTTGATCTCCTACACCGCCGACTTCCCGCCGATTATGCTCCAGCACATTGAGCGCTATCGCCTCCCGGCCATATGGCTCAACGTCAAGCTCGATTACGACTGCGTCCACCCCGACGACTTCGGCGGCGCTGCCGGGGCGACGGAGATATTGCTGGAGCATGGTCATCGGCGTATCGCCTACCTCGGGCCCAAGCCGGTCGGATCGCACTACAGCCTCGCTGATCGTTGCCGTGGGTATGCCTATGCGATGACCAAGGCCGGTTTGACGCCACGGATGGTGTATCAGGACTTCATACCAATCCAAGAGATCCCTGACCCGGCCACCTGCATTCAGCCGTTGGTCGATCTGCTGCGCTCGCCGGATCGTCCGACGGCGGTGCTGGTGATGCACAACGTGACGGACCTGCTATTCGCAGCGCATCTAGCGGGGCTGAGCGTGCCGCGCGACCTGTCGGTGGTGGTGATGAGTGATGGTGCAAATTCGGTGATGGGGATCAAGCCTGCGCAGATGCGTTTGCATAGCTTTGGCGTGGGGTATCGTGCTTTTGGGCAGCTTCAGGAGAAGATTCGTGAGCCGAGCAAGCCGCTGGACCCGGTGGCGGTGTTCTGCACATTCGACGCCGGCCAGACCGTGGCCCCACCGCCGCAGAGATGAAATGTAATCGCCCCCTTGAGGGGTGTGAAAAGTGAGACACATGTTACCAGCCGGATGTTCCGGCAGGATGAATGATCGAGAGTCATATATCTGAAGGAGATTCGAGCATGACGACACTGAAACCAACGACACGATTGTTGCTTGTTGCGGCGCTGAGCCTGGCGGGTAGCGCGCCCGCCTTCGGCGCACCGCTGGTCTGGCAGGGCGATGACGGGACCAACCCGACGCTTTGGAGCGTCGGCGAGAACTGGGATACCAACTCGGTGCCCCTTGCCGGTGACGACCTGACGTTCGGCACAGCCACCTCATACACCGTTAATCTGGGCGGGGTGAACCGCGATGTGAAGACATTGACGTTCAACGCCGCCAGCGACTATGTATTCAACGGCGACACCCTGCGGTCCACCGCGCGGAACATCGACTTCCTCACGCAGAGCGGCGCAGGCAAGGTGACGATCAATTCGGCGTTCACATGGACAAGTCAGAACAACAACCGCTACATCGTGGGAGCGGGCACTGGCGCGGTCACGCTGGCGGGCAGCATCAGCGGCGACATGGGGCTGGAGATGAGATCTTCCACCTTCACCCTGTTTATCACCGGCGATAACAATGGTTGGACGGGTAGCAACGCGGCGCTGAATCCGGGCAGCAACTCTGTTACGCTCGGTCACGTCAATGCTCTGGGCAGCGCGAAACTGAGCATGGGGGGCGGTACGGGCACCGGCAACGGCAACAAGATCAACGCTTCGACCAGTATCGTGTCAAACGGTGTTCTTGCCATCTCGGGCGGCAGTTCAGGCCAAGACGTGAAATTCACCGGCGGTAATTTCAGCTTCGCGAGCGGCACCATGGACCCGCGCGGCAACAAAATCGCCGTGGCTGACGGCCTGACTTTGACGGTGCGCGGGGCGTTCGACTCCAGTGATGAACTGGTGGTGAACGGCGCTTCGACAAGCAAAGTGGTCTTGGCCGGGAATGTGTCGGTCCTCTCTGGCACGAACACTGATGGCATCATCCGCGTCCAAGGTGGCACACTGCTCATCAACGGCACTCAGACCGTAACCAAGGCCGCAACGAATGCCAACTACGCCGTCGGCACCGGGGCCACACTCGGGGGTAACGGAACCCTCCAGAGCGGTGGGCTGGCAAGCATCACCGGTACGATCGCTCCGGGTACAAGTGTGGGCACGCTGACCTTTGGCACCAACGCCAGCACGGGCGATGCCACCGATGTTCAGTTCCTCAACACCTCCAAACTCGCAGTGGAACTTAGTTCTGCGGGTGTGTCCGATCTGCTGGCTATTGCCGGCGACCTGACGATCGACAACGGGGCAATCCTAGATCTGGATCTGTTGAACCTCGAGACCCTTTCGGGCGATTACACCTTGGCCACCTTCGCTTCTCTCGCGGGCACTTTCAGCGTCGTTAAGTACGAGGGAGCGACAATCGTGAACCCCATCGCGGCCGGCGCGATTGGCGGAACCCACCAACTCGTGTACGGGACAAACGCCATTTCGCTCACCGCTATTCCCGAGCCGGCGAGCCTGGCGATTTTGGCGCTTGGCGGCTTGATGATGTTGCCCCGGCGTAAGCAAACTCGCTAAAACTCCTCCTGGCGGCGGCGCTCGGAAACGAACCCCGCCGCTTTGTCCGCAAGTACCGTCCAGGCCCGGAATGTTCAGGAGTCAGATCATGCGACAATTCCGCCCCGCGTTTACTCTTATCGAACTTCTGGTGGTGATATCCATCATTGCGTTGCTGGTGGCACTGCTGCTCCCGGCCCTCGGGCAGGCGCGTGAGGCGGCGAGGGCGTCGCAATGCCTGTCGAACTTGCGCCAGAGTGGCATCGCCAACACCAGCTACGCCATGGACGATAGGGACTGGCTTCCATCGTACGATGGCCTTCTCCCCCCGGGTTCGCCGCCCGATCCCAGATTCCCCAGCGGCTATGCCCGGGTTTCCCGTAATTGGGCCATCACGTTGATGATGCGCGGCTATCTGCCCGATATCGCCACGCGGAAGCAAATTCCGAACGAAAACTGGGAGTTCAATTTTCCCAACTTCGTTTCCTGCCCCAGCCTGCCCTGCACGGTGCAGAATTACGTCGGCGCCAGCACCGGCATCATCAGCGGCAACTCCAACGTGACCATCTACGGCATTCGCAGCTACCCGCATAACCTCAAGGGAGAGGAGTGGTACGACCTACTGGGTAAAGGCTGGGAGAGCACGGTCATCGACGGTACCAACAAGGATTTCTACGGCAAGGCGACCAAACTCAGCAGGGTTCACCAGCAGGCTCCGTACCTGTCGGACTCGGCCCGGTTCCAGATCGGCCACGCCAATCCCTTGATTGCCCAGCCCAATCAGGGCAGCAGTTTCGGGACTCGCAAGTGGGGTGGGGGTTACGGGTATGAATCCGGTACCTACGCGCATCGTCGGCACAGCGACTCCGCCAATGTCTGGTTTCCCGCCGGCCACGCCGCTGCACTCAACGGAACGAAGTTCAGCGATACCATGGCCGACGCCGGGGGCTCGGCCGACAAGCGCTACAGTGCGCCTCAGTTCCCGCAATGACCCCACGGCGATGCCTCTGCGGCAGATCGCCCAACCACCCCGCACGGCCGTTCCTCGCACAGGTTCCTGATGTGTCTGGAACACGCTACCCCCGCAGTTTGTTTTCCAGAAAGATTCCTCGCCATGGCACATCATGCCTCTGATATCCAAAAGCGATTGTGCTGCGGATTCAGTTTGTGCGAATTCACGAGGCGCTGTCTGATCGCCAGTAGCTGAGTCCGATGGTGATTCACGAGACTTGTAGTGTTGGTTTATTTTCGAGGAACACAATGGGCAATTATCACTGTATGTTCAGGCTGATCTCTGTGGTTGTCGCGCTGGTGATCCCGATTGGCAACTCGCTGGCCCAAGATGGTGAGCAGGCTGCGGCTGCCGATTCCACCCGAGGCAACATCACTGCCGCGGACATTGTTGGGCCGGACGGCATTGTCTACGCCGACTTCTCGCGAGCCGGTATCCCCGGCGGCATTCCCGATGTCAAAGTCGTGGTCAGTGTTGTGGACTTCGGGGCTGTGCCCAACGACGACCAGGACGACTCTGCTGCGATCCAGGCGGCCATCGCGGCTGCTGGCGCCAAAGGGGGTGGTGCTGTAATGCTGCCCGACGGGGACTACATCATCGACCAGACGATCAGACTGGATCGCGACAACGTAGTGCTCCGCGGCGCTGATCGGGAACGAACGCGGCTTGTTCCGCGATTCGCCGGCAAGGACACCTCCAAGACGAGTTCATCCTTGCCGATCATTCGGATGGGTCCAGAGGACGCCCGGCGGCGCTACGACGCCCACCCCGATCGCCCCATCAAGCGAGGCGACATTTCCGTTCACCTGCCCGTCAATGCGGTGAAGCAGGTGAGGGTCGGCGACATTGTCACCTTCACCGCCACCCCGCCCAAGAGCGTCATCGCAACGCTGAGTCCGCAACTGCAGAAGCAGGCCACCGATGGCAGCTATGGGTCGATTTACAGTTGGCAGTATTTGCAGGTGACCGCCATCGATAACGGTACCGTCACCTTTGACCGTCCGATTCGCCTGGACGTGGCCATGGACCAGAGCCCCAAACTGATGCATGTCCCGGCCATGGTGACCGGCTGCGGGATCGAGAATCTGACAATCGAGCAGACGTCAGTAAACCCCGGGATTAACGGCATTTCCATGACCAGCACGCGCGGCTGCTGGTTGAGCGGCGTCAGTGTGCGTCGGGTCGGCAACTGGCCTCTGAGTGTCTCCCGAAGCTGGCAGTTCATTATTCGCGACTGCAAGCTAGACGAGTCGCTATCGCGCGGCGGCGCAGTGGCGTACGTCGGCTTCAGCTTCGCCTGCGATGGCCTGATCGAACAGAGCCAGTTCAGTCGGCTGCGTCATCTTTCGATCTCCATGGCCTCCAACGGCCTGGTCTTCCGCGATTGCCAGTTGGATAACATTGACATCAACTTTCACCTGAACTGGCCCTACGAGGTGTTGTTTGAGAATTGCCGCGTCGACAGCGGCCTGGGGGCGAACCCCGCGCCCCGAGAAGAGTCGCGAGGCTCTTATGGATACGGCATCTACTCGCCACGCATCGACGGTGATATGCACGCCCCGGCCGGGCCTCGCCTGACCTTCTATCACAACGACATCGCCAGTCCGTGGGACGGCGTGATGCTCGGTGGCGGCGCGACGCAAAACACTATTGTTGCCTACAACCGCTTCCGCGTCAGCGCGGGCTTCGCCGCAGTCATCAGGCGAGGCAGTGACGACTCAATCTTCCGAGGAAACAGTTTCGTTCTCCACGACCCGGAGAAGCGCAAAGGCTGGATGATGAAGGAGAGCTACGGAAGCGATGACCCCGAGGCCGTGCGCGGTGCCGTCTTCTTCCCGCAAGGCGTTCCGTCTGGACTGGCGTTTGAGGACAATAACTTCCGCGTCCCGCACACGCTGCCGTTGTTCGCTGGTGGCGATCCGGCTGTGGTTCGTGGCAATGAATTGCTCGCTGCAGGGGATGACTCTGCGACTTCCGAGCGTGTTTCGCTCGTGGGTGACTGGCGTCTCAAGGCCGTGGATCTGCGTCCAGCCGCGGCAACACCGGCCGCCAAACACGCCGACCCGGGCACCAGCCAGAAGGCGCTTGGCCTGCTCGCTGCCGACGCACCGGATGGTGACTGGGCGACGGTTGCGATGCCCGCCATGATCAACGACAAGGCCGCCGATCTCACGAAGATGGACGGAGAGTTGGTGTTGCGTCACCACTTCGACATGCCGCGTGAACTGCTCGGAAAAGAGGTGGTGTTGTCACTTGGATTGGTTGACGACTACGACGAGACGTGGGTCAACGGTAAGAAGGTCGGCGACACAAGCGGCGATGACGCGTGGAAAACGCCACGCCGCTACACAATCCCGGCCGACCTGCTGCGTCCCACCGGTAACGTGATTGCGGTGCGCGTGTGGGATGCCTTCGGCAGTGGCGGTCTATCAGGCAGCAAGCGTGATCTGTGGGTCGGCATTCCCCCCAAGGCCATCAAGCTTGATGAAGGATCGGTACCCACTCCGCCGGTACCGAGTCTGTACGGCTGGCAGAAAGAGCGAGTTGCCGACCCGCAAACACAGACGCCAACGCCGCTGAACCGGTAACAACGGACCCCTGGCCGTCTGCACGCGTTTTCAGCAAGTGACACAAGAAGGGACCATGTTGATGAAGAGCGAACTATCGCATTCCCGGCGGCTGACGCTGGAACTGCTCGTTGCCGTCATAGCTCTGGCGATGCCCACCGCCAGCGCGCTGCTTGCCCAGGCACTGGAGTACGACACCACGCTGCTCAAGCCATATCCGTGGACACCGACCATGCCGCGGGACTACACGCAGGACAAGCTCACGGCAGCGGACTGGGTCGGGCCCGATGGCATCATCTATCCCAACTGGACGTGGGCGGGCGTTCACATCGGCACCCCGGGCCAACGCAAGGCGGGCATCCCGGATGTGCAGAACATTTTCACGACCATTGATGAGAAGTTGGCAGGCTCGGCCAACGGTGAGGCCTTTACCGATGCGCTGGTGAAGGCGATTGATGCGTGCGGCGAAGCTGGTGGTGGGGTCATCAAGATTCCCGTTGGTACGTACGTGCTGACGCGCCCGATCATGATCCGCCACAGCAAGGTCGTCATCCGTGGTGCCGGTCGCGGCAAGTCGGCAGAGGAAGGTGGCCGCAATGATCTGAAGGAGACACGCGTCCAGTTCGACTTTGCCTACGGCGTTGGCGATGCACCGGTGGCCAAGGTGCTGACCTTCCCCCATCACGGCCGCATCACGCGCGACAGTCAGATCTGCTTCTACGCCCAGGCCTTTCATGAGAAGTCCAGCCACGAAGCGCGGCAGGGCGGCGGCAAGACCAGCCACATCCACGGCTTCTACATCACCATCACCCCCGACAATGGCAAACCCATCCGCTTCGGCTACGCTCAGGACTACAACGAGCGGCACCAGTACGACAAGTTTCTGCACTTTCGTCCAGCGGGCCCAAGCAACGTGGTCAACATCCCCGCCGAGAGGCTCTTTGGCGAGCTCAAGGACGCCAAGAACGCCACGTTTGAGGTGAAGGTCGTATGGAAATGGAAGGAGAAACAGGGCAAGGAGCAGGTGCAGATGGAAGAGAGCGCTACCTCGCCGCCTGTCACCTTGTCGACCGAAGGTTTTCTGGAGGAGCTGCCCGCTGGCAAGAAGAACATGATTGGCGGCTCCAACTGGACAGCAATCTCGTTCGTTGGCGACGGCGAAACCTATAACCAATCCAAGGTCTGGTTTCTCGACGACGCGCGGCGGGGCGATACCGAGATTCGCGTGAATCTGGCGGACGCCGCCGACGCCGAAAAACGTGGGTACAAGCCGGGTGCGATGGTGGGGATGATGTCCTATTCATCGCGGCCGTGGGTTGAGGCCATCGAGCGCGACGGTGAGACCGGTGTGCCGCGCGACCAGCAGGCCACGGTCAAGTCGCTCCGCCCGGCGGACAACGGCGGAATGATCGTCGAGATCGAACAGCCGCTGCAATTTGACTTCCCTAAGAATGAGGGACAGGTCGATCAATGGGATCCCAAGATCAACGGCTACGCGCAGACCGGCGAGCACTCAAGTTGGATGCAGGTCGTACTTCCCATCGAAGAGTGCGGCGTTGAAGATCTCGTGCTTGAACAGACCCAGCACATCTGGTTTAGCGGCATCAACTTCAGCCATGCGATGAACTGCTGGATGAAGAACGTCCGCATCGAGCGCCCGGGCCGCGACCTCGCGAGCCTCGGCGGCATCATGAATGAGATGCGCGATTGCGAATTCATCGACCCGCGCTGGAGCAACAATACAGGTGGCGGCTCGGGCTACTTACACGGCTCGAGCTTCGGCCTGATTGACAACGTCTACGTCCGCAACGCCCGCCACGCACCCAACTTCACCGGCCACACCGCAGGCGTCGTTCGCAACAGTCGGTTCTTTTCCAGCGACATGCAGTGGCACCAGAACTGGGGACGGGCACACCTGTTCGAGAACTGCACCGTCGATGCGCTCAAAGGCACCGGCTCCTACGGCTGGGCCGCGTTTGCGCAGCGAAGTATCACCGAGATTCACGGCCCGGGCATGGGCCCGCGCAACGCCATCTACAACTGTGATCTGATCGGGCCCGACGGAGGCATTATGCTCGGCGGCAAGAGCGAAAACCCGCTGATCCTCCACAACCGAGTTCGCGCCCGAACCGGGCCTGGAATTGTCCTGCGCTATCATGTTTTCAACGGCATCATCCTGGGCAACGTCTTTGCAGTTGAGAACCGCTTCGAGCCAGGTGTGGTATTTGGTGATCCGGAGAAGGACCACAACCGACTCAACAAGACCAAGCAGCGTCCCAAGCCGCTGGTCCACCCCGGCATCGCCGCCGCAAACGTCGGCAACGACTTCATCAACAACACCATCTACGGCGGTAGCGGTGAGATTGCATCGGCACCGTGGTTCTTCGACATTCCCACGCCCGCCTTCCGCCGCAACTACGGCAATGTGGTGCGGGCCTGGGATCCGAACCCGCCCCGGCCGCAGCCTGCGATGGCCTCTGTCTTCGAGATGCAGCGCGCCCACCCAGAGGGCTTCGCTCACCTCAAGCCCGACCAGGTGCTCTACAACCCCGACCCACAACACGCTGGCCCGCCCAACCAGGTGCAGCGCGACGACGGAACGCCCGTCGCCATGATCAACTTCCGCGATAAGCGCGGCGATCGCGGCGATCAGGCTGAGCACTGGCGCGGGCAGGAGCCGTCCAAGGGCTGGCACGCGGACCTTGGCGAACCGTTTGGCACACGCACCTCCGGCCAAGCCTCCACACTCAACTACGGATGGACCAACGGCACCCCCAGTGTCTTTCAGGAGGCCATCTGGGCCGATCCCGACTTCCGCTACCGCACCCTCGCCCGCTGGGGACGATGGCAAGCCGATGACCTTCGTCCCTTTGGCCAATGGTCCGAACACAATCTACTTGCCTGGCAAATCGAGCTTGAGCCCGGCACGTACAACGTCTTTCTCGCCGCCGGTTCCCCGCGCAAGCCCGAGCGTTTCGCCTGGCCCGATGAGAAGCCGCTGCCATTCACGCAGGTCAACGACTTCCTGCTCAACGATGTGCTGGTCAAAGATCCCGGGCAATCGGATGTGCGCCGTGATGCGTTCTGGACGACGGTAAAGGTCGGTCAGGACCGCCGACTCACGCTCAAGCCGGCCCCAACCGCCATTACGCCCGCCGTCACATTTATCCAGATCTACCGACACGACTAAGTGGTCAACCATGGAGGACTCGTGGTGGAGCGGGTCAGTTCTGAAGGGCACGGAGATACATCCACAATCACAACAGCAGAAAGCTTGGTTCATGGTCACACGAATTTTTGCCATCCTGGCCGGCGTCTGCTGCCTCACTGCGGTGACGCTGGCCGACGAGGTGTCGCCTGTGGCATCGCCCGAAGCGTTCCCACAGCAGTTGCGCGAGGTCACCGGTGCCCATACCCGGGCGCTCTGGACGAGGCCGTTGCGGCAACAGGGCAACATGCAGCACGAGGATGGCCTGGAACTCTGGGGCCTCGACAGTGACGACAATCAGGGGCCGCGGAAAATCGGCGAGTCGGACAGCTACCACCGGCCGCTGTTCACCGCCGACGGACAGCGTATCGTCTGGACCGACTACCCCGAGCGGCAGGTCAACGTCATCAACTTTGACGGCACGGGAAGGAAGACGATTCTTGAAACAGCCCAGATGGGCGATGTCTGGCGAGATCCGGAAACGGGCATTGACTGGGTGTATTACCGCGAGTTGGCGAAAGGCGAACCAAAGCGGGATGGCCACCTTTACGAGGGCGGCAAGATGTACCGCACCCAACTGGACAACCCCGAGGTGCGCGAGTTGATGTGGGACCTCACGTCGATCTGCCACGGCTCGCTGTTCTACCTGAGCCTGACCGACGACGGGAAGTATGCCGCCAGCGCTTTCCCCTGGGCTGGCAACGGCGTGGCGCAATTGCCCAACCAGGCGTATCAACAGTGGCACTTCGGATGTTGGTCGGGGCTGTCGCCGGACGGCAGCGGGCGATTCTTCAGCTTCGACGGAGACCACCGCTATTTGCACGTGTTCGACTGGGGCGGCGAGAACCATCGCGAGGTGCGCCTCGACACGATGCCGGAAAACACCGGCAACAGGGATGTCTACTACCCGCGCTGGACCAACCACCCGGACTTCATCGTCGTGAGCTATCTGGGCAACACGTACCTGGCGAAGATCGACGAGGGTTTTACGAAGATCGCGTCGTACACGCTGATTGCGAAGGAGAAGGTGCCGGGCTGGCTGGGGTACCCGGACGTGTGGATCGACCGCGGGCCGACGTATCAGGTTACGAGCACCGAGAGTCTGCGGCCGCTGGACGCGGTTGCGGATTTGGGGACGGAGTGGCCAGGGGTCCGTGATGGGTTGGTGTTTGCGTGGGCCAATCGCAAGGCCCAGAATCGCGTCCCGACGTCGGAGGGGGCTTCGGTGGCGATCAACCTGCAGACGCAGGGTCGCGCACGCTTCGGTCGTTATTGGGAGATGCTTATCGACGAGGGCGCGTTCATTCCCACTTCTGAAGATACGGCGTCGCGCGTGGTGGACGGCCTGCGGAAGGGCAAGGCGATGACGCTGGAGTTCACCATCAACCCCGCAAAACTGCGGCAAGACGGCACGATGTTCGCTCTGGAGACCAAAGACGGCACGCCGAACCTGCGGGTGTACCAGTGGCTAAATCGGGCAAACTTCGACCTGCCACGCTCCGTGGTCAGGGAGAAGGGGGACAAGGCTGGCGAGCCGATGTCGGTCTACAGCCTCGTGCTGTCCAAGAGCGGCCCGACGCACGTCGTCTTCACGTTCGAGGGGGGCAAGGTCGACGCATATAGCAACGGCGAGTACGTCAGCACGATCTTCCTGGGCGGGTTCAACGGGTGGAAGAAGGACGACTTCGCGGCATGGGCGGACAGTGCGCAGCTCATCTTCGGGCGCCGTGCCGATGGGTCAGACCCGTGGAGCGGCACACTCGAAGGTGTTGCCATCTTCAGCCGGGCACTGACGTCGTCAGAGGTCAAGCAGCAGTACACGCTTTACAGCAAGCACTTGGAGGGTCGAACCGACCCGCAACGTGTGGTGATCGAGGGCCGGCTCCTTGAAAAGTCAGGCATCCCAAGCGAGCAGGACCTGGGCGTCTACAACCGCGCGCTGGTGGTGAACGAATATGCGGTCGAAAAGGTGATTCAGGGGTCATTCGAGCCAAAAAACGTGGTCGTCCAGCAGTGGGCGGTGTTGGATCGGCAGGTCCTCCCCGAGGCGCAGAAGTGGCAGGTGGGGCAGACGTACCGCCTGACGCTTGAGCCGGCTGCGCAGCACCCTGAACTTGAGGGGGAGCGGCTGTTCCACGACGTCGAGAACCTGATCGACGAGCCGTGGCTGGAAGTGGGCGGTGAGGCGATCGCACGGGGCGTTGTTGTGCCGATGCAAGGTGCACAGGCACAGCCGACTCGCCGGGCGGTGACGGTTGACTAATGGAAACGTGCCAAGTTTTTCTGTCCGTCCCGATGGTTGGATGATCAGCGACGCGTCACTAACGTATGCGGACCAGACTCGCCCCCAAGCGCTTAATAATGCACTGCATGGAAGCAACCAATTCCGGCACCATGAGGTTTCTAATGAGTAGCCTGATCAGGCCCGTCGAATGTCGCCGCCAGGCGCTGAAGCAGCGCCATCGCGCCTTGGTTTTCACGTCGCCGTTCTACCTGCAGCAGCCTCGGGTCCAACCGCTAGTCCAACGCCTGCGCGAGCTTGTAGATCTTCGGATCGCCACCTTCGATCCCAAGACTGCCGTGTCAATGGTGCGCGAGCATGAAATCTACATCAGTGCTCCCGGTCTTCCCCCGAGTGGCTTTCCCGTTGATGAGCTTGCTTGCGACCCGGGAAATCTCAAGTACATCGCCTGCATCCACGGCGGGGTTCGCGGGATCGTCAACGAGGCGATCCTGCAACGCGGCATCCTCGTTACCAACTGGCACGATGCCACCGCCGTTTCCATCGGCAGCCACGCGCTTTCGCTGCTCATCGCCGTCATGTGCGAGTTTCGCGCTCAGACGCATCACGTCGAGAACGGTGGCTGGCGGTTACAGCCCGACATCTGGCGGCCTGACGACCACTACGCCGAGGCCAACCGCGTTTACGGCGGATCGTTCGATGGCCTCAAGGTCGGCGTCTACGGCTTGGGGCATGCGGGGCGGCAGTTCGCCCAGTACGCGATGGGCCTCAACTGGCAGGTGCAGGCGTTTGACCCTTATGCCACCGATTGGCCCCAACGTGTGCAGCGGGTGCATGATCTTGACGCCTTGTGCGATGGTGTTCACGCCCTGGTCATCACAGCGGCATTGACCCCGCAGACGCGTGGCTCCATCACTGCCCGCCATTTCGCCAGCCTGCCCGATGGCGCCATCGTCGTCAACGTCGCTCGCGGCGAGATCGTGGATCAAGAGGCGATGTTCAAGGAACTCCTGACGGGACGGCTGCGTGCCGGGCTCGACGTACTGCACCCCGATTGGCTAGACGAGGACCACCCGGTTCGGTTTCTCCGCAACGTGCTGCTGACCTGCCACGGCCGACCCGAGAACCGCCTCAACCCGCCACAACTCCAGCGGAGCGAGGTCAACTGCCTCGAGAACGTGCGGCGATACGTCGCCAACGAGGCGCTCCTTGGCGTGATCGACCTCGACACTTTTGGACGTATGAGCTGACGGGAGGTTGCAGGTATGTCACGGGTTCTGATGGGTGTGTCCTATTGCGACAGAACAGGCGTCTAGTTCGCTTTGACATCGGGCCAGCTCCGAGTTAATATGCCCGACTTGTCGAGGTTTTGGACGGCGTCCAAAACGAAGGGGTCGTACAAGACTTGAATCGCTAAGTGATTAAATAGCAACAGCTAGCGACTGTGGAAAACGCGGGTGTAGCTCAGTGGTAGAGCGTCACGTTGCCAACGTGAATGTCGTGGGTTCAAGTCCCATCACCCGCTTTATGTGATCCCGCCGCCGAGGCAGCGATGACCCGGCCAAAGCGATCAACGACGCACCCGTAGCTCAATTGGATAGAGCATCTGACTACGGATCAGAAGGTTGTTGGTTCGAGTCCAACCGGGTGTATTTGGTCAAGTGTTGGCTGATCCGAAGCTTAGGATACCTGTCTAGCGTGAGGCATTGCAGCTCGAAAGTCGTTTTGGGTGGTTATTGCCACTTTTACGACATGAAGTTGCGCGATGCCCACTGTCTCAACTACCGTGAAAGTGCCGTCGTACCGCCTGCATACGGCGTTAGGCTTGACTGTCGTTTGAAACGCCCAACGTGACGCCTACCTACCTGAGGCTGCGTGGCTCCGCTCCTGCCGTCGTTTGACCCGCCCTGCTCGCTGACGTAAAGATTTACCTTAAACAGTGAGACGTCTGATGCAATACCACAAACAACTGATCCGTATCCACACCGTCCTAGCCGCGTTCTTTTTGCCGATGGGCATCATGTACGCCATCACCGGCGGGCTTTATGGGCTGGGGATCAAAGGCGAATACGACACGACCCAGACCAAGATCCAACTTCAAACCCCGCTCGATGGCGAACTGTCCACGTTGGTCGCCTTGGCCGAGGCGGAGTTGGACCGCATGGGCATCGCACCCCCCAGTGGCGGCGCTTCGGTCAAGGCCGGCGGCACTTCCTACTACCTCGAATGGACGGGCAAGCAGCGTGATGTCGAACTGCACCCCACGGATAACCCACTCCTCGCGACCTTCAAGCTCAAAGAGACAGGCCCGCACCGCTACTTTGTTCAGCTTCACAAGGCCAAGGGTGGCACGATCTTTAAGTGGTTCGCCGCCGTCTGGATGGTTGGGCTTATCGCATTGTTCCTGACCGGCGGGGTGATGGCCTTCGCGGCTAAGCCGTACCGAAAGTTGGCGACCTTAGCGGCGATCGCTGGGATCGGCGTGTTTGTTGTCATGGCTTTCTTAAGTTAGCGGTGGAGCATCGCGCGACGTTGCTCGCCCCCCACGGGTGTATCGAAAATCCCTTGCCTCAAGGGGATTTTATGTCTTGGCTTGGCTCGGATTGGATTGGGCGGCAGAGCGCGACGGTTACGGGGAAGAGGCCTCTCCGCCGTAGACTTGGACGATCCGATCGATCGTGCTGGTCGTCGAGCGGCCCTCCACCATGTCGGCCAGCACCACGCGACCACCGTGGGCCTCCACAACATCACGTCCGCTGACGTAGTGCGCCCAATCGCGACCTTTAACCAGTACCTGCGGCAATATTTCGGCGATCAGATCGCGCGGCTCGTCCTGGTCAAAAATCACCACGTAATCCACCGCCCGCAACGATGCCAGCAGGTAGGCTCGATCTTCCTGCGAGTTAATGGGCCGATTCTCGCCCTTGTTGCGTTTGACCGATGCGTCGCTATTCACCCCGACGACCAGTGCATCACCGTGGTTGCGGGCAAAGGTCAGATAGGTGACGTGGCCACGGTGCAGGATGTCGAAACACCCGTTGGTGAACACCAGTGATTGGCCTGCCTTAACCAGGCGGTCACGCTCGACTCGCATTTCTGCCGCTGTGAGAATTTTCGGATCGGGAATGTTCATGGCGTGGGGGAGAGTAACTCACGTTGGCTCAAGACTTGCCGTCGTTACGCGGTGGCGTGCGAGGACTTTCTGGGTGCCAGCAATGTGGGCGAGGGGAATTGCTCTTCGGGGACATCGGGATTGGCATGCCGAATCGCCGCGGCCAGCAGGCCCATGAACATCGGTTGCGGGCGCAGGGGTCGGCCGGTCAGTTCCGGGTGGAACTGGGCCCCGATGAAGAACGGATGCATCTGGGGCGGCAACTCGAGTATCTGCATGATCGGCTGCTGCGGGTGGCGACCACTGAACACCATGCCCTTGGCTTCCAGGGTTTCGATGAAGCGAGGATCGACTTCGTAACGGTGGCGGAAGCGCTGCCGCACCTGCGCCTGGTCGCCAAAGAGACGGGCGGCCAACGTATTGGGCGTCAGTAGCACATCCTGTGCTCCGAGTCGCATGTTGCCGCCGAGGCCTTCGATCTTCTTCTGCTCGGGGAGGATGTCGATGACGGGATTTTTGGATTGCGGGTCAAACTCGGTGGAGGCGGCATCGCTCAAGCCGCAGACGTTGCGGGCAAACTCGATGACCGCCATCTGAAAGCCCAGGCAGATGCCCAGGAAGGGAATCTTCTGGGTGCGGCAATGCTCGACGCAGGCAATCTTGCCTTCAGTACCACGTACGCCGAAGCCGCCCGGCACGATCACAGCGTCAAGCCCTGTCAAACGTTGCGTGACCTGTGCCGGTGTGCCCTCAACCGTGTCGATCCACTTGACATTGAGATCGACAGAGAGATGAGCAGCACAGTGTTCGATGGCTTTGTCGATCGAGGCATATGCATCGCGCAGTGCGGCGTATTTTCCGGTGATGCCGACGGCGGCTTTGAAGCGGCGGTTCTCCGTGAGTTTGCCGACGAAGCTGCGCCACTGTTCGCGCGCGACGTCCTCGTGAGTCTGATCGACTCGGCCATGCAGATTCAACATCGAAAGAATTTCGCGGTCCAGGCCCGCCTGCCGCATGGCGTCGGGAATCGTGTAGATCGAGGAGCGGTCGTGCATGGAAAAGATGCGGCGCATCGGCACGTTGCTGAACATGGCGATCTTCTGCACCACGGTCTGCGAAACCGGATTCTTGGCGCGGGCAGCGATGATGTGCGGCTGAACACCGACCTCCAGCAGCTTCTTGAGTCCAAGCTGCGCAGCCTTGGACTTCTG
Source organism: Phycisphaeraceae bacterium (assembly GCA_041736565.1). Lineage (GTDB taxonomy): Bacteria > Planctomycetota > Phycisphaerae > Phycisphaerales > Phycisphaeraceae > JBBDMX01. Next base: position 63,604 of record JBGSTK010000072.1, on the reverse strand, counting down.
CTCGCCCAGCACCTGTGGTTCGATGATATAGGTCAACGCCACGAAGCAGACGGAGTTGTCGCCCTCCTCAAACGCCAGTTCGCGAAGTGCCTCGATATAGAACCAGTTTTCGTAGTCGCCTACCGTGCCGCCCACTTCAACAAATACAACGTCGGCGTCCTGCTTGACCGCCAGATCACGCAACATGAATTTCACTTCGCTTGTGACATGTGGGATCATCTGCACATCGCGGCCCAGGTATCCGCCGTGCCGCTCGCGATCGAGCACTTTGCGGAAAATCTGGCCCGAGGTGACGTAATTATGTCGGCTGAGATTCTGGTCGAGCATTCGCTCGTAAGTGCCCAGATCCATGTCGCACTCGAGCCCATCGTCAAGCACGAAGACCTCGCCGTGGCGATAGGGATTGAGCGTGCCGGAGTCGATGTTGAGGTAGCCCTCCATTTTGATGGGGGCGATCCTCAGACCTTTGTCCTTGAGTAGTTTGGCCAGGGAGCTGGAGAAAATACCTTTGCCCAGGCCGGACATGACGGTGCCAAAGACCGCGACATACTTATGGCGACCGGGCTTATAGCCGGCTGGAATGGGGTTGAAGAATTCGGAATCCTGTGATTGGTGACCGGCCGATGCCAGGAGGTCGGCGGTGGATTCGACGGGATCGTCGTTGGGCGGGCTCAGGACAGAGGAGGACCGGGGGGAAAACGCGTCGAGGCGATTGTTGGAGGGCATGTCTTACCGTACCGCGCCGCTGCGCAGGTTTCAACTGCCAGTAGAATTTGCCGCGTAACCACCCCGTTTTGACGTCGTCGGTCCCGTGGAGATAATGTGCTTTGGCCGCAGACTTTGCCCGGATGTTCCTGGTGGGTCTGCGCAGTGATCGAACACCGGCGGACGATCAACACGCCGGAGAGGGCTTGGACCATGAACTGCGGAAAATTGCTTGTGCTCGTGATGCTCGTCGGAACGTTGGGGCTGGTAGGCTGCAACAACAAAAAGAAGCAGGCTGGCGGCGCGCAGCCGATGGACCCCATGGCGCAACCGATTCCCCCGGCTCCTGAACCCATCATCATCAGCGAACCGATGCCCGGCCCCGCGATGCAACCGCAGCAGTCCATGGGCGGCAGCGTCGCGGCGGGACAGAACTACACCGTCCAACGCGGCGACACGTTGATGTCGATTGCCCGCAAGCACTACGGCTCGGCGTCGAAGTTCCGCGATATTCAGGCGGCCAACGGCCTCAGCGACCCCAACAAGATCAAAGTGGGCCAGGTACTGATTCTGCCTTGAAGCGTAATCGGCTGAATGCTGACCGCTGACCATTGAGCGCAATCACCACCGCGTCTGCTGTTTCACCGCAGCTTCGAGGCGGATGAGGTAGGCGTCGCTAGAAATCTCCACTAAACCAAACTGCGCCAGGTGCGGGTTGTGGAACTGCGCATCGAGCAGGACATAGCCGCGTTTCCGCAGGTGTTGAACCAGCGCCACCAGACAGACTTTGGAGGCGTCGGTGGCGATGCTGAACATGGACTCGCCGAAGAAGGCGCTTCCCACCGCCACGCCGTAGAGGCCCCCGACGAGCCGACGGTTGTCATCCTCTTCTACCCACGCCTCGACGCTGTGTGCCAAGCCCAGGGTGTGTAGATGCGTGTAGGCCGCGATGATTTCGTCATTGATCCACGTCTGGTTTTCTTTAGCGCGTGGCTGGGCACAGGCCGCGATGACTTGGGCGAATGCCTCATCACGCGTGATGTCATAGGTTTGCTTTTTGAGCCGACGTCGCAGACCGTGCGGCACGTGAAACTCTTCGAGTGGAAGAATCCCCCGGATGGGCGGATTGCACCACAGCACCGGCCCCTGGCGTGACTCAGCCATGGGAAACCAGCCTTGACAATAGGCGTTGATAAGCAGTTCCGGCGTCAATTCCATCGATCACCGACGACGATGATACTCCGTACTACGGTTAGTTCCTTCTGTAGACCGATGCGAAGCGTCACGGGTAAATTTGTGCGAACCTTCCATTGACATAAAAAAAGCCCCGCGCAACATGGCGCGGGGCGTTGAGATCGAGTGATGTCGAAGCAGATTACTTCTTGGCGGCCTGCAAGCGCTTCTCGAGGTTGGCCAGCTCATCGTTGAGGCCCTTGGGCAGCCGGTCACCGAACTGCGCGAAATGCTCTTTGATCGAGGGGATTTCGCTGAGCCAGCCGTCGATATCGACCTTCAGGAGTTGCTTCATGTTGTCGTCGGAGACCTTGAGGCCGTTGAGGTCCAAAGCGCCGTCGGCGGGGAGGTTGCCGATGGGGGTTTCCTGCGCCTTGCCGGTGCCGTTGACGCGCTCAAAGATCCACTTGAGCACGCGGCTGTTATCGCCGAAGCCGGGCCAGAGGAACTTGCCCTGATCGCTCTTGCGGAACCAGTTGACGTAGTAAATCTTGGGCAGCTTAGCGCCGGCCTTCTGGCCGATCTTGAGCCAGTGCGCCAGGTAGTCGCCCATGTGATAACCACAGAAGGGCAGCATGGCCATGGGATCGCGACGCAGCTTGCCCAGCGTGCCGGCGGCGGCGGCAGTCATCTCGCTGGACATGATCGAGCCCAGGAATGTGCCGTGGTTCCAGTCGCGGGCTTCGTTGACCAGCGGCACAGTCGTGGCGCGGCGTCCACCGAAGAGAATGGCGTCGATTGGCACGCCCTTGGGGTCCTGCCACTCGGGGGCAATCACCGGGCACTGGCGGGCGGGCGTGGTGAAACGGGCATTGGCGTGAGCGGCAGTGCGATCAGAAGCGGGCGTCCAAGGCCGACGCAGCCAATCCATCAGTGACGCGGGCTTTTCCTTGGTCATATCTTCCCACCACACGTCGCCTTGGGGCGTGATGGCGCAGTTGGTGAAGATGGAGTTGCTGGCGATGGTGCGCATGGCGTTGGGGTTGGAGTCCATGCTCGTGCCGGGCGCTACGCCGAAGAAGCCGGCTTCGGGGTTGATGGCGTAGAGTTTGCCATCATCGCCGAACTTCATCCATGCGATGTCGTCACCAATGGTCTCAACCTTCCAGCCGGGGATGGTGGGTTCCATCATGGCCAGGTTGGTCTTGCCGCAGGCGCTGGGGAAGGCAGCGGCGACGAACTTGACGACGCCTTCGGGATTGGTGAGTTTGAGGATGAGCATGTGCTCAGCCATCCAGCCTTCATCGCGTGCCTGAACGCTGGCGATGCGAAGGGCGTGGCACTTCTTGCCCAGCAGGGCGTTCCCGCCGTAGCCTGAGCCGTAGGACCAGATTTCGCGGGTTTCGGGATAGTGGGTGATGTACTTGTTTTCGGCGTTGCAGGGCCAGGCGCTGTCAGCGTCCTTGGCACCGAGGGGGGCGCCGACGGAGTGGATACCGCGGACGAAGTCGCCGTCGGCACCCAGAACATCAAGCACCTTGGAGCCCACGCGAGCCATGATGTGCATGTTGGCCACGACGTACGCCGAGTCGGTCAACTCGACGCCGATCTTGGCGATGGGGCTGCCAATGGGGCCCATCGAGTAGGGGATAACAAAGAGGGTGCGGCCCTTCATGCAGCCCTTGTAGAGCTCGCGAAGCTTGGCCTTCATCTCTTTGGGATCGCCCCAGTTATTGGTGGGGCCGGCGTTTTCTTTCTTTTCCGAGCAGATGTAGGTGCGGTCTTCGACGCGTGCCACGTCAGCCGGGTCGGAGCGGATGAACACGCTGTTGGGACGCAGCTTGCTGTCGAGCCACTGAGCCGTGCCGCCCTGAACCATCAGGCGGAGCATCTCCTGATATTCCTTGTCCGAGCCATCGCAGATGTAGACGGATTCGGGCTGGCACATGGCCACCGTTTCCTCGACGAATGCTTTGAGTTTGGTGTTTTTGATCGCGGGAAGGGCCGGTGAGGTTGCGGACATATTGGTCGCGCCTTGTGAAGAGGGTTTCGAAACGGAACACGTCTTGGTTGGGCGTCTCATTCCCCGACTTGAGACGCGCAACATAATACAAACTAATCTCGTGCGAGGCAAATCCGGTTGGTCTTGTTTTTTATTTTCCTCGATCTCGCGCGACGGTAGCTTTAATCCACTTGGGGCAAACCAATCCGCCTCGCCCCGGCATGCAGGGCGTCGGCTAACAACATAGCCGCGACCAGCGAGACGCCATGCGCCGATGCGTCGTGCAGTTGCTGAACGGCGAAACTGCGGGTTTCAGGTCGTGCCGCAAAGGCCGCCCATGCCCAAGGCTGATTCGTGGTGTTGTCAGGCTGCGTATTGTCCACATGGAACCGGGTAATTTCCGCGACCCTGGCCATCCACGCCGTAGCGCGATCAGGCGGCGCATGGATCGCCAGCCGATACAGCGCGTGGAGGCCGCACAACTCGCGATAGGTCCATGCGTCGAGGGACTCATCGGGGTCCTGCGGGTGCAGACTGCCGCCCTCGCCGGGATCGGCAAGGATGGGCTCGACCACCTCAACCACGGCGTTGCGACCGGCGGAATCGCCAGTGAGCATGGCCACTTCATCCAAGCACAGCGCCTGCCACAACAGCAGCGCGGTGATAGCGGGAGGGGCTGGCTTGTGCATGTGGAGTCGGACCTGCGGCATGCTGTCGATGGTGCGCGAGGCCAGATCGATCGCGGCGCTGCGCATCGTGGCGGCCATCGATGTCGCGCCATGCAGGGCCGCCAGATGCAGATGAACGACCAGCGGGTGATAGATGTCACGGCGATGGCTTAAGGCGTCTCGGAACATCACCACAGCGTGCGTGGTCGGGGGTCCCGCGTGAGTGATAGCCGCTAGTTTTGTCAGCCCCTGCACTAACGCCGGATAAAGGGCTGCGTCATCATCGAGCAACAGACAGGCCGGGGCGGTCGCCATCGCGACCTCATCGTTGGCCCGGCAAGGCGCAGCGAATACCGCTTGCCGATGAGCACTCAAGCCTCGGCGCGCCAAGTCGCCCGCCATTGTCAATAGGTCATCAGATGCGCTATTGTTTCGCATGCCTTCATCTTAATCCAGCGAGATTTCCAGATGGCCAAGTGGCTCGTTACGGCGCGAAGGCAACCGTATCTGAGTCGAATTGACCGAATGATGCCAACCACGCAACGCCAACCAGGAGTTCCCATGCCCCAACACGACCCCAAGAAACCGAGCAAGCGCGACCCGGCTCCCAAGGGCACGCCAGCCGATGATGCCCAAGACACATGTGATCCCAAGCAGGGCGGTGGCAAGAGCGGCGGCAAGCCCAAGCCAAACTGTCCCGAGGGTTATGAAGACCGACAGCCCGGGGAACAGCCGGGACAGTAGCAGTAGTTCGCGATTTAGCGCTGCCTGCGCCGCTAGATGGTGACCGCAGCCAGCGGGTGAATCGCGTCCACCAGATCAACGAGCGTGTAGCGACGTTGCAGATCGATGGGCAGCGCCACGCCATGCTCATGGTCCGACGCCAGGATCAACAGCCGCGGCTCCACAACCTCATGGCCCATCTCCGCGGGTTGATGGCCAGTGACAAAGAGGTCCACACCCCATGTCGCCGCCAGCGCCGCAGTCTGCTCAGCAGTTTGACGACGGCCCCAGATCATCAAATGCGCGGATCCACCCGATGCCAAATCCGCATCGGTGGGAACACGCTGCAACACCGTCGGATCAAACGCGTCCATACGCCCGGGCGACGGCAGACTGTGCGAACACAGAATCCCATTGGGGCAACGCACCGCCAGTGGATACGACAACACAAATCGGCTGATGGCTGCCGCGACCCGCTCCCAATCGTCGCCGTAGAGAAAACCCAGGCCATCGTTAAAAGCTTCAATCACGCTGTGACCAGCTTTGAGAATCTCCTCACCACGCACTTGCGCCAGATCGTGATTGGCCTGCAGCACGTGAACCTGCTGCGGATACGCCAGCTTCAGTGCCGCCACCCGCGCCAGCATTCGCACGGACATGTCACGCCCGTTGACGAGATTCCGTCCGTGCACAATCTCGTGAAGCACCAGGTGGTTGGTCGAACTGCGGTCTAGGGCTGCGAACTTACAGAGGCGTTGAAAGTTCAGCCCGTTGTCATGCAGGTCCCCGGTCATCACCAGCCGCCCCGGCGCGCGCAAATGAATCGTGGCGCCCTGACGCAAGGGCCCCTGGAGATTCACCGCAGCAGCACGGTCAAAGAGGTCAATGACCGCCGCGGCATTCTGCAACGTCGAGGCTGACAAAAATTCTGCGGGGGGGGGGTGATCCATCAGTCCGATCACCTCGCCTCAATCGCAGCCTTGCGCTTCTGCGCCGCTGCAACACGTTTGAGATCGAACTTCAATCGACGATCAAAACGGAAGATGCCGTTTTGCTCCTGGAACACATCGGTCAATTGCGTGTAGCAGTAGCCGAACATGTTGGGATCATCGAGCAGCACCTTGCAGAGCCCTTCAAATCGTGTGAAGAATTCCTCAAGCGATTGGGGGCGTTGGCCATAGCCCCACGACGGTTCGCCGGGCTTGGCGTCGGGGTTCCACCAGATGCCGCCGAATTCACTGACGAAATACGGTTGGCCGCGGTAGGGCGTGGACCAGATGGCCTTGCCTCCATGCGGATTCGCGAACGGCTGATCCTTTGCCAACCCCGCCTGATTGGCAGCCAGCTTTTCGGGGCCTTGTTCATAGTCATGTGAGTCGTACACATCCGTGTTGAGCACGCGGTGCGCATAGCCCGAAGTGTCGAGCACCGGACGCGTCTGGTCCATCGCCTTGGTCGCCAGAAACATGCCGTGGGTGACATCATCAAGTTGCCGGATGCGGTCGTTGATTTTCTGGTGCGTTTCATTGAGCGGGCACCAGCCGATGATCGCGGGGTGACTGTAATCGCGCTCCAAAACTTCAAGCCACTGGGTGATGTAAGTGGCCTCGGGCCGCTGATTGTCATCGGTGGTCTGACCGGAATTGCAGCCCCAGTCAGCAAACTCACCCCACACCAGATAGCCCAGCCGATCCGCGTGATAAAGGAACCGCTCCTCAAACACCTTCTGATGCAGCCGTGCGCCGTTGAACCCAGCCTTGATGCTCAACTTGATGTCCTGGATCAATGCCTTGTCGCTCGGTGCCGTCAACAGGCCCTCGGGGTAGTAGCCTTGGTCGAGCACCAGGCGTTGGAAAACACTCTTGCCGTTGATGCGAATGGCTTTGCCGTCGATGACGACGCTGCGCAGGCCCGCGTAGCTCTTGACACTGTCGATCACAGTTCCACGTGCATCGAGCAACTCGATTGTCAGATCGTAAAGATGCGGGTCCTCGATGGACCACAACCGACGACGTTTAGCTGGAATGGCCAGATCCAGCGACGGCGAAAAGCTGGCGTCGGCTGCGCCCGTAACGCTGACAATCTCGCCCTGACCATCAGCTAGCGTCGCCCGCACCTTGAGCCCCGCGGAATTACCCGCCAGTGGCTGCACCAGGCGGAACAAACCCGCACCAACATCGGGCGTGATGCGCGCTCGCTTCAGGTAGGTCGATGCCACCGGCTCCAGCCACACCGTCTGCCAGATACCTGTCGTCCGCGTGTAGTGGCAGCCGCTGTTCCCGTACCACGAGGATTGCTTGCCGACGGGCTTGAGTTGGCGATGATCGTCCCTTGCCCGCACCACGATCGCGATCCGGTCGCCCGGCTTGGCGACACCCGCCAGATCGCAGGTGATGGGCGAAAAGCCGCCGCGATGGCGGCCGACTTCGATGTCATTGACCCACACCGTCGTGTCGTAATCGCAAGCCTGCAGGTGCAGCAGCACATTCCGCTTGCCCCACTTACGCGGAATCGTCACCTCGCGGCGATACCACACCGCATTGAGATAATCCACATTGCCGATGCCCGAGAGCTTGCTCTCGGGACAGAACGGCACCGTGATCGACTGCGCGAGCTTGGCGGTTCGAAGACCACGCTCCAAACCGCTGTCGCCCGAGTCGATCTCAAACTGCCATTTGCCATTGAGATTGAGCCAGTCCTTGCGGACAAACTGGGGGCGTGGATACTCGGCACGTGGGATTGGCATCGCAGGATTTCCGGGGTGGGGTGAAACTGTCGGCTTACAGCGGACCAAATTATGCACTTTTTCGCAACGACGGGCGACGTAGCAAACCGCCCCGGCGCGGTACGTTGCGCGGTACATTGATGCTATGGCCAATGTCGGAACCATTCTCCCACGGCTTTCCACGTCGGCGCGACTATTCGCGGCAGTCATCGCCATGCCAACAATGATGCCAACAGTCATTACCGCAACGATGACCATGATCATGACCATGGCCCCGCGCGCTGCGGTCGCCCAGGACGTTACTGCCACCGCAGTCCAACCCGCAGCAGCCCTCACTGCACCATCAACGCTCGAAAGCCTGTGGGAAGACCTCACTCAAGCGGAGCCCCAGAAACAGCAAGAGGCTGAGCAAGCCATGATTGCACGCGGCCACGAAGCCGTGGCTTTCATCGCCCATCAACTCAAGGAAGAGATCAGTGTCGACGCCACCCGTCTCGCGGACCTGATGGCGCGGCTCGACAGTGATGTCTGGTCCCAGCGCGAGCAAGCCACCGAAACCCTCATGGCCATCGGCCCGTCGCTGTTACCACATCTCGAAGCCATGCGGGCCAAGGCCACCTCACCCGAAGTTCGCGCCCGGCTTGACGCGATCGACTCGGGCATTCGTCGTGAGCGTCTGCCGCAGCGTCGAGCACTACGCATGTTCAGTGCCACACGAATACTCGAGCAGGTGGGCGGCGAAGCGGCGCTGATGGCCTTGTCGGATCTCGCCACGCAGGCTCCCGGGCCGCGGACGGGTCTGCCCATCGCCCAGGCCGCCAAGCGTCTGGGCGATCAGGTCATGCACGTCAAGCTTGCCGAAGCGCGAGCGCATGCGGACAAGAATGACTTTGCGGCTGCGGCGAGAAGTGCCCGGGACGTGGCGAAGTGGGCAACGGATATGGGCGTTGAAAATCTCGGGCAAAGCCAGCGTGCTGCTGCGAAGTACGAGGCCCTGGCACGTCATTGGCAGGAGGTCGAGAACGTGCGATCCGCGTTGGCCACCGATGCGTCATCGGTTGACGCAGCGAGGCGAGTCGCTGCCGCAGCCAAACTTGGCCTTTATTTCTCCCAGCCTGCCGAGGGGCTTACTGTGCTGGGTGGCGGAACCGATGCCCCTTCAGCGGAACTCCGCAAAATACTAACGTTGGCCAAGACAACCCACGACCAACTCACCGCCGTCGATGCGCTTGCGGTGGCACAGTGGTACGAGGACGCAGCGGCTCAGGCGGAAGCGACGTTGCGACCCGGGCTGCTGACGCAAGGCGCGGTGCTGCTCCTGCGTGTGCAGGGCGATGAGGCCGCGGACCAAAGCGACCGCGCCGCCGCAGCCGAACGTCTCGTGGGTTTACGCAGCGAACTGTGGAAACACGATCCGTCAGCCGTCATCCCGGGTGACGACAACGCCGGCCTCATTGCGGACCGCGATTTCGTGCGCTCAGCGTTGCAGCCGTTGGCGGCCGGGGCGATCAGAGCCGGCAACGTGCAGGCGTGGCACTACGTAGGCTCGTGGATGATCGTGGGCCCGTTTCCCAACCCCGGTAACGCCAACGTCGATACCGCCTTTGAGCCGGAAAACAGCGTGGACCTCGCCGCCACCTACACCGTCGCCGGCCGAAACCTGGCGTGGCAAGCGGTACGCAGCCCCAAGCCGGGCATCGAACCGCCCAACCTCACGCAAGACGCGGTTTACTACGCCTACGCGGAGTTCGAATGGCCACAGGCTCAGACGGTGAAGTTGGCAATGGGCGCCGACGATGTGGGCAAAGTCTGGCTCAACGGCTCGCACATCTGGACCGCTGACAAAGCCAACAAAGCCTGGCGAATCGCCGAGAACGTGCAGGATGCCCAACTCCGCCCAGGCATCAACCGCGTACTCTTCCGCATCGCCCAAAGCCCCGGCGGCTGCGCCTTCTCCCTCTCCCTCGGCGTCGAGCCCAAGACCTCCACTCCCTAACGAGCCGGAAGCGTAAGCGACGGATTCCCCCCAAGCCCCGACATGAATATGCGGGGTTTCCCCCTCCGCACCGCGCCAACACACCCCACCCCTTGACCACCCCCACCCCACCTGTCAAACTATCCCCACCACCCTCGGGGGCACAAATGGTCATCGGGGCCCAAAACTCACCTCTCCCCACCGCGACCGGCTGCGCCGCCAAGGCTCATCCTTCTCCGCGACAAGCACGCCCAGGCCGCCCAATCCGAATCACCCCCTCCACCCCAGACCCAGACCGCAAGAGTAAACCTATGAAAACGGTTCCTGTCATCCTTTTGAGGTCGGAGATGAAAGTGTATCGCACTATGTCAGCGCATATAGCTGTAGTGTTGGCAGTGTGCTTGAGTATTATGCTCTTGGCCTCTTGCGGCCGTACGCGAGGGTCGCGATCCGCACGACATTTAGCGCGTACCGTGGCTGATGCAGAGATAGTCGGCACCTGGCAGATGACTGCGGCATCGACGAACCTGCTATTACGCGATGGATATCCCCGACGACCATCAAGTGCACTTACTATTCGGTTCAAGTCGGATGGTAGTCTGGCATTTGCGTCGGCTGAGCCCGGCTATCCGTTCGGACCCCGTACGTACACAGACGCGACAGGGCATTGGAAACTATCGCATCACACATTTGATGGGTTTGGCAAAGGAGAACCGAATGTGTTAAGCATTGATATAGAGAGGCTCGCGAGTGCAGGAGGCAAGCTCTTCTGGCCTATGTACCTCACTGATGTAGGAGGGCAACTACGATTATGGTACCCGCACGGTGATCCAGACTCGCGAGAGTACATCGAGTATGAGCGGGCACAGGAGGAGGATGAAAAGACGAGCCAGAAGAAATCACTACTGGATGCAGAAAAAAAGAAGGGAGTTAGTTAACTCGGAAGCAGAACCAAAAGCAAACCCATGAAAACGGTTCCTGACACTTTGTCCACCAGTGCCGCAACCCGGAGTTCGGTAATCGATGCTTACCCAAATTAATAGGCGAGTCGTGATACTTGTGTTGCCAGCGTTGCTTGCAGCTACTTCAATATTGAGCCTTGTGGCAGGTTCTCTGTCGTCGGATTCGGCGGCGGATATGCTCCAACAGTACGGTGCCGGCGTTACGCAGAATAACTCTAAATTCGAATGGCTTCCGTATTGGATTAGAAGATGCATTGAAAGCCGAGATGCTCGCGTTATTGGGGTCAGTTTCTTTACTATGCCGGTTGATGATCACATACTCACACACCTAAAAAGCTTCAATAACCTCCGAACACTAAACCTGGCTGGATCGACGATTAGTGATGGAAGCCTTAAGAAGCTCAATAGCTTACAGTCGCTGGAGGAACTGCTTCTGTATGACACTAGCATTTCGGATGTGGGCATTGCAATGCTTCAAGGACATCCCAATATTCGCATGATCGGCGTTAGTGGAACTCACATCTCGGATGCATCGCTCGCGGTATTTAGCTCAATGCCGAGACTGCGGGAGTTGGACATCTATGGCACCAAGCTAAGTGATAGTGCGGTCGATGACTTTGTTAGCCGTCGCCCAGATGTGAAAGTTATCAAGTAAGTTCTATTAAGGCTCGTGAAGCAGGAGTGATAAAATATGGTACTACGAATGATAGTTGGCCTAGCGTTACTGCACTGCTCTGTCGGCTGCTGTCAGCTTGCGCTGACGCCAGGCAGGCATGGCGAAACCATCCTCGCTGTGGAATGGCGTGGTGCGAGCGACGCGAATCCGGCAGATGTCTGTGTGTATGCCAATGGCAAACCAATAGGGTATGGGGAAAAGGGTTGGCAAAGAGCCTTTGAGGAAATGAGACGGTTGCCTCCGGGGTCAGTTGTGTTATTGGTGTACGATGGCGCCAGTATATGGGGGAGCCAAGATCACTATCTTCCTCCATATGTACGGCTCGATATCGCGGACGAGTTCGCAGAGATTGTGAACGAGCGGAAGCTTCGGATAGAATCCGCTTCCTGGGCGGGGGTGTTTTGAGCGGGGGGTGTGATGGGGGAAGAGGATTGTCAAGCAAACAGTACCGATTGCATATGGCAGGACGTTGGGAGTGAATTGGGCAGGCATCAATGGTAGGAGCGTACCTAATTCAGCAAAAGTCAAGCGTCACCGAGCGATACCGCTACGCCCCCAACCTATCGCCGCAGGACAAAGCCAAGTTCTTGACCCCCGCGCACCGGTTGGCCAGTGACCGGGATCGCCGCGATCTGGACCAGAGCGTCCTGGCCGGTTACCGCGCCTTGGCCATGGAGTAGGTGCGGGTCGGGTGATGCGCGAGTCTGGATGAGTGCGCTGTCGATGTCATCATCTGTGCGCGCGAAAATTGGCGAATTTCGACAAGTGCCAAATACACGGGGTTTTTGAGGGGTTCGATTTTTCGATCGGGGTCGGATAGGTGCGTATAGAGGGGGATGATGGGGGGTAGAGGGGGGGTAGGTGGGGGGTTGTGTCGATCACCAAGGGGGTTGGAGCCGTCGTTTTCGGGCTTTTTCTTGGAATGAAACTCACCTTCGAGACGCAGCCCGGGGGTGCGGGAAGCCGTCGCGGGCTGCGTCGTGGCTGGCGGTGGACGCGGTCGCGGCTTGCGGGGGCGAAACCTGCTACATTGGTGGGCGACCAACCGACTTCCGGTTTTGGCTGGGGAGTCGGCCCATTGGTTCGGACGGTGCCACGGAGGTGAATCGTGGCGGCAGCATCGAATAACGCAATTTGAACCGCAACGTGAGTTGCGGTACAGTATTGGTTTCCCGTCGTGACGTGTCGGCTCAGGTCGGCTCATGGCGGGGACGGACATGAGCGGCGTGGTTCGCTCATCCGGGAATCCTCAACATCGTCGGCGTACCAGTCACGTCGACCCCTACGTGTTCCATTTTTGGAGAGTGATCGATGGCTAAGGGTGTATTTGAACGTACCAAACCGCACGTCAACGTCGGCACAATCGGACACGTTGACCACGGCAAGACAACCTTGACCGCGGCCATCACCGCTGTGCAGGCCGCCAAGGGCATGGCCACCTTCAAGGCCTACGACGAAGTCGCCAAGGCTTCGGAGAAGGAAGGTCGTCGTGACCCGACGAAGATTCTGACCATCGCGACGTCGCACGTCGAGTATGAGTCGGAAAAGCGGCACTATGCTCACGTTGACTGCCCCGGCCACGCCGACTACGTCAAGAACATGATCACCGGTGCCGCCCAGATGGACGGTGCGATTCTGGTGGTCTCGGCTGCAGACGGCCCGATGCCCCAGACGCGTGAGCACGTGCTGCTTGCCCGTCAGGTCAACGTGCCTGCGCTGGTGGTCTTCCTTAACAAGGTTGACCTGGTTGACGACGCCGAGTTGCTCGAACTCGTCGAACTCGAAGTTCGCGAGTTGCTCTCGAAGTACAAGTTCCCCGGCGACGATATCCCGATCATCAAGGGTGCGGCTGTCAAGGCGCTGAACAATCCCACGGATCCCGAAGCGACCAAGTGCATCACCGAGTTGATGAACGCCATCGATACGGCCATCCCCGATCCCGTGCGTGAGACTGACAAGCCCTTCCTCATGAGCATCGAAGACGTGTTCTCGATCAAAGGTCGTGGCACGGTCGGCACCGGCCGCATCGAACGCGGTGTGGTCAAGGTCGGCGACGAAGTCGAGATCGTCGGTCTGGGCGCCCCCAAGGGCAAGAAGACCGTCGTGACCGGCGTGGAAATGTTCAACAAGACGTTGGATCATGGTCAGGCCGGTGACAACGTCGGCGCTCTGCTCCGTGGTGTGGAAAAGGACGATCTGGAGCGTGGCCAAGTGCTCGCCAAGATCAACTCGATTACGCCGCACACCAAGTTCAATGCTGAGGTGTACGTGTTGACCAAGGAAGAAGGCGGTCGTCACTCGCCGTTCTTCAGCGGTTACAAGCCGCAGTTCTACTTCCGCACGACCGACGTGACGGGTGAGACGAAGTTGCCCGAAGGCGTGCAGATGTGCATGCCCGGCGACAACATTCAGATGGAGATCACGCTGGGCAAATCCGTCGCCATGGAAGAGCAGCTTCGCTTCGCGATTCGCGAAGGTGGCCGCACCGTTGGCGCTGGCGTGGTAACCAAGGTGCTCGAGTAAACTTAAAAGCAAGCCTTCCGACGAGCCGCCACCGTGAGTGGCACCGGGTGAAATGCCCGTTGCCGAACCTGACGGGTGCGGCTCGTCGGAGGCGATTTTGAATCACCAGGTGAACCATGGCCAAGTCACAAGCCGTTGAATATGTGTGGCTGCAATGCACGGAGACCGGCGATCTGAACTATCGCACGCCGGTTAACGTCAAGGGCGGCATGCCGGAGAAGCTTAAAGAAGGCTTCAAGAAGTACTCCCCGCGCCTGCGCAAGCACACGCTGCATAAGATCAAGCGTAAATAACACGAGTTACCGATTTTCAGATATAGGATCTGAGGTTGGATGCCGAACGGGCGTAGCTCAATTGGCAGAGCGGCCGTCTCCAAAGCGGCAGGTTGCGGGTTCGATTCCCTCCGCCCGTGTTGGATAAGAGGATGAGCCGCGAGGTCGGCTGGTGCCGACTTCATGTGTGGCGCACAGGTTCGCAGGCTCAAATGAGCCGCTAGCACAAGGGACGCACGTGGCCTTTGCCATCTACAAGCCCGGACAGGGCAAATGGACTCGCATTCTTACCGCCGTCGGCGCGGGCCTGATGACGCTTTATATGGTCTATTGGCTGGTGGGCGAGCTTAACGGCCTGCACACCACCAACAAGGGAACCATTCAGGCCATAGTCGGAATCGGTCTCGTCGTGGGTGTCGCCGCTCTCCTCTGGTACCTGCTCAATAAGCCCCGCATCGTCGATTTCATGATCGCTACCGAAGCCGAGATGCGCAAGGTCAACTGGCCGTCCCAACGTGAACTCGTCGGGTCGACTTGGGTGGTCGTGTGCGGGACTTTCATGATGGCGAGCCTGATCTTCATTCTGGACGTCGCGTTCGCCCAGTTCTTCATCTGGATTCGCATTCTCGACGCATCTGTGTCGATCTTCAACTAGATCCTGGGGGGATTCGCCCCCGGGCAGCCATCGCCCCGCCCCAACGTGAGGCGCGATGCAACCTCACCGCTTTCGCCAAGGAATGGCCCCAATGGCCCAGAACGAAACCCATGACCAGATCGCGCCCGACGAGCCCATGGTTACGCCGGGTATGAACTGGTTCGTCCTCCGAGTGGCCTCCAACAAGGAAGACTCCGTTCGCGAGACCTTGCTGCGAAAGATCAAGATCGAGAATTTCACCTACCTGGTCAATCGCATCCTTGTGCCTACGGAAAAGGTAAAGACGATTAAGGGTGGCAAACAAAAGATCACCCTCAAGTAGCTCTATCCCGGTTACGTCTTTGTCGAGATGAAGCTTGAAGAGGACGGCCGAATCCCGCAGGATATTTTCTTCCTGATCAAGGAAACGACCGGCGTCGGTGACTTCATCGGCACCGCGGGGCGGCCCAGCCCCATGTCCATTCCCGAGATTGAGAAGATGCTCCAGGCCTCCAAGCCACCCGAGGAGGCACCGCAGGTCAAGATGGAGTTCTCCAAGGGCGACCACGTCAAGATTCGCGAAGGTCCCTTTGAAAGCATGGAAGGCTCCGTCGATGAACTGCTGCCCGATCAGGGCAAGGTCCGCGTGATTGTGACCATCTTCGGTCGCGCCACACCGGTCGAGCTGGAATACTGGCTCATTGAGCGCGTCGAAGAGTGATCTCTCTAGCGGTCGCTTGTATTTGCAACATATTGTGTATTCTGAAGTTGCACTGATTCTGCCTTCGGCAGAAGCTGGTGTTTCTATCGCCATCCGATATGCTCCGCCCTGTGTCGGCCGCGTTGGATGAACGTCGACCGGTCCGTCCGCCCAGCGTCCGCTTCGTTCTCGACTGCGGCTTTTTTTGCAAAAAGGCGCATTTTTCTATTGTGACAGCGGGCATCAATCGGTAAGCTGATTATGGATCTATGGGGGCGTCACGCCACTTCCGCGTGGAGCGTGGGAGACGTCTGCACGTTGTCGAATTGGGTCCCGGCATTTAAACCGGGAACAGGAGGTAAGATGAAACGCAGCAATACCGCTATCGCCCTTTCTGCCGCAGCACTGGCCTTGTCGTTACAGGTTCCTGCCCATGCGATCATCGATCTGGATGTCCCGGATTGGAGCGTGGCCTACCTTATCGATCAGAGCGAAACCGTTCTGGGTTACCCGCAGGCCCAATGGCCCCGGGACGCCCGCGGATTGGCGGTGTTTACGGCGTCCTCCGGATCGACGTTCCTTTACGTTGGGTACAACACCAACGACGACGATGGCGTGGGACCGTGGGTCGATGGCGGTGGCGAGGTCCGCAAGATTGACCTGGGCACGCTGAGCATCGTCGGCGGCAAATATCAGATGAACAACGACTACACCGCCGCCACGACGGCACGACTGCCCGGCCATCGCGGTAAGGCCATCGCCGTCGACGACATCGGTCGAGTGTATCTGGCGGAGCCCAATGGCGTGAGCGTGTGGGACGCAGATTTGTCGATCAACCTTTTCAACGTGCCCGCTGCCGCCGGTGCCAATCCCACCGCCATCGAGGGCGTCAGTGTCTATCGCGACCCACAGAGCAATCAGTTGCTCCTATACACCGCCGACCGCAACAACAGCACACTCAATCGCTTCGAACTCACCGAGAGCGCCGGGGCGATCACAGCCGCCACGCAGGCGGGCTTGGGCGGGACGGGCCAGCTCGCCATCACCGATGGCACGACGAACTTGCGCAATGTGGAGGTGGACCCGAATTCCGGGAATGTCTGGGTCGCCGACATGGGCAATGGCCGCATTCTGCGAGTTGATCCCAACACCGCGGCGATCACGGGCTCGACCGTCGATCTGCCCCAAACGTTCGACATCGGTTTTGACGGCGACCAAGTGCTGATTTCACAGTACAACCAACTCAAAATCACCATTCTCAATACTGCTGACATGAGCCACAAGAGCGCGATTGACCTGCCGATGGTCGCCGGGTCACTCTTCATTGACCCCGATGGTCAGAGCGGCGGGGGAGCATTTGCGGGCATCGCGGTGATCCCCGGAGTCGGCGTGTTTGTCAACAACGAGCAGGGCCAGACGTCCAACGAGATGTCCGCTTACGGCGTCACGACTGACTCGTTCTTCGATGACAACGATCCGATCCTCTTTGCCCACGCTCCCGAACCCGCCAGCTTGGCACTGCTGGGCATGGGCGCCTTGGTGTTGGCCTCGCGCCGCCGCCGGGTGTGATTCGAAAGCGTCTTGGCTCAACTCAGACACTTAAAGCGTGTGGCATGGCCGATACTTCCACCGGCAATCCGCTGCGCGCCGATTCGTAGATCGCCAAGATGACTTCGAGCGGCTCGCGGCCACCGCGGCCATCGATCAGCGGCGAGGTGTCCTGCCGAATCGCTGCGATGAAATCCTCAATCTGCGCCCGGTGGGCATCGCCCCAGACGGCACCGACCTCCGCGTCATCGGCGCGGTGGCCCGCATCGTCTTTGACGCTGGCTGTGCCGCCTCTGGCGACGCTCACGGCATGGGCCGCAGCTCGTTCGCTGATGTAGGATTCGCCCGTCTTGAGGGTCATCTGCTTTAAGCGGTCGCCTTCGATGATGGCTGAGCCCTCTGTGCCGAAGATATCCATGCGTGCGGGCAGGCCGTCGTATGCTGCCGTCGTAGCTACGAAAGTGCCCACAGCACCGTTGGCAAACTCCAGCGTGGCGACGGCGATGTCCTCGACTTCGATTCGTGAATGGGCCGCGGTCCGCGTCTGGGCATAGACGCGATTGACCCCGCCACCCGCCAACCACTGGAGCACGTCGACTGTGTGAACGCCCTGATTCATCAGGGCTCCGCCACCATCCCATTGCCATGTGCCGCGCCAATCGCCGCTGTCATAGTAGTTTTGTGTCCGCCACCACTTGACGCTGCCGGTGACCAGTATCACCCGCCCGAGTTTGCCCGAATCAATCACGTCCTTGACCACGCGCGAGGCCAGGTCGAAGCGATGCTGGCTGATGACCGTCAGCTTCTTGCCTGAAGAACGCTGGGCGGCAATCATGCGATCGCAGGCTGCCAGCGACACTTCCATGGGCTTCTCGACTATGACGTGCTTGCCCGCCTGAAGCGCTTTGACTGCCCCGCCGGCATGAAGGCCCGAAGGCGTGCAGATCACCACCACATCGACATGCGGATCGGCGATGAGGTCTTCCTGCTTCTGGTAAACGCTGGTGACATTGAACTTTTTGGCCATGCTCTCGGCCCGGTCAGGCAGGAGGTCCGCGACGGCGACGAGTTGGGCGTCGCCGATCTGAGCGATGGCACCGGCATGCGTGGGCCCGATGGACCCGCAGCCGACGATGCCGAAGCGGAGTGGTGATTGGGGAGGGGTCGAAGCCGAGCCTTGCGGACTGTTCATGATGAGGGAGCCTTGTATCACCGGGGCGAAAAGGATGCATCTTACCGTAACCGGCATTTCGCGCGATAACACGCAGTGGCACGGCGCAACGGTAAGGGCTGTCTGTAAACAAAAAGACCCCGGCCGCGTGGGGCCGGGGTCGTTGATTATCGCAGAGCGATGTCGGCTTAAGCCGGCTTACTTCTTCTTGGCCAATGGCTTGGCGCCCAGTCCCTTGAGGACCGCCTGAGCTGCCGCCAGGCGTGCGATGGGCACGCGGAAGGGGGAGCAGGAGACGTAGTCGAGGCCTGCCTCGTGGCAGAAGGCGATCGATGCCGGGTCGCCACCGTGTTCGCCGCAGATGCCGCACTTCAGGCCGGCCTTCTTGGCACGACCGCGAGTAACACCCAGCGCGACCAGTTGTCCGACGCCCGATGTGTCGATCGACTGGAACGGATCGCGCGGCAGCAGTTCCTGATTCAGGTAGTGAGGCAGGAACGTGTTGACGTCATCGCGGCTGTAGCCAAAGGTCAACTGCGTCAGGTCGTTGGTGCCGAAGCTGAAGAAGTCAGCATATTCCGCGATCTGGTCAGCCACGAGCGCCGCACGTGGAATCTCGATCATCGTGCCGATGAGGATGTCCAGCTTGCGGGTGAAGCCCGCCTCTTTCTTGACCTGCTCGATGACACGCTCGGTCTGCTCGCGCAGCACGCGAAGCTCAGCCTGTGTGCCCACCAGCGGATGCATGATCTCAGGCATGGCCTTGATGCCCTTGCTCAGACATTCCACAGCCGCCTCGACGATCGCGCGAACCTGCATATCGAGGATCTCAGGGTAGGTGATCGAGAGTCGGCAACCACGATGGCCCAACATGGGGTTGGACTCGTGGAGCTGCGACACCCGCGACTTGACCTTGGCCGTCGGCACGCCCACGCGCTTGGCCAACTCTTCCTGGCTCTTATCGTCGTGGGGGAGGAACTCGTGGAGCGGCGGATCAAGCAGCCGAACCGTCACAGGCAAGCCGTCCATCGCGGTGAAGATGCCTACGAAGTCCTGCTTCTGGTAGGGCAGGAGCTTGGCCAGTGCCTTGACGCGATCTTCACGGTTCTCAGCGACAATCATCTCACGCATAGCTTGAATGCGATCGCCTTCAAAGAACATGTGCTCAGTGCGGCACAGACCGATGCCTTGCGCGCCGAAATCGCGGGCGCGTTGCGCATCAGCCGGGGTATCAGCGTTGGTGCGGACCTTCAACGTGCGGTACTTGTCGCTCCACTTCATCACCGTGGAGAAGTCACCCGAGAGCGCGGGCTCCTGGGTCGAGACAGTGCCTTCCATGACTTCGCCCGTCGATCCGTCGATGGAGAGCGTGTCTTCATGGGTGTAAGTCTTGCCACCGACGGTGATGGTGCGGGCCTTGGCGTCGATCTGGATTTCACCGGCGCCGGCGATGCAGCAGCGACCCCAACCGCGGGCCACGACGGCTGCGTGGCTCGTCATGCCGCCCGTGGAGGTCAGGATGCCTGCCGCGGAGTGCATGCCGTCGATGTCCTCGGGATTCGTTTCCTTGCGGACCAGCAGAACTTGCTCGCCGTTGTGGGTGCGATCCACAGCTTCTTCAGCAGTGAACGCGAGTTTGCCAACCGCCGCGCCGGGCGATGCGGGCAGGCCAGTGGCGATGGTCTTGGCCTTCTTCTTGGCGGCCGGGTCAAAGCTGGGCAGCAGCAACTGGGTCAAGTCGCCCGCGGGAATTCGCAGGATGGCCTGCTGCTCGGTGATGAGCTTCTCCGTGACCATGTCGCAGGCGATCTTCACAGCTGCGGCACCGGTGCGCTTGCCGTTGCGGGTCTGGAGCATGTACAGGTGTGAGTTCTCAATCGTGAACTCGATGTCCTGCATGTCGCGGTAGTGGTTTTCGAGAGTCTTCTTGATACCCAAAAGCTGCTTGTGAACTTCGGGCTTCCACTTGGGCATCTCATCGCAGGGCATCGGCGTGCGAATGCCGGCCACTACGTCTTCACCCTGTGCGTTGATCAAGAACTCGCCGTAGAACTTATTGTCGCCCGTCGAGGGATTACGGGTGAAAGCTACGCCCGTGCCCGAGTCCTGGCCCATGTTGCCAAAGACCATCGACTGCACGTTGACGGCCGTGCCCAGCAATCCCTGGATGTTGTTGATCTGGCGGTAACGCACGGCACGGTGCTGCATCCAGCTCTTGAAGACTGCCTCGATGGCCAGTTCAAGCTGCTTGTACGGATCCAGCGGGAAATCCTCGCCGACATGCTTCTTGTAGACCGCCTTGTAGGCTTCGCACAGAGCGACGAGGCCTTCGGTGGGGACATCGGTGTCGAGCTTGACGTTGAACTGCCGCTTGATTTCGTCGAACGCTTCTTCGTAGTGCTCGTGGTCAACGCCCATGACGACGTCGCCATACATGTTGATCAGACGACGATAGGCGTCGTAAGCGAATCGCTCATTGTTGGTGGCGATCGACAGCCCCGCGACCGATGTGTCGTTCAAGCCGAGGTTGAGGATGGTGTTCATCATGCCCGGCATGGACAGTGCGGCACCGGAGCGAACCGAGACCAGCAGCGGGTTCTTGCTGTCACCGAACTTCTTGCCCGTCTCTTTTTCGAGCATGGCGACATACTGATGCACCTGGTCCATGAGACCCTTGGGCATCCGGCGGCCTTCCTTGTAGTAACGGGCACATACTTCGGTGGTGATGGTGAAGCCGGGGGGCACGGGCAGACCGATGCCGGTCATCTCCGCGAGGTTCAGGCCCTTGCCGCCCAGAAGCTCTTTCTGGTTGCTCTTGCCGTCGGTGCGGAGTTTCCCGAAGTAGTAAACCATCTTGTCGGCAGCGGGTGCCGCCTTCTTCACGATGGTCTTCTTGACTGCGGGCTTAGCGCTGCGGGTGGATTTGGGCGAA
Source organism: Phycisphaeraceae bacterium (assembly GCA_041736565.1). Lineage (GTDB taxonomy): Bacteria > Planctomycetota > Phycisphaerae > Phycisphaerales > Phycisphaeraceae > JBBDMX01. The sequence goes on along the minus strand of JBGSTK010000072.1, from coordinate 42,215 downwards.
CCCTTGGAGGTCTTCTTCTTAGCCATGGTGCAAACATCTTCCTGTATGGGTAACGGGGTGAATCGGCTGCCGCTACATGAGCAGTCATTGGTTGCCGTGCGCCGTCCCCGTGGCGCGCGAAGCCATGCATTGTAATGAGTGCAATCCCAGCGTCAAAACGCGGGAATCGCCAGCCGCCCGCTTTCAGGGCTTTTTTGCGTTTCCACGTTGGTTGCATGAGTGGTTGGATTATGCTTATAATGCCCGGCTCGATTTATCCCGACGGAAATCACCATGCCCACGATCAATCAACTGGTTCGCAACCCCCGTGTCGCCGCTCATGCCAAGAGCAAGGTCAAAGACCTCGCCGGTTCGCCATCGAAGCGCGGCGTGTGTCTGCAGGTCAAGACCGTGACCCCCAAAAAGCCTAACTCCGCCCTCCGCAAGGTGGCACGTGTGCGGCTTTCCAACGGTAAGGAAGTGACGGCCTACATCGGCGGCGAGGGACACAACCTCCAGGAGCACTCGATCGTGCTGGTCCGCGGCGGCCGTGTCCGCGATCTCCCCGGTGTGCGATACCACGTCGTCCGCGGCGCGCTCGACTGCCTGGGCGTTGAGGGTCGGCGGAAGGGACGCAGCAAGTACGGCGTCAAGAAGGGCGGCAAGTAATCTGGCTCATCACTCGCCGCGAATGAGGTTTCGGCCTTTTTCGACCGCGAGCAGTCAAGCAGTATTTTTAACATTCGGCAAGTAATCGTCACGGCACGTCGCCGACGACGGTGAACAGAAAGCATCGCCCGACGGGTGATGCAGATGAGCCGACACGAAAGGGCAACGCAGATGGCAAGTCGTATCTCCAACGGTGACCAGTTTCTCCAGCCTGACCCACGCTACGGCGACAAGGTCTTGGCCCGCTTCATCAACTGCATCATGCAGGACGGCAAAAAGACGGTCGCCCAGCGCATTGTTTACGGTGCAATGGACGAAATCGAACGCCGCACCAAGGGCGATCCCACGGGCATCCAGGTGTTCCACGAGGCGTTGAACAACGTCAAGCCTGAGGTCGAAGTCCGCTCCAAGCGCGTCGGCGGTGCCAACTATCAGGTGCCCATGCCCGTCTCCCGCAAGCGTCAGCAGAGCTTGGCGTTTCGCTGGATTATTACCGCTGCCCGCGATGAAAAGGGCAAGCCCATGTACCTGCGGCTGGCCAAGGAATTGGCTGACGCAGCCCATAACGAAGGCAAGGCTGTGACGACCAAGGAAAATACGCACCGCATGGCCGACGCCAACAAGGCGTTTGCCCACTTCGCCTGGTAAGCGCGGAGCCGCGGTTGACGACGGCGAGATTTGAGCTTAGACTTGTTCTAGAAAATTTAGTTCGCGACTTATCAAGAGTGGCTGAGGGACGGGCCCGTCGAAGCCACCGCAACCTTCAGGTGTTGACCAACATCAACCCTGAATCAAGGTGCGAAATCCCGCCTCGCCGTCGAGCAGCACTTCGCAGTGCCGCCCGCCAGCGGGGGAAGATAAGAAGCGGCAAACTCAATTGCCCAAACGCATTCGAGCAAGCCCCTTCTTATGGAAGGGGCTTTTTTGTTGGTCAACGTGACATCAGCTTGTCATCAACGAGTCAACAGCTCGACCCAGTGCGTCGAATCCATGAGAGTGAATTTGAAACGGAGCAGCGATGAGTTACGTCCAATCGCTTCAATGTAAAGAATGTGAAGCCACCTACGCCATTGAGCCGCGCACGGTGTGTGACAATGACTTCGGCCCCGTGGAGGTTGCCTACGACTACGAGGCCATGCGTGGCAGAGTGACGCGGGAATCGATCGAGGCAGGCCCGACGTCGCTGTGGCGCTATCGTGACCTGTTGCCCATCGAAGGCGAACCGCGTGCGGGCCTGCGTTCAGGTTTCACGCCGCTGATCAAGGCTGACAACCTGGCACGCGAACTGGGCGTGCGCGAACTCTACATCAAAGACGACAGCGTCAACTATCCCACGTTCTCTTACAAGGATCGCGTGGTGGCGGTGGCGCTGACCAAGGCCATCGAGTTCGGCTTCACCACCGTCGGCTGCGCCTCGACGGGAAATCTGGCGCACAGCGTGGCGGCCCATGCTGCCAAGGCGGGCCTGCAAACCTTTGTGATGATTCCCGATGACCTCGAAGAGGGCAAGATGGTGGGCATGAGCGTCTTTGGCCCGCGCATCGTGCGAATTCGCGGTAACTACGATGATGTCAATCGGCTGTGCTCGCAAATCGCTGACAAGTATCGCTGGGCCATCGTCAACGTGAACCTGCGACCCTTCTACACTGAAGGCGCCAAGACGCACGGCTTTGAGATCGCAGAGCAAATGGGTTGGCGCTTGCCCCGGCATACGGTGGTTCCAGTCGCGGGCGGCACCATTCTGCCTAAGATTGCCAAAGCCTACCGGGAGTTCATTCAACTGGGCCTCGTCGAAGACAACAGCCCGGTCTTCTATGCAGCGCAGGCTGCGGGATGCAACCCGGTCAGTGCCGCGATTCAGCAGGGCGTTGATCTGTTCCATCCGCAGAAGCCCAACACCATTGCCAAGAGCATCGCCATTGGCAATCCCGCCGACGGCTACTACGTGATTCAGCTCGTGCGAAAGACCGGAGGTTGGAGCGAATCAGCCAGCGACCCGGAGATTATCGACGCCATCAAGCTGCTGGCGCGGACTGAGGGTATTTTCACCGAGCCCGCCGGTGGGACGACGCTGGCATGTGCCAAGAAGCTCATCGAAAGTGGTCGCATCCCGCGAGATGAATCCATCTGCGTATGCATCACCGGCAACGGTCTCAAGACCACCGAAGTGCTGCGAGGTCAGTTCAACCACGCGCCCGCCATCCCCGCCAAACTTAAGGATTTCGATGACCTTGTGCTCGGTTTCGAGCAGCAGACTTCACCATTGCAGCACGCCGCGGGTATCTGATCCGCCCAAGCGTATGATTCAAATCCAATGACCGTTAAGGAGTGCAAACTATGACAGACAACGTTACCGTCCGAATCCCCACCGCGTTGCGGCCCCAGACAGGCAATCATGAAAGTGTCAACGTCGCCGGTGCCACAGTGGGGGAGGTGCTCTCGACGCTCACCACCCAGTATCCCGAGTTGGGCAAGCGTCTCTACAAGAACCCCGATGCCAACGAGATCAACCGGTTCATCAACATCTACATCAACGATGAAGACATTCGGTTTCTCGACAATCAGCAGACAGCCGTGAAGGCTGGTGATGAACTGTCCATCGTCCCGGCCATCGCGGGCGGATGACAGGTGCATTGGTCAACAAGACTATCTAAGACTATCCAAGACCATCGAAGACTATCAGCGAAAGCTACAACATTCCCATTAAGGTGAACCATGGCACAGGTAACTCGCAAGAATTGGTTGACATTTGAAGGTGGCCGCCAACAGGAGCCTTGCCTCTGGAAGATGTCGCGCAAGTTTCCCGATGTGATGTTCGACATCCGTCAGGCCAGCGTGCAGCGTGACATCGGCATCATGGCGGTGCTCTTCACTGGTGAAGAGGCCGACGTCGAAGCTGCGTTGAACTTCCTGGTCCAACAGGGCGTCAAAGTGGACCCGGTCGAGGGCGGCAGCCTCGTGGCTGGTTAATAAGTAGAGAGTTCGAATCATCGCTACTGAAAGTTTCAGGCCAATGTCGCACGATCCAACATCCCACGATCTAGCCCGCTATCACCGTCAAATGCTTCTGCCCGGTTTCGGCGAAGCCGGTCAACGCAAGTTGCTCAATGCCACCGCGCTGGTCATTGGTTGTGGCGCGCTGGGAACCGTCATCGCCAACATGCTCGCCCGCGCGGGCGTCGGCCATCTGGTGATCGTTGATCGCGACTTCATCGAACTTACCAACCTGCAGCGGCAGGTGCTGTTTGACGAAGACGATGTCGCTAACGCCATTCCCAAAGCTGAGGCTGCCCGCCGAAAAATCGCCAAAATTAATTCACAGGTAAAAGTCACGGCTGTCGTTGATGATGTCAATCACACCAACATCGAGCGGCTGGCGGGTATTAACAACCCGGACTATGGCAAGGTCGATATTCTCGTCGATGGCGTCGACAATTTTGAGACGCGTTACCTGGCCAATGAAGTGGCCGTTAAACACGCGATCCCCTATGTGTACGGTGGGGCGGTGGGAACCGTGGGGGCGTCTTACGCGATTCTTCCTCACGGAGACGGGCAGTCGGCATGGGAAAAGGCCGGGCGCGCTACGCCTTGCCTGCGCTGCATTTTTGAGCAGGCACCTCCGCCCGGCGTCAACCCGACCTGCGACACCGCGGGTGTCATCGGCCCGGCTGTGTCCATCATCGCCAACTACCAGGTTGCCGAGGCCATGAAAATCCTTACGGGCAACCTTGACGTGGTCAATACCACGATGCTCAACATCGACCTGTGGGCAAATACCTGGCGGCAGTTCAAGGTGGCGCGGGCTTACGATGTGGGCGACTGCGTCTGCTGCAAGCAACGCGAGTTCGAGTTCCTCGACGGCAAGTTCGGCTCCAGCACTACCACGCTCTGTGGTCGCAATGCGGTGCAACTGTCGCAGAAGCAAACCGCCGACGGCGGGAGGCTCGATTTCGAAGAAATCGCCCAGCGCCTCCGCGCCCACGGCCAGGTCAATGCCAACAAATTTATGCTCCGTGCCGACGTGACCGACAATGGCCAGCCTTACGAGCTGACGCTGTTCGCCGATGGCCGAGCCATCATCAAGGGCACCAAAGAAGCCAACGTCGCGCGAAGCATCTTCGCCAAATACGTCGGGGCGTGAGGCCGCGGATCTTTGCCGATCCGCAATTGATCAAGTCTTTTGCGATCTTTCTTGCGTTTTTAGAAAAAGTCTTGACATGCCCACCAAGGCTGGGTTATCTTATTGGCATGGCCGACGATACCAGTACATGTACCGGTTCAACGATCTATGCCTCGCTGGCCGAAGACCTGCGAAGCTCTATTCGCAAGGGCGAGTTCCGTCCGGGACAGTTGATCGGGTCCGAGCACGCCTTGGCCAGACGGGAAAACATCAGTCGCATGACCGTTCGTCGCGCCAGTGAGATGCTGGTTAATGAAGGGTTGCTGGAGCGGCGACCGGGCAAGGGGCTTTACGTTCGTGCCAAGAATGTGGCCACACGTCTGGTGCAGATCGTCGCGGCCAATCTTCAATGGGAGCCCTGCCTGCAGATTGCCCGTGGCGCTCAACTGGCGGGACGTGGTGTGGGCATGCAGGTGCAGCTCTACGATGCCCATGGCGATGCGGAACTCGACGCCCAAGTCGTCCGGCAGCTTCCTGCCGGGCCGGCGCGAGGGGCCATCATCATCTCCCTGCACAGCACGGCTTTCAGTGAGGCGTTGTATGCCCTGCGGGCTCAGCGCTTCCCCTTCGTCTTGGTGGATCAGCGTCTGCGCGACATCGAAGTGCCCAGCGTCACGGCCGACAACCACGACGGAGGTCAACAGGCGGGCCGCGCGCTGTTGGAGCAGGGCCATCGTCGCATTGCCTTTATCGGCGACCTCCACGCCGACACGGTCCAGGATCGACTCACCGGCCTGCGAGATGCCATCGGCCAAGCGGGGCTGCCCTTTGACCCGGCATTGGCCTGCGACCTGGTGACGGAGCGAGATCGCCTGGGCGATTGGTCGCAGCGTGTGACGGCTTGTGTTGATCGGCTCATGGCGTTGCCCAACCCGCCCACGGCACTGGCGTGCAGTTGCGATGCCGTGGCGCGGCTGGCGTTCCGGGCATTGGATGGCTTGGGACTGCGCGTGCCCGGCGATGTGAGCGTCATCGGCTTTGACGATGACCCGCTGGCGGAATGGCTCAGTCCAGCGCTGTCCACTGTGCGCCAACCCTTCCAAGACATGGGAGGCGCCGCCATCGGTCTGCTCAACAAGCAGATGCTGCATCCCGACGAGGCCGTGGAGCACACCGTGCTGCCCGTGTCGCTGGTGCAGCGTGATTCCATCGCCCCGGTCGCATCCCCCATGATCCATGAGGTGACCAAGTGAACCACATCATTCCCCGCGTTCGGACTGCCGGGTTCACCCTAATCGAGTTGCTGGTGGTGATCTCGATCATCGCCCTGCTTATCGCATTGTTGTTGCCGGCGTTGGGTGCGGCGCGGAAAGTCGCCAAGGACGTGATTTGCACCTCGAACATGCGCCAGGTTGGCGTTGGTTTCGCCTTGTATCGCACCGAGAGCCGCAACTACCTTCCTCCGGTCAACTCGGTATCGAGCTACAACGCTGCCACCGGTACCGACAAGCCCTACGGCATGTGGAATTGCATCGGGCCTTACACGGGTTTCGAACAGTGGGGCGGCATCATGGCTCCGCCCACTTCCAACGACGACCCGGCCTTCATCAAATTCGACAGCTACTGGGGCAAATATAAGCAGAAGAGCAGGCTTTCCGGCACGATCTGGGGCTGCCCCTTCAACGTCCCCGACGCCAGCCCATGGAACGAATCCTATGGCGAGTCGGTGTACCTCCAGTCCCCCGGCGGGTTCGGTGCCGCCAACCCCCGCGCCTGGGCCAAGCCCCGCCCCTTTGACGCCATTCGCCAACCCTCTGTGAAGATTCACATGTCCCACTCTTCGGATTGGCATCTGGGTAACGTCACGGGCGTGGGCATTCCCAGCGGCTCGGGTCAATACACCTTCGCCATCGACCGTCACCTCGACGGCACCCCGATTCTCTATGCCGATGGTCACGCCCAGTACTTCAAGACCGACTTCATCGTCGACAACATCACCAACACCGCCGCCAACAGCATTGACCTGTTCAATCTTTGACTCGGAGCGCCTCAAGTAATGATTTTCAACATCCGTCAATTCGCGGTAAGTAGTGCCCTGTTGGGTGTGGTGTTGTTGTTGTGTCTGAGTGCTGGTGCCGCTGAACAGCCGACCAACCTCCTGTCCAACGGCGACTTTGAGGCCGCCAAGGCGGATGGCCAGTCGCCCAAGGACTGGTCCACACCCGCCGGAGTGTCCTGGCTCAAGGAAGAGGGCGGCAGCCACTTTCTGCGTATCGAGGCCGTGCCCGATGAGTTGGTCACGGTCTATCGCGTCCTGGCCATCAAGCCCGAATGCAAGGCCCTGCATCTGACCTTCCGCGTGCGGGTTAATGATGTGAAGCGCGGCAAGGCCATGTGGCACGATGGCCGCATCATCCTCGACTTCAAGAACGATGCGGGCGAAAAACTCAAGCCCTCGCCCTCGCATCCCAACTTCAAGGGCAGCACCGATGGCTGGGTGGAGCGTAGCGTGGCCTTCCTGGTGCCCGAGGGGGCCACGAAATTGGAAGTGATGCCGGCGATGTTCCAAGCTGCTTCGGGGTCCTTCGACCTCGATGACCTGGTCCTGGTGGAGACCGACCCGCAGCCGATCATCGACGCCCAGGGCGCCGCGACCGCCAAGCGTGAGGCCGATAGTGCAGCCCGTGCCGCCAAGGTCGCGCCGCAGGCGCCTGTGACCCCCGCTGACAAGCTGCCGCCTATGCTGCACGTCGAGGGCAATCAGATCAAGGACACCGCGGGTAAGCACGTCTGGCTCCAGGGCATGGCCATCCCCAGCATGGAATGGAGCGGTGGCGGGGAGAACATCCTCAAGTCCGTGCAGGAGGCCATCGACAACTGGCACGTCAACGTTATCCGCTTGGGCATCCGCGAAAACTTTTGGACCGGCGTGGGTCCCTATCAAAAGGACGGCGGGGCGTTCTACCGTCAACTCGTTGATGACGTGGTCAACCTGGCCTCGGCGAATGGCGTGTACGTGGTCATCGACCTGCACCGCTTCCGCGCCCCCGAGCCGATCCACGCTGCCTTCTGGAAAGATGTGGCCGTCAAATACAAGAACCATCCCGCCGTGCTTTTCGAACTCTTCAACGAGCCCCATGACATCTCGTGGGAGGTATGGAAGAACGGCGGGTTCGTGAGTACCGACAAGCGCGACCCCAAAGTCCTGGCCGAGAGCAAGGAAAAGCTCAAGGGCTTCGAATCCATCGGTATGCAGGCGCTGCTCGACGCCGTCCGCGATACCGGCGCCAGGAATATCGTCATCGTGGGTGGGCTGGGTTGGTCCTATGACCTCTCGGGCATACTCAAGGGATTTGGCCTCGACGACCGCGACGGCAACGGCATCGTCTATTCGACCCATGTCTACTCATGGAAGGATGGCTGGGAGCAAGCCTTCATGAAGGTGGCCGAGAAGCATCCGATTTTCATCGGCGAATGCGGCGCGCCACAGGAACGCTTGGAATTCATCCCCGCGTCGGCACACGAAGATCCCTCAACTTGGGTGCCCGATTTCCTCGGCATGGTGCAAAAGTACAAGTACAACTGGACGGCCTGGAGCTTTCACCCCAAGGCCAGCCCCGTGCTTATCAAGGATTGGAGCTACGAACCCAACGACTATTGGGGTGCCCCCGCCAAGGCGGCGCTGGGGGGAAAGGAGTTCCAACTTAAATCACTGCGATAACCCCGGCGATCACCCTACTTGATGATCGTGCCATTTTGATAATCGAGCATCTTTCAAGTCCATCCATAGGAGCAGACACATGAACGGCAACATCAATCAACCCCTTTTTTCTATAGGAGATGTCAAGATGGTAGACAACACAAGCAAATGGATCAGTGGATTGGTCATCCTAGCGGGATTGGGCCTCGGCGCAACGCCCAGCGGCGCTGCTTTATTGGCGCAAGAGTCCTTCGACTACACGGCGGCCGGCAACCTGGCAGGCAGCGGGCCCGGCAACGGATTCGGCGCCAACACCTGGTCTGATGCCAGTGCGGGGTCCTTCACCGTCGAGGCCGGCAGCTTGAGCAGCGGCGGAGCTTATTCCTCAGGTAACAAAGCCCGCAACAGCGTGCAAAAGAGCCGGGCAAGCATCGGCTTGGACACCAGCATCAGCGGCAACTTTGCGGGCTTCATCGACGGCAGCGGTAACATCGGCGCCGATGGTACCACCCTCTATATCAGCTACATGTTCACCTCCAACGAGGTCAAGGATAAGCTGGGTCTGGAGTTCTATCGCGATGGCGCCCGCGCCTGGTATATGGGACGCGACGGCAGCGACTCCATGGTGGGCACCTCCAGTGGAACCTCGACCGTGACCAAGGAAGGCGACTTCGGCGCGGTGATTAAGAACTCAATGGACTTGTACGTTTTAAAGATCGACTTCCAAACCGGGGCCGACAAGATCACCGGCTGGTTGACGCCCACCGCAGGCAATCCGGCCCCGGCACCCGCCTTCACCGACGTGAGCGTCGCCGACTTCTCCTTCGACGCGGTGAGCCTGTGGAACAACGCCAACGGCACGCACTTCCTAAAGTTCGACGAAATCCGTATCGGTACCACCTATGCCGATGTTACGTCCAACGTTTCCGTGCCCCTCATTCCCGAACCCGCCTCACTGGCGCTCCTGGCACTCGGTGGCATCATGATCCTCCGCGGGCGTCGCCGACGGTAGCTCCCGGAAAGCATCTCGATGAACTACGCGGTGAGACGCCTTCACGGTGACTCGCCGCTTTCTTTACGGTTAGCTAACGTCATGCCATCAGTTTCAGGTAAGCTCATCGCCCATGAACGTGCGAGGCCGCGATGTTTATCGCTATGGACTTCTGACGCTGCTGCTCACAGCGATGGCGGCGTTTCTCATTTGGCCAATCGCCATGACGGTGAGCGGCGGGTTCGTCGATCCGCAGGGCCATTTCACGCTCAAGTACCTGTTGGGCGTTTTTACCGATCCCCTGTGGATGCGCGGCCTTTTTAACAGCCTGCTGGTGGCGAGTTGCACCACGGTGCTTTGCGTTCTCATCACGCTGCCGTTGTCGATTCTGTCGTCTCGTTACAACTTCATGGGCAAGACGATTCTGGGAAGCCTGGTGCTCGTTCCATTGATCTTGCCGCCGTTTGTCGGTGCCATTGGCTTGCGGGCTTTGCTGGGTCGCTATGGCGCGCTTAACGCGCTGTTGGCGCAAATGGGCTTTTGGCCCCCGGGCGATCCGGGCATTGATTATCTTGGCGGAGGGTTCGTTGGCGGACGCTTCGCTGGGGTGGTGCTCATGGAGGCGCTGCACCTCTATCCCATTCTCTATCTCAACGTCACCGCCGCCATGGCCAACCTCGACCCCGCGCTTAACGAGGCAGCCCAGAACCTCGGAGCCGGTCGACTGCGTCGCTTCACGAAAATCACGTTGCCTCTTATCATGCCCGGCTTGTTCGCCGGTGCCACCATCGTTTTCATCTGGTCGTTTACCGAGTTGGGCACCCCGCTGATGTTCGACTTCTACGCTGTTACCCCGGTGCAGATTTTCTGGGGTATCGGCGAGATGCAGACCAACCCCCGGCCCTACGCGCTGGTCGTGGTGATGCTCGTGGCAGCGGTGTCGCTTTATGCGTTGGCGAAGCTGGCGTTCGGCCGACGCGCTTACGAAATGCAGAGCAAAGCTTCGATCGCCAGTCAGCCCCGACAACTGCGCGGGTTTGCGAACGTGGCGGCAGCGGGCACGTTTGTGGTCATGATTGGCATGGCCATTCTCCCCCACATCGGCGTGGTGATCTCATCGTTCACCGTCGATGGCGCGTGGTACGGCACGATCCTGCCCAAGGGCTGGACCACCGACCACTATGCCGGAGCCCTGACCCACGACCTGGCCATGGGCTCCATTGCCAACAGCCTGCTCTACGCGAGTCTGGCGATGGCGCTGGCGGTTACCACGGGTCTTGCGATTTCCTATCTCGTCGTGCGAGCGCGGGTGCGTGGCGGGTGGTTGCTCGACAGCCTGGCGATGCTGCCCTTGGCGGTGCCCGGCCTGGTCATGGCGTTTGGTTACGTGGCGATGAGTCTCAGTTGGCCATTTCCACAACTCGCGGCTTTCTTCGAGGCACGGGGAATGACCGCCGCCGCTTCACTTTTGCAGGTGACGGGCAATGCGCCCAATCCGATCCTTTTTCTCGTCGTCGCCTATGCCGTGCGGCGGTTGCCGTATGTCGTCCGCGCTGCCTCGGCAGGGTTGGAGCAGACCTCGGGCCAACTCGAGGAGGCTGCATTGAATCTCGGGGCATCAAGCTTCACGGCTCTGCGGAAGATCGTCGTGCCTCTGATACTCGCTAACCTCATCGCGGGCGCCATCCTCGCCTTCTCCTTTTCGATGCTCGAAGTCAGCGACTCGTTGATCCTGGCGCAGAAGCAGGATGATTTCCCCATTACCAAGGCGATTTTCGAGTTGTTCAACCGCCTGGGTGACGGCCCCTACATCGCCAGTGCGATGGGTGTGTGGGGTATGGCGTTGCTGACGATCACGCTGGTGGGTGCGGGTGTGATGATGGGCAAAAAGATGGGCGCCATCTTCCGCGTCTAGTCGAGTCCCAACACATCGCGGGCCGTCTGTCGCACCAGCTCGGATTCGGTTTCATCGGCTGCGATCTCCGTGATGCGCTGACGCAGCGCGGGTGCATCATGGTCGCGGAGATAATTGATAGCGGCGATCACGGCATTGCGTTTGAACTGTTCGAGCTTGATCCGCTTGAGCGAACTCTTGAACACCGCTGCGGCACGGGCATCCTGATCCCAACCCAACATGCCCAGCAGTGAAAATGAGCGCGGCCGCTGGGCGGGGGAGAGCATGCCGTTAGGTGTTGAATCGTCTTGATCGACATTAACGGGTTCGACCGCGTTGAACGGACACACTTCCTGGCACACGTCGCAACCGGCGATCCAGTCGCCGAGGGCGGGATGTAATGACGGATCAATGCGGCCGCGATGTTCGATGGTGAGGTAGCTGATGCAGCGGGAGGCGTCGAGGTGATAGCCCTCGGCGTCGATGCACTGTGTGGGGCAAGCGTCGATGCAGCGTGTGCACGTGCCGCAGTGGTCGGGTGAGCCGTCGGCGGTGGCATCGCGCGTGGCCAGCGGCAAGGTCGTGATGATCTCGCCGAGCATCATCCATGATCCGAGGCGTGGGTGGATCAGCAGCGTGTGTTTGCCGACCCAGCCGAGGCCGGCCCGTTGGGCATGCTCGCGTTCCATGACGGGGGCCGAATCGACGCATGAGCGAAAGGTATGGTCGGGCCAATTCTCGCGCATGGCATCCGCCAGTTGATGCATGCGATTCTTCATGGCGCGGTGGTAATCATCGTGCCAGGCGAAGCGTGCGATGCGACCGTGCGGATCGGCGGGATCGTCGTTTGTTGGGGCTGCCTCGCGGGAATGAAGCATCGCCACGCAGATGATGGCCCTGGCATCGGGCACAAGTTGACGCGGGTCGAGTCGCACCTCGGGCTCGTGGGCGAGGTAGTCCATGTCGCCGTGCTTGCCCGCCGCCAGCCATTGGCGCATGTGCTCGCCGTGGTCTGACGCCGTAGCAGGCGCGATGCCCAGCAGCGCAAAGCCCTGGGCTTGGGCCAGGCGTTGGACGGTGGCGGCGCGTGGTGATTCGTGACTCTGTCGCGGATCCATCATGGTCCTGGGATGGGCATTGCAATCACCAATCCAGCGTGCCACGCCAAGCCTCACGCAGGCTCATCAAATCGACATCGACGACTCGGCCTTGTTTGCCGCTGCGAACTTTCACGCGATCATGGCTCGCAAATATGCCCACTTGACCGAAGGGCACGCTTGCCTGGCGCAGGCTACGCACCACGGCGTCGAGATTGGCGGGTGTGACTTCCAGCAGGTAGCGGCTGGGCGTCTCGGCGAAGCAGGCGGTGACATCATCGAGTTGCCGGGTGGTGGGCAGCGCATCGAGATCGAGTTCCAGGCCGATGCGACCAGCCAACGCCATTTCCGCCGCGGCTGCCAACATCCCGCCATCCGAACAATCGTGCGCCGAAGCGACCAGCCCCTTGGCGATGAGCGACGCAACCGCGCGGGCGTTGGTCGGCCCTGCAACCAAATCGGTGTGCGCGATGCGACGGTCACGCGAGTCATCACTGCGAACCATCTGATAATGCGAACCGCCAATGGCACTATCGGTCATGCCCACGATCAGCATCGCATTGCCCGCAGCCTTGGCGTCCATAGTTCGCGCCAGCATCGCGTCGGGCACGATGCCCATGGCAGTGATCAGCAGCGTCGGCGGGATTGTGATGAGTTTGCCGTCCTCAGTGGTGAACTGGTTGGAGAGCGAATCCTTGCCCGAAACGAACGGCGTACCGAACGCCATCGCTCCGTCGTAGCACGCCTCGGCTGCACGCACCAACGAACCGAGTTGTCGCGGATCATCGCAGCGAGGCCAGCAGAAGTTGTCGAGGATGGCGATGTGCTGCGGATCAGCGCCGACACACACGACGTTGCGGACCGCTTCGTCGATCGCGGCAAGCGTCGCCCAGTAGGAATCGCCGCCGGGCGTCTTTTCGCCCAGTCCCGGTGCCAGCCCGTTGGCCAGTGCGATGGCGCGATTCGAGCTTAGTTTGGGCCTGATGACCGCGGCATCGGACGGGCCATCCTGATGCGGACCCACCAGCGGCTTGACCACGCTGGAGCCCTGGACCTCGTGATCGTATTGACGGATGATCCAGTGCTTGCTGGCAATGTTGGGATGCGCCAGCAGATCGATGAGCGTCTGTGCGATGTCGTCAGAATTGGTCGTGTTTGATGCAGGCGCAGAAGCCGACGCAGACGTGGCGTTGGGGGATTGACTCGCCGCCGCTGTGGATGACCCCGCCCACGTTGCCTGCCTCATCGGCGTGGGGATGCCCTCGTGGAGCAGGTTCATCGACAGGCGACCGACTTCCTGGCCACGGTAGTTGAGCACCAGTTCCGGCTCGCCGTTGGCACCATTGACGCCGAACGTGCCCAGATCGCACATCTCGACATCCTCAGCATCAGCCAGCGCCTTGATCTTCGCGAGGTTCTTCGCAGGCACAGCCAGCACCATGCGCTCCTGCGCTTCGCTGATCCAAATCTCTGTGTATGAAAGCCCCTGATATTTCAGCGGTGCACCATCGAGTTGCACGGTCGCACCAAGCTCCGCGCCCATCTCGCCCACCGCACTCGAGAACCCACCAGCACCGCAATCGGTGATCGCGGTGAAGAGCGGCGGCAACGGTGTGCCATCGGCATCGATCGGATCGCGCGCCTGGAGAATCACATCGAGCGTCTTTTTCTGCGTAATCGCGTTACCGATCTGCACGGCATGGGCGAATTCATCTGCGTGCGTGTCAGTCAGCTCGGCGCTGGAAAATGTAGCGCCGTGAATGCCATCACGACCGGTTCGGCCACCCAGAACGATGATGTGATCACCCGGCTCCGCGGCACCGAAACATTTATCGCGCGGCATCATGCCCACGCAACCGGCGAAGACCAGCGGGTTGGCCAGATAGTCGGGATGGAACCACACAGCACCGTTGACTGTGGGGATGCCCATGCGGTTGCCGTAGTCGCGCACGCCAGCCACGACCTGCTGAAGCGTACGCCTCGGGTGGATGACGCCGCGGGGCAGATCAGCCATGGGGAAGTCGGGCGGTGCCACGCAGAAGGAGTCGGTGTTGGCGATGGGGCGCGCCGCCAGGCCGGTGCCCATGACGTCACGAATACATCCGCCGATGCCCGTGGCCGCGCCGCCGTAGGGCTCAATGGCGCTGGGGTGATTGTGCGTTTCGACCTTGATGCATATCGCGTCCTGGTCGTCGAAAGCGACGATGCCCGCGTTGTCCTTAAACACGCTGATGCACCACTCGCCGATCCCCGGCCGCTTCATCAGTTCGAAAGTCGCCGCAGCAACGGTGCTCTTAAGCAGGTTGTCGATGGTAATGCTGCCGTCGTCATTGACACTGTGCCCCGGCCGCGCGTTGATGGCGCCGCGGGCTGTATAGGGCAGCGGAGCGCTAGCGGCTTCATGGCGGTAGGTGATGCGCGACTTGAGCGTCTTGTGAACGCAATGCTCGCTCCAGGTCTGCGCCAACGTCTCGAGTTCGATGTCCGTCGGTTCACGGCCTGCGGCGCGGAAGTAGTCACGCACCGCCCGCATTTCATCGAGCGACAAAAAGAGATGTGCCTCACGCGACATTTTCGTCAAGGCTGCATCATCGAGATCGCGAATGGGGACGTGAACGATCCGGGGCTCGTAGGGCGAGCCATGCGCGAATCGCTGCGGGTGATAGGCTTCGAGGTGGATGTCCTGGATGACGGGGTTGGCGAGTTGGCGGGCGGCGAACTCGCGCAACTTCTCGGCTGACAACGCAACGCCTTCCCCGGCGGACTGGGCGGAGGCATCCGAAGTGAAAACGAATCGCCAGCCCGTGCGCACCTCGATCTGCTCGGGTGTGAGATGGGGGAACATCTCCACGATCGCATCGCGCGTGGACTGCGCCACCGGGTCCATGACCCCCGGCTGATAGTGGACCTCCACCGCCGCGGCACCAGCGTCCAGTGGTGAAGCGCCTTCAACGGCGCGTTGGGTGACGGGGTCCGCCAGGAGTTCCTGACCAATACGGCTCACCGCGTCGGAATCCAGCGGCGCTTCGATGAGAAAAATACGCGCGGTGCGAACGTTGCTGATCTGCGGCCAGTGCAAACGCGCCTGCGCCAGCGTGGCGTGGGCCAACGGGTCGGGTTCATCAGGCAGCGGATGAATTTCGAGGCGAATGACGCTCAAAGGATCGGCGACGGGAGCAGGATCGGTAACGGTAGTCATGGGCGAATTTCTTTATCTAGCGCAGTGTGATTAAACACGCCCGTGAAACGGCGCGCGTCCAGACTCGCATTTTAACGGATGCGGCAAGCGGGGATATTCTCAAAATTGTGGGCAATCGTCGGCGACCGGCGGCGATTGTCGGCGATCCTCAGCGCAGCGCGTCGCTGATGGCTTGAAGCAAGGCATCGGGTTCCGACATCCGCCCGCCCCCGCTGGTCCGACAGGCTTGCCACCCATCGTTAGGACCGACAGTCTGCCAACCCATCACGTCGCGCAACAGATTGAGATTGCGTTGCACGAGCGGGTTGGCCCACATGTCGGCATTCATCGACGGTGCCAGCAGCATCGGCGTGGGAGCGGGTGTACGCGGCAGGGCGGCTGCGGTGAGACAGACCACGTCATCGGCGATGCCCGCCGCGAGTTTGGCGATGATGTCCGCCGTGGCCGGCGCGACGATCATCAGATCGCACCATCGCGCCAGGTCAATGTGCTGCGACTGCGGCGAGTCATCCGACTCCCACTGCGACGTAAGCACCTTGTTGCCCGAAAGCGACTGAAGGGTCAACGGCGTGATGAAGCGGGTGGCGGCAGGCGTCATGATGACGCGCACCTGGGCACCTGCCTGGGTGAGGCGACTCACGAGCGTGGCGGCCTTGTAGGCGGCGATCCCGCCGGTGACCCCCAGAAGCACCTTGCTGCCCGTCATCGACTTATCAATGGCGCGAGATTTGGTGGCCATGGCAAGGCTAGGCTCGGCTCGGGGGAAGGATCACTCATTCAACGGCGAGGTCCTGCTCCTTGGCGGCCTCATCCTCATCAATGAATTCGATGGTGATCTTGTCCTGGGCGATTTCCTCAATGGCGATTTCGATATCGCTGCGACCCTTGCGTTCCACCAGGGGGCGTGCGCCTTCCATCAACTCGCGGACCCGTTGCTGGATCAGTGCGCAGAGCTTGAATCGGCCGCCGGCCTTCTCGACAATCTCTTCACCCTTGAGGGCTTCAATCATGGTGCATCAACTCCAGGTTGCATCGACGCCGCAGCGTCAAGGCGGTTTTTGGCGAATCGAGGATTATAACGCCCCGGGCCCTCAAACGCCAATGGCCCATCGGGCGTTTTGATGAGAGTCATCCCAGCCCATCGCAGACGGCGCGGGCCTCGGGCGGCATTGCTACAATCCACGCCACCCCGTCACCCCTGCGGCTGCACGGGGTAAGATAATGATCCTCCTTGAGTGGGTATGCCCATGCTTCCAGCTATTCTCGCCGTCGTTCTGGTGAGTATCTACAAGCCGATTCTCATGTTGCTGGTTTTGGCGGGGTGGGCGTGGATCGTCGCCAAACTCGACAAGGACGCCCTGGCGCTCTTCCTCCCGCGCCAGATGTGGAACGGCCTGCAGATCGGGGCCGGGACCCTCGCCTTCTTTCTCTGGATCGTCATCCCCTTCTTCTGGTTGGGCTTTGTGCTGGCGCTTCTCATCGCCGGCGGCGCAATCATCGGCTACGCCTTCTACCGCAACACGCAGGTCAGCGAACAGGCTAAATGGACCTTTTCCCTCGACAGCTTCACCCAGAAGATCGAGGCAGTGCAGGCGCAGCATCAGCGAAAAGCTGCCTCCGTGCATCTGCTTGCCAACGATGGTCACCCCATGGAAGTGCCGGTTGGGCAGGACCCTAATGTGGCTGCCCACGCCAAGTTCGAGGAATTGATGGACTTCACCCTGCCTCGCAAGGGTGACCGCATCGATATCGTGGTCACCGGCGAGGGCTCCAAGTACGTCGTGCACATCGACGGCTTCAAGCACGAGCAACCCGCCACCGACGGCGCTATAGGCATGACGGTGCTTAACTACCTCAAAGACAAGGCCGACATGGACGTCGAGGAGCGGCGCAAGCGGCAGTCGGGTGCTATCAACTTCGATGCGGGCGACCTGGGCAAACACAACTTGGCCATCAGCACGCAAGGCTCGACCCGCGAGGTGGTGGCGGTGCTTCGCATCGACGCCAGCCTCCGCTCGTCGGTGGGCATCGACAAACTCGGCCTGCTGCCGATCCAGAAGCAGCAGATGCTCCCGGTCCTGGCGCAGCGAAAGCGGGTGGTGCTGGTTACAGCGCCATCGCACCAGGGCTTGACGACCTCGCTCTACAGCCTTTTGCAGGAGCACGATCCCTATACCCAGAGCGTGCTGACCTACGAAGAGGAAGTCGCCTACGAAATCGAAGGCGTCAATCATCATGTGATCGATCAGGCTGCGGATCCCAAGGTGATCTCCGACAAACTCACTGCGATGCTGCGGCAGGACCCCAACATGGTCATGGTCAGCCGTCTCATGGACGCGCAGATGGCTAAGGTGATCGCCGCCTCCGCCGGTGAAATGCGGTTTTATGTGGGCCTTCGCGCTGACGACACCTTCACAGCCTTGAAGCTGTGGATCAAGACGCTCGAAGATCCACGTCTGGCTGCCAATGCTTTGATCGCCATCACCGCCCAGCGTTTGTTGCGCAAGCTCTGTCCCACTTGCCGCACCCCGTACCACCCCGACCCTGATGCGTTGCGCAAGCTCAATCTTCCCGCTGACAAGGCTTCGACGCTCTATAAGCAATCCGGCCAAGTCATGGTCAAAAACAAGCCCCAGGTCTGCCCCGATTGCATGGGGTTGGCCTATCGGGGTCGCGTCGGCGTCTTTGAAATCATGACCCTCGACGATCAGGCCCGCGTGCTTATCGCCGACAACCAGATGGACCAACTCCGGACCCACCTGCGCAAGACCAAGATGCTCTGGCTGCAGGAGGCGGCTCTGGCGCGGGTGGTCGATGGCACCACCAGTATCAGCGAAGCCATGCGTGTCCTGAGCGGGAAGTAGCGGCTGCTTGACGAGCCCCGACCGTGCGAAACGGTGGGCTACTCGGGCAAACATGGCAAATTCGCGTCATGTAATGCCAGCCCCGCTGGCGCGTCCATATCATGACAGGCGATCATGACGCAGAGCCAACGTCAGGAAATCGAGCGGCTCTTTGACCGCCATGCCGCGGGCGTGGGTGGCTACGTCCTGGCGCGGGTGGCGGACCCTGAACTGGCCGAGGCCATCACCGCCCGTGTTTTCGGCAAGATCGTCGAACGTTTCGATCAATGCCGATCATCGCCCGTGGCTTGGATGTGGAGCATCGTCCGCAATGAATTGGCGCAGCATTTCCGGGAGCTGCACCCCCTGCGGGCTCGTGGTGTCCGATTCGGCCAGTTGGGCAGTGAAGTGACGTCAACCCTGGTCGATCCAGCGCCCGGACCGACCAGCCAGGCCGATGATATGGAATGGCGCGAGGCGCTGAAGGACGCCCTGGAACACCTGCCCGAGGATCAACGGCGAATCCTGGGCATGAAGTTTTTCGCGGAGATGAAAAATACCGAGATCGCCGTCGCCACCGGCCTGTCGGTTTCCAATGTGGGCGTCATCCTGCATCGCAGTTTAAAGCACCTCCGGAGCCTGATGAATCACGAAGCCGACTCCGGCACGAACCCTCCGGGAGCATAGCCATGAACACCCCACGACCCTCACACCTTCAGGACCTTACCGATGATTGGCCTGGTGACGCCGAAGCCAGCCAACTCGCGGAGTTCGCCCGTAAACTCGACGCCCATAGGCCGGGGTTGAGCCCGGCCTCGCTGGACCGCCTGCACACCGGCCTGCAGCAACAACTCGCCGCAGCCGATCAGCGCCCCGATTCGTGGTGGGCAGGGTTCGGCACCCCGCGAGGCAACGCTGGATCGCTCTATCGCCTGATGCCCGCAACGCTGGCGGCCGCATGTATGGCGGTGTTTGCCGTCATCGGACTGGCGGTTTTCAGCCCCGCGATATGGTGGGAGACACAAGTCCCCCGCGATCTGGCGCAGGGACGTCCCGCTGTCGAAGATCGCCTCCTCGTCCCGGGCAACCTCTTTCTGTCAGGCACCGCCACATCGCAGGCCACCCCAGATAATCCCCAACCGCCCCAATTGATCACCCTGACCGTCCACGCCGACACCAGCCGCCGCCTTGATTCCACCCGCACGCTTTACACCGGCCGCGTTCACGCCAGCCTCGCCGGCATCCGCCTCGAGTGCGACCGCCTGATCGTCACCGATGAGCCACTGGGTCACCACGTCCTGGACGCTCAGGGCCACGTGACCCTCAACGGCCTGCCCGGCACCACCAGCACGCTTCTAAGCGGGCAGGCCACGTTCAGCACCAGCACCGGTGCATGGTCGCTCCACGATTGATGGTCAGCGTCGCCCGCGTTATCACCGGATGGCGCTATGCCAAAGCGGACCCACGTCGGAGCGCCCTCGCGCCAGGGTCAACCTCACGCCATGGCCGTCATCGTCATTACCGCTGCAGCTCCCATCCCCGAGTGCCGACGAGTCCGCACGGGCACTCGGTCGGGCAGATACTCTGGCCTCTCCGCAGGGGTGGTTTCGGTGGCTCGACGTCGTAGCTGATGGGCATGCCGCCGCCGCAACTCGCTATCGATTTCCGCCTGCAGCAGCGCCTCAGCCATGACCCAATGTTGCACCTCCCGCCCGCGCGGGCACCCCTCAAAAAGCCAGATTTGATGCGCTCGCTCAGCGATCTGCTCACGGGTAGGGCGGCGTGTTAACGCGAAGGACAGAGTGGTCATGATCTGCTCCTTATGCAAGCGTTAAAGAGGAGTCAACAGCTCCGTGATTTCAATAAGCCCCGACCATTGAAGGCCCCATGTCGCGTGTGGCTGACCAGCGTGGCGCAGTGGCAATGGCTGATGGGAGTATTATCTCCGAAGTGAGTCTGGGCACAATAGGGGGATTGGGTGCGCCGGAGTCACCGGATTTCCGCCTTGAGCGGATCAGGAAATACCTGATGCGCAATTACCCCGGCACCGACCATGATTCTGGCCGGAGTCTGGCTAAATGGCGTGGATTTGCGTGGGGCTGGCTCGACAGCCAAGCGCGTGGATCAATCCTCATCGATCTGCGCGTTGCCGTAGCCACGGGGGGCATCGGCGTCCTCAGCCGCTGGCGTGGCGCGGGTGTTGCGGTAGCCACCTGGGGCCGACTCGCCTGCACCGTCGCTCTGGGGCTTGATGCGACTGTTGCCGTAACCGCGTGACCCGCTCACCGGACCACCGCTGGTGAAGCGTGGGCGTTCGTTGTAGCGAGGGCGATCGCCCTGGCTCATCGACCCGCCGCCACCACCACCCGAGCCGCGCGGCCGGGCTTCGTTGATCGTGAGGTTACGACCCTCAAATTCCGAGCCGTTGAGGGCTTCGATGGCCTTGAGAGCTTCTTCGCGAACGGGCATTTCGACGAAACCGAAGCCGCGTGATCGGCCGGTCTCACGGTCGAGAATCAGGGCGGTCTTGACGATTTCGCCGTAGGGCGCGAACAACGCGTGAAGATCCTGCTCGGTCGCGGAAAAGGGAAGATTGCCGACGTAGATATTAACCATGCTATCGCTTGTATAGTGCTTGATTTCCACCCGGTAAGCCGCCTGCGCAGCCGTCGCCGGGGCATGTAACGCTGAATGTTCCAAGTCCTTTAGTTTAGCACAACACAAGGCCCAAGATCAAACCGTAGCGAAGAATTAGCCATGCGCAATGCGCTGCATAACTCGCCCATTGGCCGAGGCGTTCCCCGCCTCCAACCAGCCGCAAAGGTGAGTCCCGTTCTAATAAAAAGCCCGAAAATGACGGCTTCAACCCCCCCGGTGATCGACCCAACCCCCCACCTACCCCCTATGTACCCCCCCGCATCCCCCTGTATCCGCACCTATATGGACACTAATCGAAAAACCGAACCCCTCAAAAACCCCGTGTTTTTGGCACTTGTGAAATTTCGTCAATTTTCGCGCGCATAGATGATGATTGCACCAAAAATCGCCGGCTTGAGCGCGCGTGATTGGTCCCGCGCCCTCGTGTCACGGTCGATGCGTCCGACGGCTGACGTACACAACCGGCGCGTTGACCACCCGCCAGCGTGGCCAGATCGCATATCATCTAAGTGAATCTGACGAACTCAATTCGAGTCCAGCGCATAATAGATATAGGCCACTCCGGGGAGGTCATTGGCATGCGTCGAGCAAAACTCATCACGGGGATCGTTCTGGGCCTCGTCGCGACCGCAGCGATCATCCTTGTGATGGTCTACGGCTTGGGTGCAGAGGCACGCGACGATGGAAGCCAGACCACCGCCTCCGACTCACATGCAACAATAACCGGCACGAATCAGCGGCATGTGTCGGGGGCAGAACCAACGCTGCCGGTACGAAAGATCTGGCTGGGGCAGTGGCCCAGCTCCCCCCGTTACGCTCTAACGTTTGGTGATGGTCGTACTGCAAGGCTCGAAAAAGGGGCGGAGCAAAACGAGCAAAACCGCGACGATCCGCAGCCATTGCTCAAACAGATCGGCGATTTTGCCTGGCGACAAAGAGGCGCGCCACAGATCATTGTCGGCTCCGGTCGCGCCGCAGTGCTCGGTGGCGACCTGGATCAGCTTGCCGACCAAGACTTGTCGTCTCAATTGGTGGACACACCTTACTTCGAAGGTGAGACGGTTAAGCCCAGTCATGTCTACCTGATTCAAACAGTCCAAGGCCATTACGCGATGGTGTACCTGGCCGCGATCGGGTCACTCTCCACCGGCCAGGAACAGGCTTGGGTGGCATGGGTCTATCAACCTGATGGAACAGCCCGATTCCCTTTGGCAGCCGTACGCGCACTGTTTGAACAGGGAAAGGCAATGTCTGCAACGGCTGGTGCGGTGCCTGCCGCGGTTCTGATGTCCGGGACCGCAGTGCTTCACAGTCAAGGAACAGAACGCGCCAACGTTCTTGACCTCACAGTCGGCGGGACAAAACCGCCGCCCCTCAACAGGCCCGATCCATCAGTAATGAAGCGGGCGATGCACGATCCCGATAGCCCGGACTATCAAGCTATCAAAGCGTATAACGCAGCGATGGCGGCCTCAGCGGACTTGTTCTACGACCAATATGGCGAGCGTTTGGTGGCAGCGTCAGGACGGATTACACCTCTTGTAAACCTTGATTCAGCTACGTTGGAAGCACTGGACGATCGGTATCTTTTCGACACCAGAGACAGTGAGAAGACAAGTGATTTGAAACCAAGAGCAATCTTCCTTTACCAGACAAAGCCCGGCCAAGATTTGGCCTTTCAAACCCGTGACGGCCGCTGGGTGATCGCAAGAGTGCTGAGTCGAGCAGACGGGAGTTTATCACTCGCGTGGGCTATGCAGCCGGATAAATCATCCCGCTTCCCCGGAGTTGCCGACCTGCTGCCCGAACCAGATGTCAGACAAGAACCCGAGCCACCGACAAAGCTGCTTTACAACCTCGTGCAGGACACAAATATGCCTGCCGAAAAACTTGCTGCAAAGGTGAAAGCTCTGGTTGAGACCGGCGTGGATATCGATGCTCAGGTCGAGCCTGTCGGGGATACGGCACTTCATATGGCGGCCCTGTATGGTTCGCCGTCTGCAGTGAAGGCGCTGCTTAAGGTGGGTGCCCACGTGAACGTTCGCTCGCGTGGCGGGGCCACACCCCTGCATTACGCGGCGGCTTTCGGTCGTCTCGATACCGCCAAGATTCTGCTGGAACACGGTGCTGATCCCTTGGCCCAAACCTCGGAAGGCCGAACCGTGATCCAGGAAGCCATGGGTGCGCGGCCGATTCATGACGACCTGGTCGCATTGCTGAAAGACCATGCACAAACGAACGAGTCGAAAATGCCGCTACATACAGCCGCCGAGGTGAGTCCTGTTCCAAACAAAAGCCCAGAATAACGGCTCCAGCCACCTATAGGTGGATATCATCATCCCATGATGTAAGGAGAATCAGATGAAGGGCCTGAGTCTCATTTGCTTGCTTACCTCTGTGTTGATCGTTGACTTGGCCATCGCGAAGCAGGATGCGCCTGTGATTGATCAGGAAACGCGAGCCGCGATAATCGAGGCTACCATCAAGAATCTCGATGCGGTGGTAGCCCGCTTGGATGAAGGTGGCGATCTACTGTCGCCGGATTCTTATTATTTGAGTCCGTTTGAGGAGAATCAACCTTGGTCTTATCGTAGGGCAGTGAGGGCCATCAGGGACGAGGTGCGGTACAAGGAAATGGTGCGCAGAGACAATATCGCACTGATCGCCCACTACATGTATGATTCCGATGAATATAAGAAGGATGAGGTGGCATATGCGCAGTTTCGTCTGTGGGCCCTGCGTTGCCTGAAGGCCAATGATGTGGACATCCGTTTGGCCGGGTTAGAGCATCTGACGGTGCTCTGCAGAACGAGCGAAAATACGGATATCGATGCCGATCGCAAGGTCGTGCGTACCGCAATCGTTCAGATGCTCCGCGACACTCAGGGGCGTTTCCCCGAGACATATATGGCGCTTCCCATCCTGACCAATGAGGATGCTCCGGCGGTACGGGCCGTCTATGACAAGCGTTATGCTGGGCAGCCCATGGACTATGACCCCATCAGTAGCGTTGGCGCTCGAGATCTGGGCATCGTGGAGAACCGTGGCAATCAGCGCAGCGCGCTGGAATCTCTACTTGCCAAGCTCCATGATCCTCAGATTGAGGAGGAATTGGACCGTGCCCTGAAGCAGAATGACGATCCCAGCCGCAAAGCCTGGGCCTTGGTGAAGATCGGCGTTGCAGCGCGGACGGACTGCAATCCCATGCTGCTCGAAGCTCTCTCCGACAAGACACCTGTTCCCATTGCCATCGACGATCACGTCCGGGATCCCGAAGCTAAGGGCCCTTATCTGCAAGCCATCGTTTATCAGCGGGTCTGTGACATCGCGGCCCGCTCACTTTACTATGCCAATGAGGGAATCCTAAATGGCTTGAAGAGCGATCGGTTTGACTTTTTCATCCCAACTCCGGGCGTGCGGTGTAGCCAAGCGGCTACCACCTTCAATTATCACGAACCGATCTCAAGCCGCGAGCCCAACCGGGCCATGGGGCGTTTCGAACGTATTTGGATCATGGGCTTCACCGACGAGCAACTCAAGCAGTTGCATGATCATTACTCACAAGTGAAGAAGCCAACCGAAGCCGGCCCCATAGTCCCGGTGCCCCCGCCCACCTCACCCACATCGGTCGAAAGATAACCACCTCAAAAACACTGTGTTTTTGACACTTACGTCTTTGCCTCATTTTTTGCGCACTGACGATGGCAGCGACCTACCTCCGTCGCACGCCGCGCTGTCACCCGCGGCGCAGGTGCATCGGCTTATATAACGGGGTTGAGTTGCTCGTGGCGGACCTGCCAGCCGGGAGGGAACCCGGGCGATTCGCCGGGCGGGGCTCCGTCCCAGCCGGCGGCCATCATGGCGATGGCGTAGAGCAGTCCGCCGTTGGATGGGAAGTAGGGGAACGGCCCGCCTCTTGCGAGGCCATGGACGTCGAAGCTGAATTTCTGGGTATCGGTGAGCAGGAGGTCCAAGGCGACGTCGGGCCGCCCGAGTCTCGCGGCACACATGGCCATCACGGGGAAGTCCCAGCCCCATACGCGGTCCATCTGCCAGGTCGCCAGGAGTTTGTCCAGGGTGCGTTGCATGGTGTCGATATCGACGCCGTCGCCGGGCAGCATACCCAGCGCGCCGAGGATGGCCGGGTGCTCCCAGTTGAACTTGGTCCACATGTCGGGCACGCCCTGGTAGAGCACGTACACGCCGTCTTCGACCGGCAACGGCGCGAGTCGGTCGAGCACTTGCTGCCAGCGTTCTGGCGGCTTGCGGCCGCAGCGATGGAACCATTGGATCGCCAGCCGCAGTCCCGTCCGCCAATAGCTCAACTCGAAGGTGGGATTGCGCGTTAATGCGGGATCGGTGTTTTCCGACACGACCACGAGATTGGGCCCTAGATCCAGAAAGCCGGTCTGCGGGTTGTGGGCGGGGTAGGTTGCCATGAACTCGGCGGTGTCGTGGATGATCGATTCCCACTGCTTGAGTGTGTGGTCGGTGGGGTCGGCTCGGTAGGCCTGCTGGGCGAAGAAGATCGGGTGGGGTTGCTGCCAGATGAGTTGGGCGTGGATGGGGTGTGGCCACTCGCGTCCTTCGGGGCTGGGCGATTTGGGCCAGCGTGCTCCCGCACAGCCTTCCTGTTGGGCTCGCTGGCGGGCGACAGGCAGGACCTTTCCATACCACTGCAACGCTGGGGCGGCGAGGTCGGGCTTGCTCCACGGAAAGTAGTGGGCCACGTGCCACCAGTGCATCTCGATGTGGAAGCGGCCGTGCCAGGAATTGTTGACCAGTCCGCTCTCCTGGGGCGGCGTGTTGCCCGCCTCGTTGACGGCCATGAGGTAGCGTGAGAGAACAATCCGCCGCTCAAGCTCGCGCCACCGCGGGTCGGTGCTGCCGGAGAGGTCGATGGCACCCCCGCTGTTCCAGAACTTAGACCAGTGAGTCGTGGAGGCCGCAACAACATGCTCAAACGGCTGAGGATTCACGGCCGTGTCGCCGGGAACGAACGCCACCGTGAAACGAGCTTGCTTACCTCGCATGGGCTGGAGGTACCAGCGGTGACGTCGCGAGGGCTGGATGACAAGCGCCTGGCGATCGGGCACAGTCGCGACGTGACGTTGGCCGTTAAGCGCATAGATCACCTGCAAGTTGCATGGCCCATCGTGGACCCACTGGCCTACGAGGCGGTACGAGGCAATCAGGCGAAGGCGGTTGTCGTGGACCAGCGCCGCGACGGCTTGCGTTGCGTCAAGTCGCGTCGTTTGCCCACCGAAAGAGGCTTGGATGATTTGCAGCTCGGCCGGGGAATCATCGCTTGGAGGGTGGAGCGCGACGTCGCCCTCCCATCGGCATAAGACGCCGTACCGCATGGCATCGACCTGTCGTTGGAAGCGGCAGGCGTCGGGCTGTTGATCGACCAGCGTTGTCTGGTGGCGGTCTGGTCGGGTGTAGTTGCCCACGTGCGGCTCAAAGCCGTCGGGATCATCGCCATACGGAAAGTCGAGGAAGAGGCGCAGCCGTCCCTGCGCCATCAAGTCGGACTCGATCTGGAAGGCCACGGCGTCGGCGGCAGGATCGCAAACCGTTGTGACCCGCACCTCGTTATCCAGTGCGCGGAACACGCTGGTCGCAATACCTGTCCAGAGATCGAGCTCCTGGCGCACGGGAACCAGCGCCTCATCGGGCAGCCTCTGGCCCGACGGGTCAAGACACTCCACCCCCAGGCGTCCGAGGTTCAAGCGATGGGGATTGCCACTGAGCCAAGTCGAGAGCTCCGGCTGGTCGGGATCGACATCCGCCAGCCGCACGGGGTGGCCTCGCATCACGAATTCGCGGCCGCGGTAATCCTCGATATTCAGGTGATCTGGCAGGGGCATCTCGTGCCAGCCCCAGTCTGAAAGGGTGTTGTGCGCCTCGACGGTTTGGAGGCCGGTGAAGTCCATGCCGAAGGCGAAGCGTCCGTTGCCGACCTGCGCGGGACTGCCGGGCGTTGCCTCATGCGTCACAACGCGATGCCGATCGACCACGGCCCGGCGATCAATGATTCCAGTGCCCATGCAATGACCTTTGAAGTCCACGTGGACGATCCGGCCCTGAAGGGTCCGGCTTGGGGGGGCGGGATTTTGCGTATGGGGTTAGTTCTTTCCGTCGCCCATTGTCACTGATCCCACCTCGACGACCTCCTGCTTGCCGCCCAGGCGGAAGGTGCGTTGTTGGCGCTTTTCATCGGGTCGGCCGAAGTTGGTGATCAGCGTGGCTTGCAAGGTCACGGCCCCGCTCAGGGTCTGCTGACTTGAGCCGTAGTAGTTGGCCTGGATTTTGTATTGGCCCGGCATGGCGCGGCGGACGAAGTACTCCTCGGGGCCGTAGCCTTGGGTCATGTCGTTGGACATCCACCCGCCAATTGTCGTGCGGTTGTGGCTGTACAGGCAACGCTCGCCCGAGGGCTCGGTCACCCACAAGTCCATGTCAGTGGCGTCGGCATCCCATTCCAAAACGATCCGCAGGTCGCTGTCGAGGTTTGTTTGCAGGCGGGGGTCAATGGGGACGGTTATCGGGTCGAGGGTCGGCTGATGCTTGAGCAGCGCCAGGATGTCGTTGGCCTCGGACAGGGCGATGAGTTCGATGTTGGCAAAGCGGCCATGCCACGGTCGGCGGACGACTTCGTCGAGCAGGCGCAGGGCCTGTGTGTAGTGGTGCAGTGCCGTTTGGTTGAGGCTCGGGCCTGATGCTCCGATGACGGTCAGGCGTTGGGCGAGGGCGGCGTGCGCCAGCGCCAGGTCGCGATAGCTCTGGGGCTCCTCGGGGCGCAGACGGAGCACTTGCTCAAAGACGACGATGGCGAGGTCCAGTTCGTCGCGTTGCTGGTATTGCCGACCGAGCACGCGGAGCAGGGCGGGGTTGTCCAGGTCGAGTTCGGCGATGTTGGAGAGGACGCGCAGGGCGAGGATGCGGGCGGGTCGTTCCGGCCCCATTGGGCCCAACTTGTCGGGGGCATCCATTTCGAAGAGCAGGTGGGCGACATCGAGATAGAACGCGGGCTTGCGGCCATGCTCTTTTCGTTGCTCGAGGTAAATGGCGTAAGCGATGCCCGGCTGCTCGCCGGGGCGAACGCCGACCTCCATCATGGCCTTGCGGATCGGTGCGAGGTAGGGCGGTTCCTGCCCTTCAGTCACCTTTGCCAATTGGATGGTGGCGGGGTGGGTAACGGTACTTTCGGATTCTTGGCCAGCGAAGGGCGCTTGCTCAGCAGTCTCGACTAAAGCGTCGTCGCCGAACAACGCTCCACCTGCACCTCCACCCCGACCGCCACGTTCATCCAATATCCGATGGGCCCCCGCGTCGCCTGTTACTGCCTGCGCCGCCACTTGGGCTTGCAGAGCTGTCCCATTGGAGGACCTCGACGCATCCGCTTCGACGGCGAGAGGCGCGGGAGTTGTGACAGGTGCCGGGAGCGATGAGGGCGCGGCATCCAGCGGGCCGCTCACTCGACCGGTCGCAGCCTCTGTGCCGAGTTGGCCGTCCTGCTTGTCGGCCTTGATCTTTAAGTCCTTGGGATACTCAAAACGCTTCTCCCACCAGGCGACCTTCTCCTTCCACGCGGTTACCACACTATCGAGTTTTTCCGCGGCGCTGCGCTGCTTGGCGACCGTCCGTTCTTCGATTTGCTTCTCGAAGGCCGCCAACATTTCCGGGCGCGATTTGGCCGGGGCGATGCCGTATTGAAGATGCTGCTCCAGCGTTTCGAGCACCAGCAGGGAGGTATTGGGCGTCACCAGGCCGAAGCGTCGGCCCAGGTCCAGCAGGGCGTCGGCGTTCTCCGACTGGTCGGGAAAGATCGCCAGTTGGGCGATGCGGCGCTGAGCCCAAAGGATGGGGACCAGCGGCTCATCGGGGGAGGCAGAGCCCCGGTCGGCGGTGTCACGTGCGGCCGCAAGCGTGGCGGTGCGCTGGAGCGCGTGCTCGCTGCGAAGGATCTGCCCAGTGGTGTGCTCGTAGACGAGCGTGACCGTGGCGCTGTCGGCCAACAGGCGTCCGGCGACGGTCATGCGACCGGCCTCGAGGTACCCCGTGGCGGGTGTGACGTCAGCGACTTCGGCGGCGTCGTACTCGACGTGCTCGAGGCGCCAGGCCGGGGCGTTGATGGCGTCAACGGCCGTCTGGAGGTTGGCGCTCGACAGGTCGATGTAGCGTCCGCTGGTGGTCGTGGCCAGGTGGCGCAGTAGGCCGTGGTTGGCGATGGTGCCACTGGAGAAGACGTAGGCCGGGACGCCGCTGGAAACCGCATCGCGTGTCAGGTTGGGCGGTCCCGACGGGCGCAGGCCCGAGGGCGGGGGCGGCAACGGCGGCTGGCCCAAGGTGGCCATACCATCGGTGAAGAGCAGGTGGTAATCGTAGGGCGGCAGCATGCGCATGCGGGCTCTGGCCAGGAGATCGGCGCTGTAAAAACCCATGTGCGAGCCGGGCATGATCAGCTCGCTCAGATTTGTCGCACCATCGTAAGTCAGCGCCTTGAGGTACTTGACGACGGCTGAGGCGTCGCCATTCTTGACCGTGAAGCTGTGCGGCGGCTCCATGCGGTCGCGGAAGACAACGACATCGACTTCGATCTGGCCCAGGGCCTTGAGATGCCGCTCGACCAGTCCCAATTCGCCAGAGTGGTCAACATCCTCGCGCGAAAGCGAGGCGTCCCAGAATATGGCGATGTGCTGGGGTTGGACGTGTTTGAAGTCGAACTCAGGCAACTGGGGCTTGTCCTCGATGAGGAAGAACGCCTCACGGGCACCGGGCCAGCCTTCGACGAGTGTGCTCTGTGCCCCGGTGGCGGGCAGGCCAACAACGACCTGGCCCACGACGCTGGTCTGCTCACCCGCCAGCGTGCCGATGCTTCCTTTGGGGTTGTCCTTATCGCTCGCCAGTGCCAAGCCACCCAGGAGTCTGTCACCTTCGATGAGCCATGGGTTTGCACCGGGCATGCGCAGAATCGGTTGTGTGGGCATGTTGATTCGCAACTCGAAAATATCGAGCTTGTCGGTGAAGTTGAGCGGGAGGGTGAAGAGTCGATGCTCGCCGCGCTGCTGTTGTGCTACGCGTGCCAGGGGCAACTCGGAGAGATAGACGACCTTGACGCTTCGCGTGCCCTTGGCGGGGATGGGGTAGATGCGGGTGCGAAAGACGTTGCCCTGCGTCCACTCCGCTAAGCCGGGATCGACGCCCTTACGCACTTCGTTTTCGAAGATGACCCGGGCTCGGTTCTTCTCCACGGCCACAGCATCGACGATCACGCCATCGACATCCAAGCCATAGCCCGACAACGTGCTCCCGACGGGCAGAGGAAAGAGCAACTCGCCCTGCAACACCCGGTCGGTGTCGTTGGCGAAGGTCAGCAGTTGGGTGGTGCGAGCGATGCCAGCCACAATGGTCACGTCGATTTTGACCTTGCTGATCCGCAACGTCGCGGGCTTGCCGCCGGCTTCGGGCTTGTCGCCAGCATCCGGCTTGTCGCCGCCTTGCACCACCAGCATCGGCCCACGGATGGATGCAGCGGCGCGATTGGCATCGCTCGCATTGGCCGTGACGTTCGACGACGTGGACATTGACGAGTGCCCGTCGCCACCTTCCTGGGCGCAGGCGGACAAAGCGAGTGTCAGGGCACAGGCCATCACAACAGCGAGGATTAGACGCAGGTACATGGGAGACCTTCCGTGGGTGGGTGGAATGGAAAGCACATGGCTCGTTAAGTTAGACGCATGGGTGCTGCAGCCGGTTCCCGTTAGGTGCCCGTGTGTCGGACCTCCGTAGCGCCACCGCGCCGCTGATCGACGCATGTTTGCGTTGCCGGGTCTGGCGGGCCCTGATAAGATCGTACTTATGGCGCGAGCCGTTTGCGCTGCTTGCGTCACGTCGTCCGCGTAGCTCAGCTGGATAGAGCGTCTGCCTCCGAAGCAGAAGGTCGGAGGTTCGAATCCTCCCGCGGACATTTGTTCTCCACCCCGTTTTGGCGGGGTTTTTTGTTTCCACCTCCGGTTGGGACTCGCAGCACAATCACCGATCCGAAATCGCCCATTCCCGCAAGCGAGCCCGCCGCAGTAAGCAGGGCGGGTGCGGTACTATGGCGGGCATGAGTGCGTCGATGCGACTTAGCAGTGCGGACAACCCGCGGGTCAAGGCGGTGGTGCGGCTTGGGGAGCAGCGGGAACGCCGCAAGACCGGGCTTTTCGTGGCGGAGGGGCGACGACAGATTCAGCGTGCCCTGGCGGCGAAGTTGACGCTCGTCGAATGGTTCGCCTGCGATGAACTGACGCAGACGCAGGATGAGCCTGTGCTGGCGACGTTGCGCGGTGCGGCTCAACCGGGGTTCGTGGTGACGCCGGGCATCATGGGCAAGATGGCCTATCGACAAAACCCTGAGGCACTGCTGGCGGTGTTTGAGCAACGGCTTTGGACGTTGGAGGCTTTGGACACGGCGACCAATCAAGCAAGCGGTGGGGCGGTGGCTGAGGGTGGCGGGCGATTGTGGCTCGTGGCGGTGGGCACGACTAAGCCGGGCAATCTCGGCGCGATGTTGCGGAGTGCGGAAGCTGCGGGTGCTGCGGGGTTGTTGGTGGCCGATGGGGTGGTGGACCCGTTTAACCCCAACGTCATTCACGCCAGTACGGGCGCGGTCTTCGAGTTGCCGATGGTCGCTGAGTCGAGCGAGGCGATCATGGCCTGGCTGGTGGCGCGGGGCGCGAAGATCGCCGCAGCCGTGGTCGGGGCACAGACGCCTCACACGCAGGCCGACCTGACGGGTGAGGTGGCGCTGGTCATCGGTGCTGAGGACACCGGCCTCGATGAACACTGGCGACAGGCGGCTCAAAACCACGGCACACCCGTGGCGATTCCCATGCGAGGTCGCGTGGTCGATTCGCTCAACGCTTCGACGGCTGCGGCGGTGCTGCTATTTGAAGCGGTGCGACAGCGAACGGGTGGATGACCGGCTCACGCGTTGGCATGTTGTGGTGGGAAGTCGCTTCGGGCACGCACCGACGCCATCGGCGTGAATCAACGCCCACCGGGTACACTTCTAGCATGAAGCAGCGACGCGACACGCCCGCTCACACCGGAGACTTTCGTGCGGCGCTGCTCACAGCCGCGACGGCACTGCTGCTGGGGTTGGTGCTGGTTCGCATGGTCATCGTCATCTCGCCGCGAATCTATTGGGATGTCAGTCCGCTGATGTCCCAAGCCGAGGCCGAGTTACCCGCGACGACACTGGGACCCGCGGGCGCAGCCTGGCTGGATGTGGCGTCGCTGGTGGTGGCGGGGTTGGCGATGGTTGCCCATGGCTTGGCGTGCGGGCGCATCAATTGGCTGATCGTCGGCCTGTGGCTGGCGGGCTGTGTCACGGCTGGGTGGCACGCGGTCCAGTCCGTCGCGGATGCCTGGCAGGCCTCGGCGTGGATAGCCGCCACCGCGCTGGCACTGGCCGGTGCCCATCTGGCGCAGCATCGCGCATCACGTCGCTTCATGGTCGCTGGCCTGATGGCCATGATCCTCCCCCTGGCGCTCGCCGCGGTCCTTTACGTCAGCGTCGAACATGCCAGGACCGTCGCGTTTTTCACCGAGCGTGAGGCCGAGACCATCGCTCAGCGAGGCTGGGCTTGGGAGTCGACGCAGCACCTCATCTATCGGCGACGATTGCTCACACCCGAAGTGACGGGTGCCTTTGGCCTCTCCAACGTCATGGGCTCAATCGTCGGCGCCATGACCTTACTCGCGGGCGTTACGGCCGCGGCGGGTTTGTGGCGACGGGTTCGAAACCCCTGGGCATGGGCGGCTGCGGGCCTGGCACTGGCGGGCATGATGACCGTGCTATCGACGCGCTCCAAAGGCGCGATCCTGGCGCTGATGCTTGCGGGCGTGTTACCCCTGCTCATCGCATGGTTGCGACGCGGGCCAGCCGGTCGCTGGCGGCGGCGATTGCCCGGCGTAGTGGCGTTGCTGCTGGTAGCTGCGGCGATTGGTGTGGTGCTGGTGCGTGGCGCGATGGGCCCGCCTGCCGATGCCAGTGGGGAACGTAGCCTGTTGTTTCGCTTCCACTACTGGCAGGGGGCAGCCGCGATCGTTGCTGATCAACCGTTGCCGACTCAGGCGATGGGCATCGGGCCCGCAGCGTTTAAGCCGCTTTACAGTCTGCACAAAAACCCCATCAATCCTGAAGACGTCACCAGCACGCACAACGTGGTCGTCGACTTCGTTGTGATGCTGGGCCTGGGCGGATTGGCGTGGGTGGTGTTGATGCTGCGGCATCTTTGGCGCGCCGGGCTGCAATCATTGCCCGATGCCGACGCCGATGAACACACCTCCGACGCAGCGGACGACGGCGTTGATAGCGATGACGCGTCCAGCGACTTGCGCCAACATATTTGGCCTGCGATTCTCCTGGCGGCACTCGTGTTTGCTCCGCAATACTGGCTCAAGCTGCCGGAGTTTCTGCCCGAGACTGTCATCCTCTGGCTGGTGGGTGTGGTGGGGTTTGTCGTCATCGTCGTGGGTCTGTCGCATCGACGGATCGTGGACGAAGCCTGGGTGCACACTGCGATGTTTTCCGCTGCAGCCATGCTACTGATCCATAACCAGATCGAGATGAGCTTCTTCCATCCCAGTGCGGCTGTCCCCGCATGGTTCATGCTGGGCATCGCGGGTGGATCGCGCCATCACGCACCCGGCTCTGGCCACGCACTCCACGCTCCACAGCCCCAACTTCGTCAGCGCGCGACTTGGCTGTCGGGCGTTCCCGCGGCCATCATGCTCATCGGCGCGGTCGTGCTCGCAGTCGGATATGCCTCACCACTGACCGATCAGCAGGACGCCATGCGCCGCGCTGTCGCAGCCGTGGTCAACCGCGACATGCCTAACGCGCTGCGTCATCTCCGCCAGGCGCAGGATCTCATGCCCAGCGATCCGCTGCCCGTGCAGGCCCAGGTCGAGTTGCTCGCCGCGCGGGCACATTGGCTCAAAGATGCCCCGCCCGATCAACACACGCAGACACAACTCAAGCAGACCATCGATGAAGCCCTGGCGGTCCTTGGTCAAGCGTTTGAGCGTGGGCTCGACACCGTGCAGCTTCGGCAGATGCAGGCTCAACTTCTGGAGTTCGCCGCCCAAGCCACGCAATCGCCTTTGTTGCTAGGTCAAGCCGCGACAGCCTGGGGGCAAATAATCGCCAGACAACCCCACAGTGTGCCCAGTCGCGTGGCACTGGCGGATGTGCTCTGGGAGTTGGGACGACACGAAGAAGCGCGTAAGGTCTATTCCGTGGCCCTTGCCCTGTCGGATAACGCCTACCTCGATCCGCTGGCGCAGTTGACCGCCACGCAACGCCAACGCATCACCGACCGACTCGAGTGACCCTCTGCGATTCCTACGGCTGTGTGAAACCCTGTCAATCTAACGCTCAAAACCCGGAACACGGGGAAAATGAGAAATCTTGGGTCATGGGGCTTGTAAATCGGCCCGTGATCTGCCATACTCAATCTTAGAGTGGGTATAAATCACGTCCTGGGTTGGGTGTATCTGCTTGGCATCGTGCCAAGTCACCTGCCCGAGAAAATGGCTTTTTGGGAGAATTCGCCATGCAAGTTCGTTCCGTTTTAACGTTGTCAGCGATGGCGCTGTTGATTTGGTCGGCACCGGCCCTCGGGTACGAGGGCGTGGAACTCAGCGCCAACAACGCCGACGTGACCGGCGCCGGGCCGGGCACCTTTACGAATACGAGCGGCGTGTACCAGCAGGGCGGTCAAGGCGTCGCGTCTGACATGTTGATCTACAACGACGGCCGCGGTGTTGCTCGGGCCGAGGCGGACGTCGCGGGTAATGGGTTGGTGCCAACGGTCAAAAACTACGTGGCCCCGAATGTGGGGGGGACGTTCGGAAACGGCGCGGGCGCCTATGCCGGTGCCACCGTCGGCTATCAGTACCAGGGCGCCGGTCAGGCCACCATTACCTTCAGTTCTCACCTCACCGCCGACCTCAACGAGCCGGGTGGCACGTCGGCGTTCCTTCGCGTGCGTGCGGCGCTGGTGACAGACCTTCAAGGCTTCACCACCGACATCGCCGTGCTCTCTGAGTTCGGCGGCAATGTTCAGGACAGCATGGTGCTCGAGCTATCGAGCCACGAGCTTGGGGCCAGTTACATGGATGCGATCTCCTTCGAAGCCCAGCCGGGGCAGGTGTTTCACCTCGTTCTCTCAATGCAGACCGCGGCGGGGGTCAGCCCGGCATACGTAGATGCGTTAAACACGTTCACGGGCACGCTCAGCGCCTCGACGGGTAGCATCGTTGTTATCCCCGAACCGGCCAGTGCCGCGCTGATGCTCGCCGCCGTGGGCTGCTTGTCCATCCGTCGCCGTCGTCGTGCCTGAAGGGGCACCGACATACTGAAAGAAAACGAAGGGTGTCAGGAATCCTGACACCCTTCGTTATTGTTGGATTTAAGCGCGACGGTCACGCTACTTCTCAGACTTACCCTTGCCAGCCGATCCGGTGCTCTTGGTAGCGTTGTCAGATTTGGCGGCGGGCTTGGCGTCACTCTTGGCGCCGCTGTCAGACTTGGCACCACTGTCGACCTTGCCACTGCTGTCGGTCTTGCCGCCGCTATCAGTCTTGCCACCGCCATCGCTCTTCCCACCACTCTCCGTCTTGCCAGCCCCGGCATCGGTCGCGGGTTTGGCGCTGTCCTTTTCCGCCTTGGCACCCTTCTGATAGCTCTCGGAGCGGTAGTCGGTTTCATAGAACCCGCCGCCCTTAAAAATCACGCCAGCTCCCGTGCCGATGAGGCGACGCAGTTTCGTCTTGCCACAGGCCGGGCACTTGCGCAGAGGTTTGGCCATGATCGACTGAAACTCGTCGAACTGGTGTTCGCAGGAATCGCATTTGTATTCGTAGGTGGGCATGTTTCCGAATTCCGTTATTGAGCCACCGCGACTTTAGCCGGCCGCAGCGTTCGCTCGCCGATGCTGTAGCCGGGCTGAAGCACGTTGGTGATCTGGTTGGTCTTGAGCTTCTCGTCGGCCTGGTGCATCAAGGCCTCATGCCGCACCGGATCGAAGTCCTCGCCCCGTTGCACATCCAGGCGTCGCACTTCGAACCGTTCGAGCGTTCGCAGGAGTTCATCGCGCACGATCACCACGCCCTTGAGCAGATCCTGCGCTGAGATCTTTTCCGCATCAACCGCCAGCGCATTGTCAAAATGGTCCAGCACGTTGAGCAGCGCGCGGGCGATGTCAGCAGTCGCCTGCTGACGGGCTTCGACGACGTTCTGCTGCGCCCGA
The DNA here is from genome assembly GCA_041736565.1 of Phycisphaeraceae bacterium. Classification (GTDB taxonomy): domain Bacteria; phylum Planctomycetota; class Phycisphaerae; order Phycisphaerales; family Phycisphaeraceae; genus JBBDMX01. The sequence continues at coordinate 5,757 of JBGSTK010000072.1, read as the reverse complement.
CGGGCGTAGTTCTGATAGTCAGCCATCGTCCGCAACAGACGATCTTTCACATCGTCAAGCTCACGTTGCACCAGCGTGAGACTCTCATCTTGCGACGCATCGCTGACTTGCTCCTCGCCTTGCATCGCGCGATTGTCGAACTGCTCGGGGTTGTCTTCTTCAATTGGATCATTCAGCGGCATGGCCGACCTCTACATTCTCAAAAATTGGTTATGAATCATCATCAGGTCAATCAACTCTTAAGCGATTCACGGAGTCGATCCCACAGGCCCTTGGACCCGGGCGATACTTCCAAGTCCTCCGTCTGAGCATAGTCACGCAGCAGTTGCTCCTGCTTCTTGTCGAGCTTGCGCGGAATCTTGATCATGCAGGCCACGATCAATTCGCCCTTGCGCCCGCTGCGCAGGTTGGGCAGGCCGCGGTCGCGGAAGTGCAGAAGATCGCCGTGCTGCGTACCCGGCTTGAGCTTGATTTCCATGGCATCGTCAAGCGTAGGCACCTTGACTTTGCCGCCCAGTGCCGCCATCGCGAAACTCACGGGCAGGCGGAGAATCAGGTTGTCCTCGTGGCGTTCAAAGAACTCGTGGTCCTTGACGTGGACCACTACGTGCAGGTCGCCGCGCATAGCGCCAGCCGCACCGGGCTCGCCTTCGCCGGGGACGCGGATGGCCTGACCATCGTGGATGCCTGCGGGAATTTTGACCTGCAGCACGCGCTTCTTGGGTTTGCGTCCGCTGCCTTTGCACTCACTGCAATGCTCGGTGATGATCGAGCCCTTGCCTCGGCAATCGGGGCAGGTCTGCACCATCTGGAAAAAACCGCCACCCACTCGCACACGCCCATGGCCCCCGCAGGTCGTGCAAGGTTTGGGCGAGGTTCCGGGCTTGGCGCCGCTGCCCGAGCAGGTGGCGCAATGGTCTTGCCGAGTGAACTCGACTTCCTGATCGACGCCGGTGGCGACATCGACGAGGTTGATATCGACCTGCGTCTCCAGGTCGTAGCCGCGCTGTCCCCCGCCGCCTCGGCCGCCCGCAGCACCACCCATCTGCCCGAAGATGTCGGTGAACATCGAGAAGATGTCGCCGCTGTTCATCCTGGAAAAATCATGCATCCCCGCGCCACGCAGACCTTCGTGACCAAAGCGGTCATATCGCTGACGGCGATCAGCATCGGAAAGTACTTCGTAGGCTTCGCTACATTCCTTAAACCGCGATTCAGCCTCCGCATCACCGGGATTGCGATCCGGGTGATACTTCATCGCCAGTCGGCGATAGGAGCGCTTGATATCGTCGCCCGAGGCGGTGCGCTCGACGCTGAGAATCTCGTAATAGTCGCGTTTGGTCGCCATGGGCATCTTGTCACGTTGGCGTTTTTGAGACACACACTTAAGACGAAACCCAGGGAGCGCATCCCTGGGTTTCGGGTAATCGAGACATCAGGGAGCGTCGTTGCTTACGCCACAGCGCCGGTCACGGGCTGGGCGTCGTCCTTGAGTTCACTCACCAGCACATTGGTGGTGAGCATCAGGCCGGCGACGGAGGCTGCGTTCTGCAGCGCGGTGCGGGCGACCAGCGCCGGATCGATGATGCCAGCTTTGACCAGGTCCACGTACTGCCCGGTGGCGGCATCGTAACCATGGTTGCCCTTCTTTTCGAGGATGGCATCGACGACGATGTCGCCGTCTTCGCCGCTGTTGGCGACGATCTGCCAGGCCGGGGACCGTAGCGCATCAGCGACGATGTCGTAGCCAAGTTTCTCATCGCCCTTGGCCTTGCTTCGGGCGTTGTCCACAGCTTCGATGGCGCGGAGGAATGCCACGCCGCCGCCGGGGACATAACCCTCTTGAGCCGCAGCTTTGGTGGCGTGAAGGGCGTCGTCGACGCGGTCCTTCTTTTCCTTCATGGCTGTCTCAGTCGCAGCGCCGACGTGCACGATGGCGACGCCGCCTGTGAGCTTGGCCAGCCGCTCCTGGAGCTTCTCGCGATCGTAATCGCTGGTGGTGTTTTCAATCTGCTTGCGAATCTGATCGATGCGGGCGGTGATGTCTTTCTTCTTGCCAGCACCTTCAATGATGGTGGTGTTGTCCTTGTCGATGACGATCTTTTTGGCGCTGCCCAGGGCTTCGAGTTCGAGGGTGTCGAGCTTCTGGCCCAGATCCTCGGAGATGAACGTCCCGCCGGTCAGTGCAGCGATGTCACCCAGGAGGGCCTTGCGGCGATCGCCAAAGCCCGGCGCCTTAACCGCCGCGATGCGCAGCACGCCGCGCAGACGGTTGATCACCAGTGCCGCCAACGCTTCGTTTTCGACATCCTCAGCGATGATGAGCAACGGCTTGCTGGCCATCGCCACCTTGTTCAATAGCGGCAGCAGGTCGGGCAGGTTGCTGATCTTCTTCTCGTAGATGAGGATCAGCGCATCTTCGAGAATGGCTTCCTGCGTGCCGGGGTTGGTCATGAAGTAGGGCGAAAGGTAGCCCTTGTCGAAGGCCATGCCCTCGACATATTCAAGCTGCATTTCAGCGGTCTTGCCTTCTTCGATTTCGACCACGCCGTCCTTGCCCACCTTGTCGATGGCCTCGGCGATGAGTTGGCCGATCTGAGCGTCACCGTTGGCGCTGATGGTGGCGACCTTCTGGAAGTCTTCCTTGCCCTTGCACTTGACAGCCATGTTCTTGATGGCTTCACCCGCGACATCCGAAGCCGCGAGAATGCCGCGCTGCAGCGCCACCGCATTGGCACCGGCGGTCACATGCCGCAGGCCTTGCTTGAAGATCGCCTCGGCCAGAACCGTGGCGGTGGTCGTGCCGTCGCCGGCCTTGTCGGAGGTGCGCTTGGCGACCTCGACGACCATCTTGGCGCCCATGTTCTGGAAGGGCGAGGGCAGCTCGATTTCCTTGGCCACGCTCACGCCGTCCTTGGTCACGCCGGGTGAGCCGTAGGACTTCTGCAGCACCACGTTGCGCCCGGTGGGGCCCATCGTGACCTTCACCGCGTTGGCCAACTGCTCAAGCCCTTTGCGTAGCTCGATGGCGGCCTCTGATCCATACATCAATTGCTTCTTAGCCATGTTTCATTGCTCCGAGAGTATTTTTGTTATGCGTTGGGTTTGAACTACCAGGCGCGCGAATTTCGCGCGGAAAGCACCTCGCCGGGCTCAGGCTTCGAGAATGCCCAGCAGTTCACTTTCGCGAATGATCAGCGCCTTCTGGCCGTCGATCTCGATTTCCGTGCCGGAATACTTGCCGTACATCACCGTGTCGCCGACCTTGACGCCCATGGCGATGACCTTGCCTTCTTTGTCGGCCTTGCCGGGTCCAGCAGCGACCACCTTGCCGTGCATGGGCTTCTCTTTAGCGCCCTCGGGCAGGAACAGGCCGCTCTTGGTCTTGGTCTCTGCCTCCTGGGGCTTGACCAGCAGGCGATCTTCGAGGGGACGAACGTTGGTTTTCTTCGCGGTTGCCATTGCTATTGAATCTCCGAATAGTCGTTTGTGTAACAAAATCTGTTGAGTTGCTGTTAGCCGCGGCAAACCCGCAGCGCAACGGGAATCACATCATGCCGCCCATGCCACCCATGCCGCCCATTCCACCCATGCCCATGCCACCCATCCCACCCATGCCGCCGCCACCGTGATCGTGGCCGCCGCCCGCAGCGTCGGCATCCTGGGGTTTCTCGGTGATGATGCAGTCGCAGGTCAGCAGCAGCGAGGCAACGCTCATAGCGTTTTCCAACGCGGTGCGATCGACCTTGGCGGGGGTGATGATGCCCTTGGCCACCAGGTCGCCGTATTCCAGTGCCAGAGCGTCAAAGCCGAAGCTGCCCTTGCCATCCTGGACCTTGCGGACGACCACCGTGCCGCGTTCACCGGCATTGTCGGCAATGGTCTGCGTCGGAACCGTCAGAGCGCGCTTCACGACGCCAACGCCCGCGTTCTCGTCGTCGTTGTCGCCAGCGAAATTCTTGAGTGATTCAATGGCGCGGATGAAGGAGACGCCGCCACCGGGGACGATGCCCTCTTCCACCGCAGCGCGGGTAGCGTGCAGCGCATCTTCGACGCGCGCTTTCTTTTCTTTGAGTTCAGCTTCGGACGCGGCACCGACGTAAATCTGTGCCACGCCACCGGCCAGCTTCGCCAGTCGCTCCTGGAGCTTCTCGCGATCGTAGTCGCTCGTGGTCGTCTCGATTTCCCTGCGAATCTGCGCGATGCGGCCCTGGATGGCCTTGCTCTCGCCAGCGCCTTCCACGATCGTCGTGTTGTCAGCGTCCACCGTGATCTTCTTGGCCATGCCAAGCTGCGAAAGCTCGACCTTGTCCAACTCGATGCCCAGATCCTTCATGATCGGCTCAGCACCGGTAAGCACCGCGATGTCCTCAAGCATGGACTTGCGGCGGTCGCCGTAGCCCGGTGCCTTGACCGCACAGATGTTCAACACGCCACGCAGCTTGTTGACCACCAGCGTCGCCAGGGCATCGCCTTCGACATCCTCAGCAATGACCAGCAACGGCTTCTTGGCATGCTGAACCTTCTCAAGCAGGGGCAAAAGCTGTTGGATGTTGTTGATTTTGTCTTCATAGATCAGAACCAGGCAGCGCTCCAACTCGACGGTCATGGCGTCTTGATCGGTGATGAAGTTGGGGGAGAGGTAGCCGCGGTCGAACTGCATGCCTTCGACGACTTCGACGTAGGTTTCCAGGCTCTTGCCTTCTTCGACGGTGATGACGCCGTCTTTGCCCACGCGATCAAACGCATCGGCCATGATCTTGCCGATGGTCGGGTCGTTGTTGGCGCTGATGGCGGCGACTTTGGAGATGTCACCCTTGCCGTCGATGGGTCGGCTCTGCTTCTTGATGTTGACGACGATCTGGCTGACCGCCTTCTTCATGCCGCGAACCATGGCGTTGGCATCAACCCCAGCGGTGATTTGCCGCAGACCTTCGCGGAAAAGCGCTTCGGCAAGGACCGTTGAGGTCGTGGTGCCGTCACCCGCTTTGTCGGAGGTCTTGCTGGCAGCTTCTTTGACGAGTTGGGCACCCATGTTCTCAAACTTGTTGCCCAGTTCGATTTCCTCCGCGACCGTCACGCCGTCTTTGGTGACCGTCGGGCCGCCCCAACTCTTGTCGAGCACAGCATTTCGGCCGCGGGGGCCGAGGGTTGCCTTGACGGCCTTGGCGAGTTTTTCGACGCCGGCGAGCAGGGCTTGACGGGCTTCGGTATCAAAAGCGATTTCCTTGACTGCCATGGGGTGTTGATCTCCGTATTGGGGCGGTCGGGCCGCCGGTCATTGCTCGGGTGTGCGGATGTTCGTTTTGCCTTGCGGCACTGCCGATCCAGAGGCGGGGGCGTGTTGGCACAACGCCATTGCACGCCCCTGCGTCAACCGATGCAACGCGGGTGCCGGGGGGAGGGGAATGTTGGCGGCGTTTTTGTGGCATTCGCTAGCGCCTGTGAAATATGCACTTAAGATGGATTCGCCGCCGTGCGACGTCGCCCGGGTATAACCCGGACTTGACCCGCGGGGCTGTCAAGGTGACAGGGGGGCATCCCCGGGCGTGTCACATCTGCCAGCCTGACAGCAGCCCGCCTCATGCTCCCGACCACCCATAGCAGATCGGGCCTTGACCCTCGCAACGGCCACCCACCTCAAAAAAACGACGCAGGCGTTTTTACACGCCTGCGCCGATTTGACGCCGGAATTAGCCCTCCCAACCCCCGCGTACCCCCCCGGAATACCCCCGGAATACCCCGGAGCCCCCCCTA
>JBGSTK010000069.1:0-16351 GCA_041736565.1 Phycisphaeraceae bacterium | reverse complement strand
TCTCAAAGGCTCGGGCATGCGCTGGGACCAGCGCGGCATCGACGCCATCGCCCATCTGGCCGCCCTGGAGCACAGCGGCCAATGGAAAACCTACTGGAAACACGCCGCGTGAAATCCCGCCCCGAAAAATGGGCAGACCCGCGGCTGAGGTGGTCGGGGCTCACGCGTATGCCATCGGGGCATTGCGTTAGAATCGCAGGGCTATGGCAAGCTCACCCAAAGTCGTCACCCGCTTTGCACCGTCACCCACCGGCTACCTCCACATCGGCGGGGCACGCACGGCGCTCTTCAACTGGGCCTTTGCCCGACGCCACGGCGGAACGTTCATCCTTCGCATCGAGGACACCGACAAGGCCCGCTCCACACGCCAGTCACTCCAATGCATTCTGGCTGACCTGTGTTGGCTGGGCATCGATTGGGATGAGGGCCCGGCGTTGCCCAACGATCCGCAAGCCATCCTCAGCGAAAAATACGACCCCTATGTTGACGCCAAGGGTGATCGCGGACCCTACTGCCAGAGCCAGCGCGACCATCTCTACCAGGAGTACCTCGACAAACTGCGCGATCTGGGCCGGGTGTACGACGACGAAGCCGGTGGCGGCGCGGTGCGGTTCCGCATGCCCGAAAGCGACATCACCGTCAACGATATGGTGCTGGGTGATGTCACGATCAAACGCGAAAATCTCGAGGATTTCATCATCATGAAGGGCGAGAAACACGGCGGCGGGCCCACCTTTCACTTCGCCAACGTCGTCGATGACGCGACCATGGGCGTCACCCACGTTTTGCGTGCCCAGGAGCACCTGATGAACACGCCTAAGCACGTGGCGATGTTCGATGCCCTGGGCATTCCCCGGCCGCAATACGCCCACATGCCCCTGATCTTCAATCCCGACGGCTCGAAGATGAGCAAGCGCGACAAGGCCAAGGTCGCGCGGCAGGCGGCGCTGAATTGGATCAAGCAACCCGGCAACACTGAAGCCGCACTGCTTGAGAAATGTCGGGAAAGACACAATAGGGTGGCCCCCGTCGTGCCCTCGACACCGCAGTTCAACGACAGTGACTACAAGCAATTCCTGGAGAAAAAATCCGACGCAGTTGATGTTGCCCAGTTGATCGCGGAAGTACTGAACATCCCGCTTCCCGAAATTGACGTCGCCGACTTCCGCCAAAGCGGCTATCTTCCCGAGGTCATCCTCAATTACATCGCGCTCCTGGGATGGTCGCCCCAGGGCAAGGACGAAGTCGGCGGCGAGCGCTTCGACTTAAAGCACCTGGCGGCGAATTTCAATATCGAAGGCATCGGCAAGTCCAATGCGCGCTTCGACCGGCAAAAACTCCTAGCCTTCAACGGCCAGACACTTCAGGGCATGGGTGTGGATGCCTTCGAAGAAAAACTACACGATTTTCTGACGGGCAATCCGTACCGGCGGTTCGAGTCCATCTACAAAGATCGCGCCAAGATGACGATATTTGCCGCGGCTTATCAGCAGCGAACACGGGTGCTTTCCGATCCTCCCACCATGGCCGAGTTCCTCGTGACCAGCCCTAAAGAGTATGACTCCAAGGCTGTCGAAAAAGTCCTGCGAAAGAACAACGGCGCGGGATTGAAGGTGCTTACTGACCTGTTGGATAAATTGGGCGATCACGAGGATTGGACGCCCGCGGCATTGCATGAGTTCATCGAGCGGTATGGCACCACCAACGCCCTTGGCATGGGTGACATCGCCCAGCCTCTGCGTGTCGCAATTACGGGCATTACCGTTAGCCCGCCCATCCACGACACACTGGCGCTTTTGGGCAAAGAGCGCACGCTTGACCGCATCAACCGCTGCGTAAATCTCATCAGCTCAGAGTCCACTTAACGATCTCCCGTTAGAATGCCCCCCCGCCCCCCCGCCATCAACCCACCACCAAGGAGTTCGCCATGTCCCTCATCGTCACCGGCAGCATCGGCATCGACAGCATCGAAGCCCCCACGGGCACCGCTGAGGATGTGCTGGGCGGATCAGCGATCTACTTCGCCGCTGCGGCGAGCTTCTTCGGCCCGGTGCGCCTCGTCGGAGCCGTGGGCGATGACTTCCCCCCCGCCTTCCTCGAAACCTTCCGCCACTTCAATGTTGACCTAGCGGGCCTGGAGCAGCGTGAGGGAAGCAAGACCTTCCGCTGGCGGGGGAAGTATCACCAGAACATGAACATCCGCGACACGCTGTCGGTCGAACTCAACGTATTGGCGGAAAAGCTTCCGCCCGTGCCACCCGCCTACCGTGACAGCCGATTTGTCTTCCTGGCCAACACCCATCCCGCTGGTCAACTCGAACTCCTCTCGCAGTTTCCCCAAGCCACGTTGACCGTGGCTGACACCATGGACCTCTGGATCAACAACGAGAAGCCCACGCTCCTGTCGCTGCTCAAGAAGGTCGATGGCCTGGTGCTCAACAACGAAGAGGCGTTTGATCTGACGGGCAAGAGCAACATCGTTCGCGCGGCTGAGGCAGTTCTGGACCTGGGCCCGAAGTTCGTCGTGATCAAGAAGGGCGAACACGGCGCGTTTCTGATGCACCGCCAGGGCATGGTCGCGCTGCCCGCCTATGCTGCCCGCGATGTGGTCGATCCCACGGGCGCTGGCGACACCTTTGCGGGTGGCATGATGGGCTATCTCGCCGCGACCGGCGACATCTCGCTTCACCATGTTCGCCGCGCCATGGCCTTTGGCACCATCGTCGCCAGCTTCAACATCGAAGCTTTTAGCCTCAATCGGCTACTGACGCTGGGCCGCGCTGAAATCGACAGGCGAATGGATGAATACTGCGCCATGCTGGCGCTGGGGGAGACGTGCCAGCCCGCATGAAATCCACCAGCGACCGCCCGGCCGCCAACCGGTGATCACACGGGTTGTCGGGAAAAACTACAATCCTCGCGTGGCGAAACGGGTCCATATCAGCCTTGCGAATAAATGCCAGATTCTCTTTGGCGCCGCCGTGATGGTCATCATCACCGCCGCCTTGAGCGTGGGTTGGGTGCGCATGAATTCGCTGGTCATCGAAGGCCAGCAGGAGACCGCCCGCAAACTGGCCAATGCCTGGCTCAACGGCAAGATCGAACTGGGTGCCGCCATTCAGACGGTCGATGAAGCGGTGGCGTCCGAAGGGCTCGATCAAGGGCTGACCCTGACGCTCATCCGCAAGGACGAGTTTGATTTCGCCGCCAGCCGCGATCCCTTTCTAGCGGAGGGCATCGAGCGGTTTCAGACTCGCAACGATCGCAACGAAGGGTTCATCGAAGCCCGCGATGCCTCGGGCGTCCCCTACTACCGCTACGCCCGCGCCATTCGCAAGAGCGACCTGTCACGCATCCGTGGCGGCCTCGCTGCCGGGTTCGCCCCCACCGTCGATTCCACCGCCATCGCCGACCCGCTGGAGATGGTTCTGCTACTCCAGCATCGCGCGGACTTGGCGCAGAAGCAGCTCCTGCTCAATCGCATCTCCATCGTCGCCGCCGGGCTCATCGCGATCCTGCTGGCCATCGCGCTGTTCTGGTTCATCACCACCTTCCTCATTCTTTCGCCGGTCCGCGTTCTTCGCCGAACCGCGCAGAAGATTTCCGAAGGCGACCTGCGCACTCGTGCTGATGTCAACACCGGCGACGAGTTCCAGGAACTCTCCGACTCCTTTAACCACATGGTCGAAACACTCAAGGCCAGCCAGGACCAGTTGACCAGCACCAACAAGAGCCTGGACCTCAAGCTCGACGAACTGGCACTGAGCAACGTGGCGCTCTACGAAGCCAACAAGATGAAGGGCGAGTTCTTGGCTAACGTGTCGCACGAGTTGCGCACGCCGCTCAACTCCATCATCGGCTTTGCCGAGGTGCTCCAGGAAACCCTGCGCGAGCGCACCGGCCCGATCGATGAGAAACGCAAACGCTACATCGCCAACATCATTCTTTCGAGTCGGCAGTTGTTGGAGATGATCAACGACCTATTGGACCTGGCCAAGATCGAAGCTGGGCGGATGGATATCAACATCGCGCCGCTATCGGTTTCGGACTCGTTGGAAGGTCTGCTCAACCTGATGCGTCCGCAGGCCAGCAAGCGGGACATCACCCTGCAGTTGAAGGTGCCCCCAAACCTGCCGGTGGTTCAGACCGATGCGGGCAAATTCCAGCAGGTGCTCTTCAATTTTCTATCCAACGCCATCAAGTTCACGCCTGAAGGCGGCACGGTGACGCTGTGGGCCAAGGCGGAGCCGGGGGGCAACGTGCCCGTGACGCACATCCGCGTGGCGGTGACGGATACGGGCCCGGGCATCCCACTGTCGATGCACGAAAAGGTCTTCGAGAAATTCACGCAGTTGGATCAGACTCACACCCGTGAATCCGGCGGCGCCGGCCTGGGATTGGCCATCAGCAAGGAACTGGTGAAACTGCTCCAAGGCTCCATCGAACTCGAAAGCCAGCCCGGCAACGGTGCGACTTTCAGCGTCCTGATCCCGCTGACCCACACCAGCAAAACCTCGCCGCTGATGCCGGACGGGCCCCCATCACTCACAACTGCATGAAGAAGTCGTTGCCCTTGTCATCGACGATGATGAACGCGGGGAAGTTCTCGACTTCGATCTTGCGTACCGCTTCCATGCCCAGGTCTTCGAAGTCCACGAGTTCGACCTTCTTAATGTTGTCCTTAGCCAGGATCGCCGCCGGCCCGCCGATGGAACCCAGGTAGAACCCGCCGTGCTTCTTGCAGGCATCGGTCACAGCCTTGGAGCGGTTGCCCTTGGCGATCATGATCATGCTGCCGCCCTTGCTCTGAAAGACATCGACGTAGCTGTCCATGCGTCCAGCGGTGGTGGGACCGAAGGAGCCCGAGGCCATGCCCGCAGGCGTCTTGGCGGGACCAGCGTAATAGACGGGGTGGTCCTTGAGGTATTGCGGCATGGGGTGACCGGCGTCGAGCATCTCCTTGATGCGCGCATGCGCCACGTCGCGCGCCACGATCAGCGTGCCGCTGATGTTGAGCCGCGTTTTGACGGGGAAGCCGCTGAGGATCTTCCGCACCTTGTCCATGCCCATCGACAGGTCGATGTTGACGGCTGGCGCCAACTCCGGTGCCTGGGCTGGGAGGTACTTGGCGGGGTTGGTTTCCAACTGCTCGACGAAGATGCCTTCGCGGGTGATCTTGCCTTTGATGTTGCGATCCGCTGAGCATGAGACGCCCATGCCCACCGGGCACGATGCTGCGTGGCGAGGCAAGCGAATGACGCGGATGTCGTGAGCGAAATACTTACCGCCGAATTGCGCCCCTAAACCGCACTGGCAGGCGATGTCGTACACCTTCTTCTCCCATTCCATATCGCGGAAGGCGCGGCCGCCCGCCGAGCCGGTGGTGGGCAGGTGGTCGTAATACTTAGCACTGGCGAGCTTGACCGTCTTGAGATTCGTCTCAGCGCTCGTCCCGCCGATGACCAGCGCGATGTGGTACGGCGGGCACGCAGCTGTGCCCAGATCCGTCAGCTTGCTCTTGATGAACTCCGTGAGGCTCTTCTCGTTGAGCAGCGCCGGAGTCTGCTGATAGAGGTAAGTCTTGTTGGCGCTACCGCCACCCTTGGCGATGAAGAGAAACTTATACGCATCACCCGTCTCGGCCATCAGGTCGATCTGCGCCGGTAGATTGCTGGCGGTGTTCTTTTCCTTGAACATCTCCAGCGGCGCGATCTGGCTGTAACGCAGGTTTTTTTCCTGCCAGATGTCGTAAACGCCCTGCGAGATCGCCTCAGCATCATCGCCCTGGGTCAGCACGAACTGCCCCTTCTTGCCCAGCACAATCGCGGTGCCCGTGTCCTGACAGTTGGGGAGTTGGCCCACGGCTGAGACCACCGCGTTTTGCAGGTGCGTGTAGAGCACGAAGCGATCGTTGTCTGATGCCTCGGGGTCCTTGATTTCGTCCGCCAACTGCTGCAGGTGCGCAGGCCGCAGGTAGAAGGACACATCACTAAACGCCTCGCGCGCCAGCAGCCGCAGGCCCTCGGCGTCGACCTTGAGCAACGATCGACCATCGACCTGAACCTCACTGACGAAGTCCTTAGTCAACAGGCGGTACTGGGTGTCATCTTTGGAAAGTTGGAACGGCGGTTCGTACTGGAAGGGCATCGTGGTTCCTGAACTGGGGGTGGTGGTTAGCGGGGTCGGGGGATAGTTTTCAAAGCTGAGCCTTAGCCGCAGCGGTGGCGATTATTCAGGCTCATCGGTGCGTTGGTCCGCGTCGTCATCAGCGGGCGAGTCCTGCGGCGCTTCGTCTGAGTCCTGCGGCGCAGTGGCCGCTTCAGTTGATACTTCCGCATCGTCGGTGACACGTGCCACACTCGTGAGACTGTCGCCCTCGACGAGGTTGACCACGCGGACTCCCTGCGCGCCGCGACCTGTCTTGCGAATGGTCCCGGCGTTGATGCGCACAATCTTGCCGCCAGTGGTGATGAGCAGCAAGTCGTCCTCGGGCTGGATCGGGAGCACAGCGATGACCTCGCCGTTGCGCTGCGTGGTGGCGATATCTCGCCGACCTTTGCCGCCGCGGCTCTGCACCCGGGTCTGCCCGTTGTCCATCTGCACTAGGTACTCCGCCAGTGGCGTACGCTTGCCGTAACCATTGGCGGTGACCGTCAAAAGATCGTGAGCATCGTCCTTGTCGCAGCACACCAGGCCCACGACCGTGTCCCCAGCCCCCAGGTCGATGCCTTTGACACCACTGGCGCTGCGGCCCATGACGCGGGCATCATCCTCGTGGAAGCGAATCGCCATGCCCGAACTCGTCGCCAGCAGCACGTGGGCGTCGCCCGTGGTCCAGATCACGTCGATGAGGCTGTCACCCTCACGCAGGTTCACCGCGATGATGCCGCTGCGATTGACGTTGCGGTAATCCGCCAGCGCGGTGCGCTTCACGATGCCGTTGGCGGTCGCGAAGAGCAGGAAGTGCTCGCCCTTTTCGAAGTCTTCGATGGGCATGAACTCGCACACACGCTCACCCTGACGCAGGTCCAGCAGGTTGACGATTGCACGCCCGCGACTGGTGCGTGCCGCTTCGGGAATCTCGTACACCTTGATCTTGAACACACGCCCGGTGTTGGTGAAACACAGCAGGTCATCATGGGTCGAGGCGACAAACAGCCGCTCGGTGAAATCGTCCTCACGGGTGTCAGCGCCCTTGATCCCCCTGCCACCACGCCCCTGCGTGCGGTAGCTGTCCACGGGCAGTCGCTTGACATAGCCCGAGTGCGAGATCGTGACCACCACCTGCTCCTGCGGCGTCAGATCGCCCAGGCTCATCTCCGAGGCATCGCCCGCAAACATCGTGCGACGCGCATCACCATATCGAGCCTTGAGGTCGGCAATCTCATCGCGAATGATCTGCACCACCCGCTCGTGGCTGGCGAGAATCAACTCGTAATCCTCAATCTGCGCCACGAGTTTGTTGTACTCATCCACCAGTCGATCTATTTCCAGACCGACGAGTTGAATCAACTGCAGGCGACCGATGGCCTCGGCCTGGAATCGCGACAGGGCGACTTCCTTATCCGCACTCTGCGCCAGGAATCGTGCGGGCACGCGCGGGGCAAATGGATGCTCCAGCGGAATGCGGAAGCCGCGAACCATCAGTTTCTCAATCGCCTCATCGCGAGTGCGCGAGCCACGAATCAGGCGAATGACTTCGTCAAGATCGCATACCGCGTAAATCAGTCCTTCGATGCGGTGCGCTTCCTGCTGCGCTTTGCGTAAGCGATAAGCAGTGCGACGGCGAACCACTTCGATGCGGTGATCGATATAGAGCTGAATCAAGTCCTTCAGCCCCAGCGTGCGCGGCTGACCCCGCACCAACGCAATATTCATAATGCTAAACGTGCTCTGCAGCGGCGTGAGCTGATAGAGCTGATTCTCGACCACGTGCGGGTCGGCACCCTTCTTCAACTCAATGACCAGTCGCATGCCAGAGCGGCCCGACGATTCATCGATCACATCCGAAATGTCCGTCAGGCGATCGGTCTTGCGGCAATCAACAATCTTGCTGATGATCCCGTCGTTTTTGGACGTCTGGAACGGCAGTTCCTTGACGACCAGCAGGTTGCGGCCGCTCTTGGTCTGCTCGTGCTCGATCTTGGCGCGCAGCGTGAGCTTGCCGCGCCCGTTGGCGTAAGCATTGACGATCCCATCGCGCCCGCAGATCGTGCCGCCGGTGGGGAAATCGGGGCCCGGCACGATGCGGATCAGTTCGGGCAGGCCGATGTCGGGGTTGGTCAGCACCGCATCGATGGCGTCGCAGATCTCGCCCAGGTTGTGCGGGGGCATCGAGCAGGCCATGCCCACGGCGATGCCCGTCGAGCCGTTGACCAGCAGGTTGGGGAACTTGCCGGGCAACACCTTGGGCTCGTTGAGCGTCTCTTCAAAGTTGGGCTGCCAATCCACGGTTTCGAGATCGAGGTCCTCGAGCATCTCCATGGCGTGACGGTGGAGTCGCGCCTCGGTGTACCGCATGGCCGCGGGCGGATCGGGATCGATGGAGCCGAAGTTGCCCTGCTTATCGACCAACAGGTAGCGGGTCTTCCACTCCTGGGCCATGTTGACCAAGGTGGGATAGATGGCCTGGTCACCGTGCGGGTGGTACTTCTTCATCGTCTCGCCGACGATGCCTGCACACTTGGAGTGCTTGCGGCCCGGCGAGAGATTCAGGTCGTGCATGGCCACGAGGATGCGCCGCTGCGAAGGCTTGAGACCGTCGCGCACATCAGGCAAAGCGCGGTCCATAATGGTGGACATCGCGTAGGTCAGGTAGCTGTCGGCCAACTCCTGCTCGATGGCGATTTCGACGCGGCTGCCCGGCACCGAGACCCCGTTCGCCATCGCGTCGGATACGGATTGCTGCGCGGGAGTCGGAGCGTTGGGCGACGGCGTCGCATCCTCGGCGTCGCCACCGGAACCGGGGTTACCGGCGGTGGGATCAAGATCATCTGCCATGTTCAAATCGGCCTTGTTTGATGAGGTAAAAGCAATCTCCGCCGCCTTGGCGACGAGGCCAATATTGTACCCGATTTCACCCACCCACGCACGGTTGGCAACACCCGTTTTACCGCCGATTTCCGCGGGTTTTTACGCCCCCGACAACACCGCCGAACCCACCGCCTCGCCCGGCTCCGCCACCGCGTGACCACACTCCGGACAACGCCCGCCCGACGCGCCGTAAAGCAGGTAGCCACACTTGTCGCACTGCGGCTCCGCAACCTTGACCGCCAAGTGCAACAGGCACTGACTGCATTGCGATTCGCCCAACGCCAGCGTCTGCTTTTTCTGGCATCGCGGGCAGTAGAGCGTGATGGCTTTGATGGAGACGGGCAGCGCCTCGAAGCGCGGCGGCTTGAAGATGCGAGCCACGATCCATGTCGCCAGCAGTCCACAACCCGCCAGGATTCCCGCAGCGCCGGAACTACGCCCCAAAAACTCCCACGTCTCTAGCAGGTTTTGCGGACCAAATTCGTCCATCAATACGGCAATGTCCAACAGCACGCCCGATGCCACGCCCGCAGCAATCGTCGCCAGCGCCAGCCAGCGATGAGCCGGGGGCATCTGGGCGGCAAGCGTCACCATGACGAAGGCCACGACGATGGCGACACTGGTGCTGAGGATCAACGGCCAAGGATCGCCGCCGGTCTTCATCCAGATATCCCAGATCCAACCCGCCGAGGTGATGATGCTGCCCAACACACCCAACCAGCGCCAGTGGCGTCTCGTGCCTGGGGCAAAGTCCAGCAGCGCCAGGGAGCCGATCAAGCCCATGCCCATGATCACGCCGCCGGTCGACCAGACCCGTTCGTTCCACCACCAATATCCAGAGCTGTAGAAGAACCAGTCCCAGCTTCCGAAGACCCAGATAAGAAGCGATATTCCCGAGACGGTCAGGACGGACACGCCGGCCAGACGGAAGCGGGGCGAACGAATCATCATCGCGCCGATCATGGCGGGCCATACGGCAAACGCTACCGCAATTAAGGTTCCCTCAACGCCGCCTTGCTCCAGCCCATAGGTCTGCCGCAGGAAGCGAGCCGGGCCGATGAGGTACAGGGCCCCGAGATACTCGATAAGTGTCGCGCCAGCCAGCACTGCCCCGGCCCAGAGCAGCTTGGGGCGATCCATCATAGTCATGGCGCCGATGAGCACCGCCGACGCGATGGCTGTGGCAATGGCCATTGCCATGATCCGCCCGGCCCAGTCGCCGTTGGCAAAGAGAAACGCCAGCGCACCGCCCCCCGCCGCCACCGCCAGGGCCGTGAGCATGATCCGCAGAAGTATCGCTCGCCAGGGTCGCATCAGTTGTTCCCCACAAGAAAGATAAAGAGATTGGAGTGCGATTGTCCCACGGCTCCGTCACCAATACAAATTCATCCGCCACCCGCTCCTTAGGCACCACCGCCCTCCACATCATCACGGCCACCATCCGCGCATCACGGCCCCACTCCCCCACCGACGATCATGCCCCGGCAAGCCCGCCTACGACGACTAAAAGCAGCCGCGCCCGTTACATCCATTTGACCCCCGCGCCGAAATCGCTTCAGATTGAAACACGCCAAGGACCACCGCGTCCGTATCAGTGACAATTCTGCGATCCGCAAGCCACACTCCCTCGCCCAAACCCACGGACACCATGAATCCCAACATAGTTCTCATCAACTGCGACGACCTCGGCTACGGCGATCTGGGCTGCTATGGCTCTGCCAAAAACAGTACGCCCCACCTCGATCGCCTCGCCAGCCAGGGCATGCGCTTCACCGATTTCTACATGGCCTCGGCGCTCTGCTCACCCTCGCGCGGTGCCATGATGACCGGCTGCTACCCGCCTCGCATCGGCTTCGGCCAATTCGAAAACCAGGGCGTCCTCTTCCCCGGCCAAGGCGTCGGACTCAACCCCGATGAGCGCACCATCGCTCGGCAACTCAAAGAAGCCGGGTACGCCACCGCGCACGTCGGCAAGTGGCACTGTGGCGATCAGCCCGCCTTCCTCCCCACCAATCACGGCTTCGATCACTACTTCGGCATCCCCTACAGCAACGACATGGGACGCCAGGTCGGCCGCGAAAATGGGCCGCCGCTTCCCCTGCTCAACGACCTTGATGTCCTCCAGCAGCAGCCCGACCAACGCACACTCACCGAACGCTACACCGTCGAATGCACCCGCTTCATCCGCGAAAACCGTGATCGGCCGTTCTTCCTCTACCTCGGACACATGTACGTCCACGTGCCCCTCTTCGTCCCCAAGCAGTTCCTCGAACGCTCGCGCAACGGTGCCTACGGCGGCGCGGTCGAATGCATCGACTGGAGCACCGGCGTCATCATGGACACCCTCAAGCAACTGGGCCTCGAAGAGAACACCCTGGTCATCTTCACCAGCGACAACGGCTCACGCGCGGCCAATGAAGGTGGTAGCAACGACCCCTGCCGCGGCAACAAGGGCACGACCTGGGAAGGCGGCTCGCGCGTCCCCTGCATCATGCGCTGGCCCCAGCGAATCGCCGCCGGGACAACCTGCAGCCACGTGGCGCGATCCATCGACTTCTTCCCCACCCTCGCCGCCCTCGCCAACACCACGCCCAAGCGACCCGACACCCATCCCATCGATGGCGTGGACATCAGCAGCCTCATGTTCCAAGCCAACACCTCGCCCCCCAACGAAACGCACTACTACTACAGCCGCAACGCGCTCGATGCCATCCGCGTGGGCGATTGGAAGCTCCACTTTCGCAAAGGTGGCAAGCCGCTCGACGCCCTCTACAACCTGCGTCAGGACGTCGGCGAGACTACTGATCTCTACGCAGCCGAGCCTCAAGTCGTCGCCCGCCTCACCGCCGCCGCCGACATCATCCGTCAGGACCTCGGCGACGCCGCCCTGAACATCCCCGGCCCCCGCTGCCGCCCCATCGGCCGCGTTGACAACCCCAAGCCCCTGACCGAGTACCGCCCCGACCACCCCTATATGATCGCGATGTACGACCTCCCCGACATGCCTACGATGGCGGGGTGACGGGGGATGATACAAAGAAAAGCCCACGGGTTTGTCCCATGGGCATGCAGGGCTGGCCTCAACTCGACACCGAAGTGATCGCGGTCACTTCTTGGACTGGAAGAAACTCTTAATAGCATGCACCGTGGTCTGGCGGCCTACCGCGGCGATGGCTTCGGCTAGCGGCAGTTCCTTGGGGCATACCTTGACGCAGTTCTGCGCCTGGCCGCAGTCGGTGATCCCGCCGGGGAGTTCCATGACCTCCAGCCGATCGTCAGCGAGTTTCTTGCCCGTCTCGTGGAGGTTGAAGTAGTAGGCTTGCCCGAAAATCTGGGCGCCGGTGAAATTGTTGTCGAGCGTGAACTGCGGGCAGGCCTCCAGGCAGCAGCCGCAGGTCATGCACTTGGACAGCGCGTAGCGGACATCCTGCTGATCCTGCGATTCCTGCGGGCCAAAGCCGCGGTCGTACGTGCCGTCGATGGGCACCCAGGCGCGAATCCTCTTGAGGTTGTTGAACATTCGCTGACGATCGACCATCAGGTCGCGCACCAGCGGGAACTTCGCCATCGGCTCCAGCACGATGACGTCGCCTTCGTCCATGAGGTTGTCGATCAGGGCTGAGCAGCTCTGCCGCACTCGCCCGTTGATGTTCATCGTGCAGGCGCCGCAGATTTCCTCCAAGCAGTTGCAGTCCCAGATGACAGGCGTGGTCTTCTGGCCATCGGCTGTCACGGGGTTCTCGGCGATGTACTGCAGGCAGGAGATGACGTTGGAATTGGGCCGGTAAGGCACGTTGAATTCCTGCCAGTACGCCGGCTTGCCCGGGCCATCCTGCCGCTTGATCTTGAATCGGAGGTTCTTGGTGTTCGAAGCGATCATGTCGTGTTTCCAATCGCGCCCGGCCAAGGGCGTTAACGCTTGAGATCTCTTAAGGGAATCCTACGCCAGCCATCACTTGGCGGCGGGTTCTTTCTTCTTGTCATCCACCGCGCCGTAGTTGCGAACCGTCGGCTTCCACAGCGGCTGAGGCACTTCCTCAAACTCCACCGTGTGGCTGCCCGTCGAGGCGTTGTACTTGGTGATCGTCGTCTTGAGCCAGTTGGCATCGTCACGGTCGGGATAGTCGTCGCGATAATGCGCACCACGCGACTCCGTCCGCGCCAGACCCGCCAGCGCCGTTGCCTCAGCATACAGCAGCATGTCGCCCAATGCCCGCGTAAACGACAGGTTCTGGTTGGTCCACATGTCCGTGTCCGAAAGCTTGACGCTCTTGAACCGCTCCTGCAGATCGTGGATCGTGTTCAACGCTGCGGTCATGCCCTTCTCGTTGCGGACGACCGTGAGGTTGTCGGTCATGGTGTCGCCCAACTCGCGGTGCATGGCGTAGGGGTTGTGAGCCGCATCGCCCGGAGCACCACCAGCCGAGTCCGTGAGCTTCTTCATCTTCCGCTGCTCGGTATCGACTACAGCCTTGAACACCGCTTCGGGTGTCTCAGTGGCAGGCGTCTTGACACTGTTCTTGATGAAACTCACCACGCTCGGAGCGCAGAACAGACCGTCGAAGATGCACGACAATAGCGCGTTGGCGCCCAGTCGATTAGCACCGTGATACTGGTAGTTAACCTCGCCAAAAGCGTAGAGCCCCGGGACGTTGGTCATCATGTTCTTCGGATCGCCTTCAATCATGCCCTTGTGGTCGGGCTTTTCGGAGAAGATCGTGTAGAGCCCGCCCATGGTGTAGTGCACCGCGGGGAAAATCTTCATGGGCACGTGGCAGGGGTCTTCACCCACGAACTTCTCGTAGATTTCGAAGATGCCCGCCAGCTTTTTCTTGTTTTCATCAGCCAGGTGCGTGCAGTCGAGATAGACCATGCGCCCGCCGCCGACGCCGTAACCTTCCTGGCACTTGAAGAACACTTCGCGGGTGGCGATGTCGCGTGAGACGAGGTTGGCGTACTTGGGGTACTTCTCGTCCATCCAATACCACCGCTCGTTTTCAGGGATATCCTGGCCGGGGCGGGTATCGTTCTGCTTCCTCGGGACCCACAGCCGACCGCCTTCACCACGAGCCGACTCGCTCATCAGGCGGCATTTATCCTCGCCGGGAATCGCTGTGGGGTGAACCTGGATCATCTCCGGGTTGCCCATCCAGGCGCCCGACGCATAGCAACGGGCCGCGGCTCCACCCGTGCAGATGACGCTGTTGGTGCTCTTGCCGAACACCAGGCCGCAGCCGCCCGTGGCCATCACCACCGCGTCCGCCTTGAACGCCTGCATCGCCATGGTCCGCATGTCCTGCGCCACGATGCCCTTGCACACGCCCGCTTCATCGAGCACCGGCCAGAGAAATTCCCAGAACTCGAACTTCTTGACCTTGCCCTCAGCCTCGTACCGGCGAACCTGCTCGTCCAACGCGTAAATCAGCTGCTGGCCCGTGGTGGCACCGGCAAAGTGCGTGCGCTTGAAAAGCGATCCGCCAAAGAGACGCAGGTCGTGATAGCCCTCGCTCGTGCGGTTAAACGGCACGCCCATGCGGTCGAGCAACTGGATGATCCGCGGGGCCCAGTGCGCCATGTCGTAGACGGGTGCCTGGTGTGCCAGAAAGTCACCGCCGTAGAGCGTCTCGCGGGTGTGCTCGTCTTCGCTGTAGCCCTGCTGGCGTGCGACTTCGTTGGTGGCGTTGATGCCGCCCTGGGCGCAGACGCTGTGGGAGCGTTTGACGGGGACCATGGAAAAGAGGTCCACGGGTACGCCTGCCTCCGCCATCTTGATGCAGGCCGCCAGACCCGCCAGGCCGCCGCCGATTACGATCACTCTTCGTGCTGGATTCGCCATGACGTTTTCTTTAACTCGTGTGTGTGCGTGTGATTAACTTTTCTTAAAACCGCGGGCCGCGTACACCAGGTCCATCCTTGCGAGCCGACGGCCCGGGACCTCGCTCGCCTCCGCTGCCTCAACGACCGGGTGCCACTTCGATGGCCCGTCCCGCCGCTTCCTGCCCCGGCTGGATAATCGCGTTCTTTTCCGCCTTGTGGCCGTAGGGAACCTCGCCGCTCTTGAGCTTGGAGACGATGCCTTCGTAGGGTGCCGTGTCGAACGCCAGGGCCGCGTACGTCGCCCCGCCTGCAAATACCGCCAACGTCAGCCCCAACGCTGCACAGACATACCCCCAGCGGGTCTGCGCAGCCTTGGTGTAAGTCAGGCCCCAGGTGATCGCGAATGTCCATAACCCGTTGGCAAAGTGGAAGATGGCGCTGTACACGCCGATGACGTAAATCGCCAGCACCCACCAGCTATGCTGCATCGCCATGGCTGTGGTCGCCGTCGCCAGCTCGTAGTGCTGACCCGTGGCTGGATCGGTCGCCTCGAGGTAGAACGGCGTGTCGAGTACACCCGCGTACGTCCAGCCCCAGCGAAGGGTCGAAATATGCAGGAAAATGAAGATTAACGCCAGAATCCCCGTGATCCGCTGCAGCAGGTACCGCCAGTTATCACCGTCCGGATAGGCTGACATACTCGTCGGCTTGCCCGTGAAGGTGTAGACAATGCCCAGGCCCGCGTGGAACGCCAGAGGCAGCCAAATGCCTGTGATCTCAACGATTACAAGCGCCGGCATGTTGTGGATGAAGTTCACCTCATGCTGGAAGGTGCCCATGACCATCTGAAAATTGGTGAACAGATGGAAGCACACAAACACACCCACCGGCAGCACGCCCGAGAGGGAATGCAATCGACGAAGCAGGAAGTGATGGCGCTGAATGAAGTTAGGCTGCGAGGCCCCGTTGGGGAGGACGGCTGCGTGCTGGGACACGGCGACGGATCCTTTCTGGTGACGAGCGTTGGAGAAGCGGGACAGGAGGTCGATTCCCGCCGACACATCGACCACCCCCGCAGCCGATGCGATGGACAAACGATAGCACCGTCCGCTGATTTCCGCAAATCCGTCGCTGATTCATCCACTTTGTCCGCATTTTTCCCCAAAACCCGCCCGAAATCCGCTCAAATTTCAGAAATCCCAAATCTCAAATCCGTTCCGCCCCTGTCTCTTCACACCCCCCAATCTCAAATCTCAAACAATCTCAAATTTCAAATCTCAGAAATCTCAAATTTCAATTCTCAGATCCCTCCAGCCAACCCCGCCTCACCCTCGCCAAGATGACTCTCATTCCAAGAAAAGCCCAAAAATCACGGCTCCAAACCCCCCAGGGGTCTCGCCTACCCCCCCACAACCGCCCCAAAACGCCCCAGTATCGCACTCAACCCCGCACCCATCGAAAAAACACACACCGCAAAAAACCCGTGTTTTTGGCACCTGCG
>JBGSTK010000065.1:0-14406 GCA_041736565.1 Phycisphaeraceae bacterium | reverse complement strand
TCTCAAAGGCTCGGGCATGCGCTGGGACCAGCGCGGCATCGACGCCATCGCCCATCTGGCCGCCCTGGAGCACAGCGGCCAATGGAAAACCTACTGGAAACACGCCGCGTGAAATCCCGCCCCGAAAAATGGGCAGACCCGGGGCGGCGGTGGGTAAAGCTCGATTCGACAACAGCGTGCGTTTGCGGTATTGTGTTGGGCTCGCGCCAATTGCACGCACAACCAACAGCAGGTGCTCCCATGAGCCAGGATATCATCAAAGCCGTCGAACAAGCCCAACTTAAGGCCGATGTGCCGCAGATTAAGGTGGGTGACACCGTCGATGTGCATTTCCGCATCGTCGAAGGTGAAAAAGAGCGAATCCAGGTGTTCCAAGGCGTCGTCCTGGCGATGAAGGGGACGGGCCTCAACCGCATGGTCACGGTTCGCCGCATCGTCGCCAACGAAGGCGTGGAGCGCATTTTCCCGCTGCATTCGCCCAAAGTCGCCAAGATCGAGGTCAAGCGAAGTGCGCACGTTCGTCGCGCCAAGCTCTTCTACCTGCGTGAGCGCGTGGGCCGCAAGCGTCGCCTGCGCGATCAGCGGCGTGGCCTGGAGACCAACGTCAGCGTCCCGTCAGGCGCCAGCGTGGGTGAAGCAGCTCCCGTTGCAGCGGCACCCAGCGGCGAAGCAGCGCCCAAGAAGACCAAGACGAAGAAGACCAAGGCTAAGGCCTGAGTTCGCGTTGCGACCTCTTGCTCAACACGGAATTTCACCGACCCCGTCTGATCCAAGGCGGGGTCGGGTTTTTTGTTGGCTCTTGGAAGCATTCGCCGTCGCACGCGCACCCGTGATTCCCACAACTCAAGGCCACGCGACGAATCCTGCGACGCAAACTGATACGATGGACAGGCTATGGACCAGACCACACGAGAACAGGGCGGCGACCCGATTGCGGACCGCCGAACAAAGCTGGAACGCTTGCGCAGCGAACTGGGCGTTGAACCTTTTGGCCAGCGTGTCGATGGGCTCATCAGCCTGGCGGAGGCGCGTGAGCGGTTCGACGCTGAGGCTGACGTTGCGGCCAAGGCATTGCCCAAAGACGCTGACCCTTCGCAGGACAAGCGGCCGCTCGTCGCCGTCGCTGGTCGCGTGGTGCTGCATCGTGATATCGGCAAGCTGGTCTTCATGACCCTGCGCGATGCCACGGGTGATCTGCAAGTGGCCGTGTCGAAAAATGCCGTGCAAGAAGCCGATTTCAAGCTCGCCAAGTTCATCGATCTGGGCGATATCGTCACGGCCCGCGGCGTGCTGGGCACGACCAAGACGGGTGAGATCACCATCTGGGCCCGCGGCGACGAGCGCCATGCAGGCTTCACGTTGGCGTGCAAGTCGCTGACGCCGCCGCCCGAGAAATGGCACGGCCTGCAGGATGCGGAACAGCGATATCGTCAGCGCTATGTCGATCTCTGGGCCAATCCCGAGGTGATGCGGGTGCTGCAACTCCGGGGCAGGATCATCGACGAGGTGCGTGCGTATCTGCGCGGGCGGGGGTTTCTTGAAGTCGAGACGCCGATGCTGCAACCGATGCATGGTGGAGCGGCGGCGCGGCCGTTTGTCACGCACCACAACGCACTGGACATGGACCTCTACCTTCGCATCGCGCCGGAGCTTTATCTCAAGCGGCTGCTGGTCGGCGGATTCACCAAGGTCTTCGAAGTCAATCGCAACTTCCGCAACGAGGGCATCAGCCCGCGGCACAACCCCGAGTTCACCATGCTCGAAGCGTACGAGGCGTTTGGCTCGTGGGAAACCATGGCTGATCTCGTCGAGGACATGATCTGCACGGTGGCGATGAAGGTGTTGGGCACGCTGCAGATTATCCATGAGGACTCAAAGGGCACGAAGAAGGCGATTAATCTGGCGCGGCCTTGGCGGCGGGTGCGGATGGTGGACCTCGTCAAGGAACGCACCGGTTGGGCCTTTGACAAGACCCACGCTTCGCAGCAGCAAATCGACGCACTGCGGCAGGCCAATCCCGGCAAGGACCTGAAGCTTGAGGGAAGCGCCGCTGAGCAACTCGTGGAAGTGTACGAAAAACTCATCGAGCCGACGTTGATCGATCCGACGTTCGTCACGCAGGTGCCCAGCGTGGTCATTCCGTTGGCGCGGGAGAACAAAGAAGACCCGTTCTTTGCTGATGTTTACGAACTGGCGATCAACGGTCAAGAGATCAGCCCGGGGTACACGGAACTCAACGACCCCGATGTTCAGGAGCGCCACTTCCGCCACCAGGTCGGCGACCGCGAGGAACAGCAGCAGATTGACGAGGATTTTCTTAACGCGCTGCGCGTGGGCATGCCCCCGGCCGGTGGCATGGGCCTGGGCATCGACCGCCTGGTGATGATGCTCACCGGTGCGGCGAGTATCCGCGACGTGATCCTCTTCCCGCTGCTGCGACCACGGGGGGGATGAACGCGAAGACACGATGACGCGAAGGAAGGCATGGGAGTGAAGAGAGCAGAAAGATGGGGAAATGGAAGCCACCATGGAGTTGCGGTTCAACGGGCTGCGGTGCATGATCCTCTGACGTATAGCTCTGGCTTCCTTCGTGGCTTCGCGCCTTCGTGTTCAATGATCGAGGTCCATCATGGCTTTGCGGGTTGATAGTCCGTTGTCTCCAGAGGTTGACCGCGTGGTATCGCAGGCGATCGGTTGCGCCATCACTGTGCATCGTGTTTTGGGGCCGGGCTATGCGGAGTCGGTTTATGAAAATGCTTTGACGATTGAGCTGACCAAGCAGGGGCTGGAGTTCAACCGGCAGATGGCCGTGAGGGTGATTTATGATGGCCAAACCGTCGGAGAGGGGAAGACCGATATCGTGGTGGCTGGATGCGTGCTGCTGGAACTCAAGACGGTGGAAGAGTTGACCAAACTCCATCACGCCCAAGTCCGCTCCTACCTCAAGGCCACGAACCTGCCAATCGGCCTGCTCATCAACTTCAACAGTCCCGTGCTTGTTGACGGCTTGCGTCGTATTATCGCCTAGCTTGTTCCGTGCCTTACTTCGTGTCTTCGCGTTTTCGTGTTCCCTCCAAACCCATGTACAAACTCCTCATCATCCTCCGCTACTTGCGACGCAAGTTGACGCCGATGTTTGCAGTGCTGGCTGTGACGCTTTGCACGGCGATGGTCATCATCGTCATCTCGATCATGGGCGGCTTTCTGGAGAACATGCGCCATGCTGCCCAGACGCTCGAAGGCGATGTCATCATCCAGGGCGATATGACGGGCTTCCCGCACTACGAAGCGCTCATTGCCCAGCTTGAGAAGATGCCCGATGTCCAGGCGGCTGCGGCGACCATCAGTTCCTACGGCTTGCTCAATCTCGACGATGGTCTGCACACCGTGGAGATCATGGGCATCGATCCCGAGGCGTTGGACAAGGTCGTGGGCATTCGCCAAACGCTTTTCTGGACGCCCCAGCGGATCACGGAGTCCATGGATCGCCACGCGCCGGGTCCGGAGGCCAGTGATTTGGCCAAGCGGAATTACCAACTCCAGCGGGAGTTTCTGGAGAGTCTGGACTTGACGGAGATGGCGATGAAGCTCGAGTCGCCGCCCGAGTGGTTTCCTCCTCGGGAGCAGGGCAATGTCGGCGTCAAACCTCTGCCTGCGATTGTGCCGGGCATCCATGTGACAGGCTCCAATGTTCGCGATGAGAAGGGCGGGTATGACTTCCGCAACAACCGCACCATTAGTTCGTCAGCGACGCTGACGGTGGTGCCGGTGACGCGCAGCGGCGGGCTGCTGGAACCTGCGGCGAGGAAGTTCGTGGTCGTCAACGAGTTTAAGAGCGGGCTTTACGCCATCGACGCCAACCGCGTTTATGTCCCCATGAGCCTGCTTCAGGAGATGCTGCGCATGGACGCCCATGCGGATGTCGATCCTCAGACGGGTGAGGCGACGGGCAAGACCAACCCCGGCCGCGCTACTGCCATCGTGGTCAAGGGCGTGCCCGGGTCCAACGTCAATATGCTGCGTGAGTCGGTGTATCAACAGGTTCGATCGTTCGTCAGCGTCCACCCCGACACGCTGATCTATCGCGTGGAGACCTGGGAGCAGAAGCATTCGACTTTTCTGGGCGCCGTGCTCAAGGAGAAGTTTCTCGTCACGATTCTCTTTGCCTTTATCAGCATCGTGGCGGTGGTGATGATCGCGGTGATCTTCTACATGATCGTGCTGGAGAAGACGCGCGACATAGGCATCCTCCGCGCCATCGGCGCTTCATGGATGGGGATCATGGGCATCTTCCTGGGTTACGGGCTGGCGGTGGGCATCGTTGGTGCGGGGCTGGGTTTCGCCCTGGCAGCGACCATCGTCAAGAACATCAACGCCATCCAGGATGTGCTCACGCGGGTCTTCGGTCTGACGATCTGGAACCCGGAGATTTATTACTTTGATCAAATCCCCAGCCAGATGGACCCCACGGAGGTGTCGGTGATCCTCATCGTCGCGGTCGTTGCCAGCGTGCTGGGGGCAATTATCCCCGCGATTCAGGCGGCATTGAAGGACCCGGTGGAGGCGCTGCGTTATGAATAAAGTTCCCGGGAATACGCAGTCGCTGCTGTCGGCGCTGGACCTGCACCGAACCTACCGCATGGGCGGGCAGGACCTCCACGTGTTACGCGGGGTTGATCTGGCGGTGGCGCGTGGTGAATGGCTGGCGGTGCTGGGTGCGTCGGGCTCGGGAAAGAGCACATTGCTGCATTTACTGGGCGGGCTGGACCGACCCAATCACGGCAGCATCACCTACGACGGTGCTGATGTCTTTGCCTATCGTGACGGCCAACTCGACCGCTATCGCAACACGCAGATCGGATTTGTATTTCAGTTTTACCACCTGCTGCCCGAGTTCACCGCGTTGGAAAATGTGGTGATGGCGTCACAGATTTCCAGTTC
The DNA here is from genome assembly GCA_041736565.1 of Phycisphaeraceae bacterium. Taxonomy (GTDB): domain Bacteria; phylum Planctomycetota; class Phycisphaerae; order Phycisphaerales; family Phycisphaeraceae; genus JBBDMX01. Next base: position 9,465 of record JBGSTK010000065.1, on the reverse strand, counting down.
GGTTCTGGGTTGGCCCTCACGGCGTAAAGCGGCGCGAACGCGTGCTGCGGAATTGCTGGCGACTCTGGGCCTCGGCGACCGTCTGCAACACAGGCCCCACAAGCTCTCGGGCGGAGAGCGTCAGCGGGTGGCCATCGCCCGGGCATTGGTTAACAGCCCGGCGATCCTGCTGGCCGACGAGCCCACGGGCAACCTTGATGCTGACACCGGCAAGCAGATTCTCGATGTGTTTGCGAAGCTTCACGAGCAAGGGCAGACCATCGTGATGGTGACGCACGATGATCGCATCGCCGCTGCGGCTGACCGTCGCCTGCGGTTGGAGAAGGGCAGGTTGGCTGACCGTGCGGCTTAGGCATCACAGCGGCCGGATTAATTCATGCGGGGGTCGGTGGGCACAATACGCGGGTCGAGCCGCTGGCCCAACGCTGCCTCGGCTGAAAGATGCGACCACAGGTCCTGAGGCGCGAAGACCTGAGTGGTGGTCGGGGCCATGACCTGCCAGCCGCCCGCTTCGATTTCCGCCTCGAGCTGGCCGGGGCTCCACCCTGCGTAGCCGACGAAAAATCGGACCATCCCGTCGCGCTGGCCGTGATCCATCAGCCAGGTCAGATGTTCTTCCTGGGCGCTGAAATAGACGCTGGCGTCGGGGTTGGACATGGTGTTCTGGACCGCTTTGAGCAGCTTGCCGCCGCTCGTGCGAGCCGGTTGGATGACGGGCACTTCCCCCGCTTGGGCGTGGGTATGCAGGGCCATGAGCGGCCCTTGGCATGGGCCGCCTTGGAGGAGCATCTGGTCGATGTGGCAGGGCGACTCGCTGATCTGGCCCCATGCGGATTCGACGGCGACCTGGGTAGGGCGGTTGAGGATCAGCCCGAGACCACCCTGCTCGCCATGCTGCACCATGAGCACCACGCTGCGGGCGAAATTGGGGTCCCGCAACGCAGGCGGTGCGATGAGGAGACGACCCTGTAACGGTGCTTTTCCCGGCATCGAAGACTCCATGGGGGCATTTTACCGCGCTGGGGCTACAGCGACCGGATAGAGCCGATACAATATTGGGGAGCCCGTTATCACCGCTGAGCCTGCCTGGCCCCGGGGATCGGATCGGGCGACGGACTTCGCTTTTCATCAAGGTGTCCCATGTTCAACCTCGGCTGGATGGAAATCCTGATTCTCGCGTTCATCGGCCTACTGATTTTCGGCCGTCGGCTTCCCGAGGTTGGCAAGAACCTGGGCAAGGGGATCGTGGAGTTCAAGAAGGGCCTGTCGGGCGTGGAGGATGAGGTCAGCTCAACCGCCAAGGCCGTCCAGCGTCCGGTGACGCCCCCGGCCCCGCGGATCGAGGATCAGAACGCCAGTCGTGTCGCGATGGAGAATGAGCTTCGCGAGACTCAGGCGCGCCTGCAGCGACTTGAAGAGGACCTTCGCGGCTCCCGCCAGAGCTGAGTCCGACCACCCGCCCCGGCAGCATGTCATCATCGCTCAGTGGGATGTGATCAACACCCGTAACACATCATCGCCGACATCGGAGATATCCGACGTCGGGAACTTGTGCTATTCTTCCCGGCCACGAGAGGAAAACCCATGGCGGCAAAAGGCAAAAGTATCGGCATCGGCATGATCGGTTGCGGCACCGTAGGCAGCGGTGTGGCCAAGCTGCTTCGTGAACAAGCGGACCTGTATCAGCAGCGCACGGGCTGCAACATCGAACTGCGGAAGGTGTTGGTTCGCTCGCTGGATAAACGCCGGGATGATCTGGGCGATGCTGCGACGACTGCGCGATTGTTGACCGATGATCCCGAAGCGTTTTTTGCTGCTGATATCGATGTCGTGGTGGAGGTGGCGGGTGGATCGGGCGTGATTGCGGATTACTTTCGTCGCGCTCTGACCGCTGGCAAGCACGTCGTGACCGCCAACAAGAGCCTCCTTGCCCAGCAGGGACCCGAGCTTTTCGCCCTGGCGCGAAAGCACAACGTCAGCGTCGCCTTCGAGGCCTCTTGTTGCGGCGGCATCCCCGTCATCACCGCGCTCTACGCGGGCCTGATGGCCAATCGCATCGATGCGCTCTACGGCATTCTCAACGGCACGTGCAATTACATCCTCACCGAAATGACCCAGGCGCGGAAGTCCTATGCCGTGGCGCTGTCGGAAGCCCAGGCCAGTGGTTATGCCGAGGCGGACCCGACGCTTGATGTCTCGGGCATGGATGCTGCGCAGAAACTGGCGGTGTTGGCATCGCTGGCGTTTGGGGCAGCGGTCAGCGGCCAGCAGGTGGCGGTCACGGGCATTGACAAGCTGGACCTGGCGGACATTCGCTTTGCGGGCGAGATGGGCTACGACATCAAGCTGCTGGGCATCGCGCAACGTGCCGAGGCCCAAGGTGACCAAGCTGGCGAGAAGTCGGGGTTGTCGTTGACGGTCGAGCCTTGCTTCATTCATAAGAGCGTGCCCCTGGCGCAGGTTCACGGGCCGTTTAATGCGCTGTCGGTTTATGGCCACGCGACGGGTCAGACGATGTACTTCGGGCGAGGTGCGGGCATGTTGCCGACCGCCAGCGCTGTGGTGGGTGATGTGCTCAACATCGTCACGGGCTGCTATCCGCATTCGTTTGCGAACTTGAATCTGTGGGCTGACCAGCAGGGGCCGACCAGGCTCGTGGAGCGCAATCGCATCGCCAGTCGTTTTTATCTGCGCATTAACGCGCTGGACAAGCCCGGGACGATGGCTCGGATTACCGAGACGCTGGGGGTTGCGGGCATCAGTCTCTCGGCTGTGATGCAGCATGAGAGCAACGCGGGCAATTTCGTGCCGGTGGTGGTGCTCACCCATCGCTGCCAGGTTGGCCCGCTGGTGGAGGCGCTGGAGCGCATCGAGTCGCTCGATGTCATTGATGGCGCCCCGATCTGCATTCGCATCGTCGATATGCCCACCGCTTAAACACACCCCGGCGCTTTGGCGCTTTAACGCAACCGTTCGAGCACGGCTTCGAGGTTGGCGGTGAACTGGCTGTTGGCCATGACGAAGTCCGCCCCCGCTGCACGCGCCTCTTGAAGCTGTTGCGTCGCCATGTGCGAGCCGTAGGCGACCACGGGTAAAGTCGCGCTGTGTGTTTTGGCTTGACGCACCAGTTCGAGCGCATCGTCACCCAAACCCAGATCGATGACCACGCCCGTCACCGGCTCGTTGAGTCGCCCATCGTCGATCTGCTCGAGCCTGTTGCGAAGCGCTTGGGCATCACGGGTGGGTCGGCTGGCGATCTTCATCGCGTCCGCGGTGGCACGGATTTTCGAGGCGAAAAACAGGTCCGGGCAGGCGTAGACAATCATGCGACGATGATAGGCGCGTCGCCCGTCGGGAGTTGGGATGTAAAGTCGTTATCCTTTAGGCCTCATGCACGATCCCGACGCCTCACCGCCGCCGCCCGAGGGCTACCTCGATATTCACAGCCACCTGCTGCCCGGCGTTGATGATGGGTGCGCCGATGAGGATGAATCGCTGGCTTGTGTCACCCGGCTCATCGAGGCGGGTTTCACCGGCACCATCTGCACGCCGCATATATATCCCGAAATCTTTCCCGACAACAAGCCCGTTAACATCAGCCAATGGACCCGCCAGCTTCGTCAGCGCCTGGCTGACAGTGGCGTGACGTATCCCATCTGGTCGGGCGGGGAGTTACGCCTCACGCCCAATTGCGTTTCATGGATGCAGGAGCACGGCGTGCCCACGCTGGCGGAATCGCGCTGCGTGTTGATGGACTTCTGGGAAGAGAAATGGCCACGTTGCGTCGAAAGCACCATCCGTTGGCTTCTGGACAACCGCTATCAGCCGATTCTGGCGCATCCGGAACGCCTGCCGGCACTGACGGATCTGGATCGACGGCTGGCGGCTTTGGAGCAGATGGGCGTCTGGCTGCAGGGCAACTTCCGCAGCATGACTGGCGAAGAGGGCTACCACGCTGACCGCCTCGTTCGGCACCTGCTGGAAGGCGGACGCTACCGACTGTTGGCGATGGACATGCACAGGCCTGAAACCCTCGAAGGGCGTCTCGATGGCCTGCAACTTGTGGCCGCGGAGTTCGGGCAGGCAGCGGTCGATGAACTGACATTTGAAGCGCCGCGGAAATTAATCTTTGGCGCATCGCGATCTACGGGGCAATGAGCTGGCCATGGCATGGGCCAATGACCTATTGACGACAACCAACAACCGCGCGGCAATCAGCCCTTGGCGGCGGCGTGCTCGGGCAGGCTCAGCAGTGCTTTGGCGCGATTGATCCGACGCTGACGCGCGGCCACTTCCTCGTCTTTGATCGCCACCTCGGCCTCGGCTTCACGCAGCGCAGCGGCCAAGGTTTGCCGATCAACGTCTTCAGGCGTCACGGCTTCGCTGGTCACCAGTGAGAGCTTGTTGTCTTTGACCTGGGCGAAGCCCCCGGCGATGAAAAACCACTTCGACCCGCCGCTGACAAGATCGACGCGCAGCAAGCCGTCGCCGAGTTTGACGAGCAGGGGGGCCCGCATCGGCGCGATACCGACCTGGCCATCCCATGCGGGAATGCTGGCATAGGTGGCGTCGGCGTCGAGAACCTGACTCTGCGGTGTGACGAGGCTCAGGCGGAAGGCGTCGGTGGTGGGGGGCATTGGTCGCTCCGTTTCGCGGTCTTCGGGGCTGTTACTCATGCCCCGGCCGCCATTGTAGGGAATCCATCGGCGGGGCGCAATGTACAATCTCCGCAGCTTACCTCCAGAGGGCCGGGACATGTCCAGTTTGATTACGCTTGCAGGAATTGATGACGCACTGGCCTTGGTGTGCTGCTTGACGGTGCCGATCGTGGCGCTGATCGGTGCGGCATTGGTCACGGCGATCACGGCGCTTCGCCGCGCCAAGGGGTTGGAGAGCCAGGTGGACGACCTGAAGTGGCAGGTCGCGAAGCTGGCTAAGAATGCCCAAACCGGTGCGACGGTGCAGTCGTTTGTACCAACCTCTGCATCGACGCCAACGCCAACACCTACACCCAAGCCAATCGCGCCGCCGGAGTTCAGGCCTACAGCGCCCCCCGCTCAATCACCCGAGGCGATCGTTTCATCGGACGAGCTTGAAGAGGTGACGGAGGCGGCTGCGCCGGTAGGTGAGTTCGATTCTCTCGCGGCTCGACTGACGGCGTCACGACCACGTTCCGCAACCGGCCCATTGCCGCCCGCCACGCCCATGCCTGCCAGTTCGGAATCGCCGCTGCCCAAGCACACGCCCTCGGCACCCCCGAAGCCTCCGCTGACGCGCGAAGCCATCATGGTCCGACTCTTCGTCTGGATCGGTGGCGTCGCACTGGCTGCGGCAGGTGCCTATCTGGTGAAGTTCAGCTTCGACCGGGGTCTGCTTCGCCCTGAAGTTCGACTGAGCCTGGGGGCTCTGTTCGGTCTGGCGCTGGTCGTGGCGGGCGACATGCTGCGCAAACGTTCCCCCGCTGTGGCGCAAGCTGCGGTGGCTGCGGGCGTGGCGGTGTTTTTTGCGGTGATCGTCGCAGGCATGCACATCGAACACGTGGGCTGGTTGACGCCCACGATTGGCTTTGCCCTTCTGGCCATCACGGCTGGCGCTGCGGTGGCCCTGTCGCTGCGCCACGGCCCGTTTGTCGCAGTCCTCGGACTCATCGGCGGGTTCCTCACGCCCGCCATCGTCAGCAACAACACCCATTCACCCGGGTCGCTATTCGCCTATCTCTTCATTCTGCAAATGGCACTGGTCGCTGTCACGCGATTGCGCCACTGGTGGTGGCTGGCGCTGATGACGCTCATGGCTGGGTACGGCTGGGCGGTGATCTGGATGGCGTTTTTCTTCCGCGGCGGCGATACCCATGCGCTTGGCCTGTTCCTGCTGGCCAGCAGCGGCGCGTTTATTCTCTCGGCCAAACCGGTGGTGAAACTGGTTGCGGATGGCGATGGGAACCTGCCCGAGGGCGGGAACCTGTTGACGGCCAATCTCACCACGGCCATCGGTCGCACGGACTTCTGGCTGGCGCTGACACGCTGGTCTGGGGCAGTCATGGGCCTGCTGTTGACCATGTGGCTGGTGCGACTGGGCGACTACAGCCTCTTCGAGTGGGGATACTTGGGAATCCTCGGTGCAGCGATCATGGTCTTTGCACGACTCGATCAACGTCACCATGGTCTGGCATGGATGGCCGCCACTGCGACTTTGATGATGGTGGCCTCGGCGGTTTTCAGATTCAACCCGCTTCCGTGGGGAGCCCCCTATGCGGTCAAGGCGGATGGCATCGACGCACTGGCGTGGGTCATCATGGGCTTTGGGGTGCTTTACGCGGTGGGAGCCTTCGTCGCACTGTGGCGATCACGTCGACCGGGATCATGGGCCAGTCTTTCGCTGGCAGCAGCAATGGGTTTCCTGCTCCTGGGCTACTGGGCATACCGCGACCAGACCATCGAACACTTCTGGGGCGTGTTGTCCTGCGGCATCTCATTCATCTACGCGATGTTGGCGATGTTCATGGCTTCACGTCGCGAGCGCGCTCCCGGCTATGACCATGCCCTGGCAGCATTGTCCGTCGCGGCTGCGGCGTTCCTGGCGCTGGCGGTGCCCCTTGAACTCGATCGCCAGTGGATCACCGTGGCTTGGGCGCTACTCGTCCCCATCATCATTCTCATCGACCGTAAACTCCGCATCCCCGCCTTGCGTGTCGTCGCTTTCGTACTGACGACCATCGTTGTCGTGCGATTGCTCGCCAACCCGGAAGTGCTGTGGTATCCAATCGGCACGCAGCCGATCGTCAACTGGCTGCTCTACGGCTACGGTGTACCAGTGTTGGCGTTTGGTGTCGCGGGCTGGCTGCTGTCGCAGGAGAAGCGTGTCGTAGAAGCAGCGGTAATGCAGGCCGTGGCCTTGGCGCTGACGCTGGCGCTGGTAACGCTGGAAATCCGCCACTTCTTCCATCGCGACATGGGCATCCACGACTTGGGCCATCCCATGTTCAACGCCACGTTCCCCGAACTGGGCACCTACGTTCTGGCGTGGATGCTTCTGGGGCTGGGCACAGCCTTGTGGCATTGGCCACTGCGACTTGATGCAGCGGGACAGATGGCGATGTTGGACAACCGTGACACGCTCTGGCGTCGCTGGGCTGGTGCATCGCTGCTGGCGTTTGCCGTCGTCTTCCACATCGTGTTGCTGTGTCTGATCCTCAACCCCGCGTGGTACCGTCACGATGTGGGCCAGTTGCGTGTCTTCAACTGGCTGCTTTATGTCTACGGCCTGCCCGTGTTGATTCTCGTGGGTGTGGTCGCGCTGCTTCGGCGATGGGGTCAAGCTCAAGTGGTCTGGCGCGGCACGCTGCTCATCCCGGGGCAGATCATCTGGGCCATCGTGATCTTCATCGCCTTCGTCGGCGTCAACCTCGAAGTGCGCCAGGCCTTCCGCGGTGCCATCCTCAGTGGCTCAGCCGCCAGCCAGAGCGAACGCTACGCCTATTCCGCGACATGGGTGATCTTCGGCAGCGTGCTGCTGGCGCTGGGCATCTGGCGGCGCAGCATCGTCTTTCGCTGGGCGTCGCTCATCGTCATGCTCATGGCGGTGGGCAAGGTCTTCCTGCGCGACACAGCCCAACTCGGCGACCTCTACCGCGTGTTCTCCTTCCTGGGCCTGGGGCTCGTGCTCCTGGCGCTGGGCTACGTGTACCACCGCTTCGTGTTCGGCCCAAGCGGAACCGCGGAGTAGGGGGGCGGGAGCCGAGTGCGGCTTAACGGGTGCTGACCCGTAGATTCTCCTACTCACCAAATTGCCTCGCCCCGCCCCTGACAAACCCGCGGGCGATGGTGTATCGTTTGCCGTGTCCTGATGTCGGCCGCGCCCAGGCGTACCCTTGGCCCGGCCAGGCATCACAGCCGATTGTCGACGCCCATGATTTACTTCGATAACGCCGCCACCAGTTTCCCTAAGCCGCCCGTCGTTGCCCAGGCGATGACGCATTTCCTGGCGACCGATGCCGCCAACCCCGGCCGAGCGGGCCATCGCATGGCCGTTGCCGCCGAACGCATGCTCGACGAGGTGCGACTCAAACTCACCCGCCTCTTCGATGGCCACAGCCACGAACGCATGATCTTCGCCATGAACTGCACCGATGCGCTCAACATGGCCATCAAAGGTGTGATCGGTGCCGATGAGCCCGTCAAGGATCCTCGGCCGCACGTCATCACCACGGTGCTGGAACACAACTCGGTGAGTCGTCCGCTGCAATCGCTGGCCGCGTCGGGTGAGATCGATTTGACCCGCGTGGCGTGCGATGATCTGGGCTTTGTTGACCCCGCTTCCATCGAAGCTGCCATCACGCCCGCCACGGTGCTCATCGTGATGACCCACGCCTCCAATGTGCTGGGCACCATCCAGGACGCTGGGGCTGTGGGCGCCATCGCGCGGAAGCATGATCTGCTCTTTTGCCTCGACGCTGCGCAGACCGCTGGGGTCGTGCCCATCTCCATCGAGAAGATGCACATCGACCTGCTGGCGTTCCCGGGGCACAAGTCGCTACTGGGCCCGACGGGCACTGGCGGGTTGTACGTCGGCAAGCGTTGCCCCGAGCCGGCGCAGGCTGTGGCTGCCACGCATGAGCCCGGCCACCTCGACCGACAGATCACCCGCAGTCAGACCATCCGCCCACCCATGCGAGCCTGGCGCGAAGGTGGCACCGGCGGCGACAGCGCCACGCCCACCATGCCTCCGCTTTATCCCTATTACCTCGAGGGTGGCACGCCCAACACCGTCGGACTCGCGGGGCTTAATGCCGCGCTGGATTTCATCAACGCCCCACCCCTCGCAAAAACTTTGGCCCATGAGCAGGCGATGGTGGCTGCACTCATCGAACGCTTCGGCAGCGACCGCCGCTTTACCATCTACGGGACGCCCGATGCCACGCGACGGGTCGGGACGCTCTCGCTCAATATCGAAGGTTATGAGCCGTCGGATGCGGGGTCGATCCTCGATGGCAATTTCGACATTGCCGCCCGCCCCGGCCTGCATTGCTCCCCCTACATGCACCGCCAGATGGGTACCTTCCCCAGCGGTGCCCTGCGCATCAGCCCCGGCCCGTTTAACACGGACGCCGAGCTGGCGCAGCTCATCGACGCCCTGGACCAGATCGCTGGTTGAGGTTCGATTGTTCCAAAGCGATGGTTGAACACGAAGCCGCGAAAACGCGAAGGGAACCCCCGACTAAAACTGCCAATGCGGCTGCAGAACGCGGTTAAGTCTTGAATAAATAAGGATTTCCCTAAGGTCTCGGAGGAAGACTGTAAGGGCCTTACGCAAGTCGCTAAGCGTTATAAGGAAGTCGCTGGCGGTAGTAAGGAAGTCGCTGGCGGCAATAAGGAAGTCGCTGGCGGTAATAAGGAAGTCGCTGGCGGCAATAAGGAAGTCGCTGGCGGCAATAAGGAAGTCGCTAGCGGTAATAAGGAAGTCGCT
>JBGSTK010000019.1:0-4829 GCA_041736565.1 Phycisphaeraceae bacterium | reverse complement strand
CGCCGCCGACGTCGTCGCCCCGTGCCGTCCGTACCACCGGTCTGGTTGTCCGAATCGGGCGCAGGATCGTCATCGGCTCTGCTGTCATCGGGAGAATGCTGATGCTGCGCCTCTTCAAACGCCCGGCCTTCCGAAGCAGCGCTAGGCGTGGCACCAACTTCATCGAGCGTCATGACCTCGCCGTCGATAACCGCCTCGGCCACGACAGGGTGGGTGACGGGCAGCGAGATATCTTCCATCGCCTCGTCCTGTGCGTCATCCTCTGCAAAATCATCTTCGTCCTCATAGTCATCCATGCCATCATCGACGGGCATCGACGCCACCGGCTCCAGCCGCGGCTCAGCGAGATTGGCCACTATCTCCGCCTGGACCGAAGCGCCCCGGCTGTCGAAGCACGCGAGGTTGATGAAATCCACCGCTTCGGATCCGCTAACCCGCACCATTACATTCTTGTCAAAGTGGTCCTCGAGTCGCACCATATCGGCACGCTTGCGGTTGAGCAGTTGAAATGCCACGTCCGGACTGACCGTCAACTCGATGCGGCTCACATCCTGTCGCGGCATGACCAGAGATAGCCGTCGCATCACATCGAGAACCATCGTTTCCGGGCTTTTGACCTTCCCCGCAGCGTGACAGGCAGAGCAATCGATGTAGGTCGATTTGTGCAGCGATGGCCGCATACGCTGTCGCGTCATCTCGAGAATGCCGAACTGACTGATGGCAAGGATACGGGTACGGGCGCGATCCTTCTTGAGGTTGTTGCGGAAGCGCGTTTCGATATCGCGGCGGTGCTTGGGGTTCCGCATATCGATCAGATCGTTGACGATTACGCCACCCAGATCGCGCAGCCGAAGTTGCCGACATATTTCGTCGCAGGCTTCGATGTTGACGCGATAGGCCGTCATATCAGCGTCGCGGTTGTCGCGGTTCTTGCCGCTGTTGACGTCAATGGCCACCAACGCCTCGGTCTGGTCGATGACCAGCGATCCGCCCGAGGCCAGAGGCACTTCTCGGGCGTTGATGTTTTCGATCTGCCGCTCGATGTCGAAACGGTGGAAGATGGGGACACCATCCTGGTAATGGAGCACCTTGGGGCCGGAGCGCGGGCTTGCGATGGTGAAGAAATCCTGAGTCCGTCGTGCCGCCGACGCATCGTCGATGATGATGCGACTGATATCGCTGGAAAACACATCGCGCAGGGTGCGGATGAGAAGATCGCTTTCGGTGTAAAGCTCACCCACCCGGCTTGTCTGCTTCATCCGCTGTTCCAGCGATTTCCAGAGGCGCATCAGGTAGGCCAGGTCACGCTTGACCTCCGTCTTGTTGCGTCCGATACCAGCCGTCCGAATGATGAAGCCGAAATCCTTGGGCGGGTTGAGATCGTCAAGCATCTTGCGCATCTCACGACGGTCATCGTCGTCTTCAATTTTGCGCGAGACGCCCAATCGCTCCATGTCGGGCATCATCACCAGATAACGACCTGGGATCGACAGGTAACTCGTGAGGGTCGGTCCCTTGGTTCCGATGCCCTCCTTGAGTACTTGGACGAGCACTTCCTGGCCTCGGCGAAGGCATTTCTGGATGGGGGGGCGTTCGCGGCGGGGCGTCTTCTGCCCGACAAGCTCGGTCTCTTCCCGTTGCTCCCCGGGAAAATACTTGGGGTGCAGGTCCGAGATGTGCAGGAACCCGTTGCGTTCCAGGCCGAAGTCTATGAACGCAGCCTGGATCGAGGGCTCGACGTTGACGACTTTGCCTTTGTAGATGTTGCCGACGTGTGATTCGGCGCTGACGCGTTCCTGATAAAACTCTTCGAGTCGTCCATCTTCAACGATAGCGATTCGGCATTCTTCGCCTTGAGCGAAGTTGATGAGCATTTCCTTCTGAGGCATGGGTATGTGTTTCGTGTTGCGAAGCAGCGGGGGTGAGGCAGGGCCGTCCTGGCCACGCGAAATCCACGGCACGGGACGCTGCGGCCGGCGCGGGGCGCTGCATCCTGGTTCGTTGAGTTTCGTGCTTCATCGTTATGCGCTTCTGGTTAATTTTGTGACAGCGTTAGGGTTCCAGCGGGCGGCCTGCATAGAGGTCGGGCACCGCTTTTTGTACTTGGTCGTGCAGATAATTGAGGACTTCACGGTCGGTGTCAAAGCTCAGAGCTTTTCTGGCCATTCGTTGACACTGGTTGATGCTTACAGCTCGGACGATGCGTTTAACTTCAGGAATGGCCGGCGGCGCGACGGAGAAACTCCGCAGCCCCAAACCCAGCAGGAGCATCACATAATCCGGGTCCCCCGCCATTTCGCCGCAGAGGCTCACGTCGATCTTGGCCCGCTGCGCCACGCGAATGACGTCGCGGATCATAGACATCACCGCTGGGTGGGCGCCGGAATAAAGATTGGCGATGCGTTCATTACCGCGATCCACCGCCACGACGTACTGAATCAGGTCGTTGGTGCCGATGGAGAAAAACTGCACCTCCCGGGCAAACGTCTTGGCCTGCAGCGCCGCTGAGGGAACCTCGATCATGATCCCCACGGGAATATCTCTGGAAAAGGCCACGCCCTCATCTTCGAGATCCTCCATCACATCCGAGAGAACCATCTTGGCTTGCCGCAACTCCATGATGTTGGATATCAACGGGAACATGATCCGCATGGGACCATGCTGACTGGCACGGAGAATCGCCCGGAGTTGGGTCTTGAACAGTGGCAAGTTCTGCAGGCACAGGCGGATTGATCGGCAACCCAGAAACGGGTTGCTTTCAGCCTGGACCGAAGAGTCGTTGTCGATGGCCGCCAACTTGTCGGCACCAAGGTCCAGTGTGCGAATGGTCAGGGGGCGACCACCCAATGACTCCACAGCGTTGGCATATTCGACGTATTGCTGCTCTTCAGTGGGCTCGCTCTGAGCGGCCAGGAAAAGGAACTCCGTTCGATACAGGCCGATGCCCATAGCACCTTTGGTCAGTGCCGGTGCGATTTCGGTGGGAAATTCGATATTGCCGACGATGGATACTTCGGTGCCATCGATGGTCACCGCGGGCAGCTTAGACAACTCGTCGAGTCCCACCTCCGCTCGCGCCAGACGCTGAACATATTGCCGGTACTCGAGCAACTGACCTGCGTCGGGATCGACGATGACCAGCCCGTTGTTGGCATCCACAATCACCATGTCGCCTGTGTTGACCTCACACGAGAGGTCTTCGAGGCCGACGATGGCGGGAATGCCCAGGGCGTGGGCGACGATGGCGGTGTGGCTGGTGCGGCCGCCCGCATCCGTAGCGATAGCGCGGACCTTGGTCTTATCCAACGCTGCCGTCTGACTGGGCGTCAGATCGTGCGCCAGCAAGATCACTTCGTGACGAAGCTGGCCCAGTTCAGCACGGGCTTCGCCGATGAGGTGGCTGACAAGACGGCGTTCGATATCAAAAATATCGGTGACGCGTTCGCGCAGCAGGCGACTGTCCTGTTGGCGGAACGTCCGCGCTAGATTGCGCAGCGTGGCGTAGACGGCATATTCAGCCGTGACCTGCTCATCGTCAAGCATTTGACGAAACTGGCTCAGCAGGTGGTTGTCCTGCAACATGCCCAGGTGGAAGCCGAAAATCTTCGCGGTCTCCGGCCCCATGGCGGCTGTAGTCTGATCACGCAGCGCCTCGATCTCCAGAACACTGGCGGCCAAGGCGTCATTGAGTCGCTGGTGTTCAGCGGGAACGGCGGCGCTTACCACCGTTCGACGGGGAATGGGCTGATCCTGGGCGTCAAGCACCAGAGCTTTGGCGATAGCCACGCCCGGCGAAACCGAAATGCCTTTCTTAGTCACCATCGTCGATTGGCCCGCTGCTGCGCCTGTATGTTAGCGGCGCGGGCGACAACCTGCCTAAAAGAAAACTGTCTCACGTCGGGATCGGATATGCAGCAGACGCCACCGGGACGGCTCCTAGTGCCACAACGCCCGGCCCGGCCGCCGTCGCAATCCGCCCGATTGACACCATCATCGGCTCAAAGGCCCGCGGCCTTCCGCAGCTCCGCGACCTTGTCCGTGTTTTCCCAAGTAAAGTCGGGGTCGTTGCGGCCGAAGTGGCCGTGGCGGGCAGTCTTAGTGTAGATGGGCCGACGCAACTTCAGATGCTCGATGATCTGACGCGGACGCAGACCAAAGACCTTGCGAATCGCCTTCTCGATCTTGGCCTCGTCAACCTTGTTGGTCCCCTGGGTGTCGACCAATACCGACAGCGGGTCGGCCACACCGATGGCGTAAGCCAACTGCACTTCGCAGACATCGGCCAGTTCCGATGCCACGACGTTCTTAGCAATGTAACGCGCCATGTAGCTTGCCGAGCGATCGACCTTGGTCGGGTCCTTGCCGGAGAAAGCGCCGCCGCCGTGGCATCCACGACCGCCGTAGGTATCGACGATGATCTTTCGTCCCGTCAGGCCGGTGTCGCCGTGCGGGCCGCCGATTTCGAACTGGCCCGTCGGGTTGACGTGGATGATGGCCTTGCCGTCCCAAAGCTTTTTGGGCATGCATGGCTCAATGATGTACTTGGTCACCAGCTTCTTGAGTTCGGCCTGCTTCTTGGCGCCGTTCCAATTCGGCGTGTGCTGGGTGGAGAGGACCACGGTGTGAATTCGGACGGGCTTGTTGCCCTCGTATTCAACCGTGACTTGGCTCTTGGCGTCGGGGCGCAATCCCTTGATCACATTCTTTTCACGAACGCTGGCGTGCTTCTCGACGAGCCGATGCGACAGGTGGATGGGCAGGGGCATCAGTTACGGAGTCTCCCGGCAGGCGAAGCCAAACATCAGTCCTTGATCGCCAGCGCCTTCGCC
>JBGSTK010000012.1:0-4387 GCA_041736565.1 Phycisphaeraceae bacterium | reverse complement strand
GCCGCAGCAGGCACCAGCACCACGATGCGCATGGCAGCCATGAGCGTCAGGCCCAGAACGATAAGGCCCCATGCCATGATTGCCCAACGGGTCGCCTTCCCACGACGCACCCATAGCTCCCACCCCACCAGCAGCAGCATCACACCCACCATGAAAGGCACATCGGTGAGGATTTCCAGCGAACTGCGAAACACAATTGCGGAGATGCCCAAAAGAAAGGTGCCCGCCACGGCGTGGGGACGCGAGGTATGGAGGCGAAGTAGGACGTAATTAAGGATGAGGATGGTCGCGAGGCACAATTGCATGACCAGCAGCAACCCCATGATGGCGTGGTCGCCCAAGAGGCGCATTGCCCCGGCGATGAGGTGGGGAAGCCCCGGGTTGGCCATGGCCTGCAGTCCGGTGGGATGGACGAAGCCCTGCCCTTGTGCGAGATTGCGGCCGACTTCCATGTAAATGGCGGTGTCGGGTCCCAGGCGCCATTGGCCGTTAAACGCCAGGGCGTAGAGCAGTGCCAGCATCAACCACAGCCAGACGCGGTGGCGATCCAGCCACTGCGGCAAGTCGGCCAGAAGACGGCGTCGCGGAGCCCCCACGACGGGCTGTGACGCTCCCAAGCTGGAACTGGCGGGTGGTGCGGCCATGCCCGGCGAATCGTAACAGATCGTCAACGCGGGGATAAGTCGTAAGCCGCTATGATGATCGCGAGCCCATCTAATTCAAAGGCGTCTTCCGACATGGCCAAACGAGCCTCATCCTCACGCAAGTCTACGCCGCACACGCCCACCGCCGAGAAGCCCCGGCGGGATGATGGCACGGGCCTGATCAATCACGACCATTGGCTCGAACCCTTTGCCAATCATCTCCGTGACCGCTTTGCCCATTACAAATATGTCAAAGGCACGCACGATGCCCGGGGCGGATTGATGGGTGAGATCAGCCAGGGTCATCATCACTTCGGGCTCAACCGCGGCGAGAAGGACGGCCAACCCGGCGTGTGGTATCGCGAGTGGGCGCCAGCCGCCAACTACCTGGGTCTCATCGGCGACTTCAACAACTGGGACCGCGGTTCGCACGCCCTGCAACGTGACGAATGGGGTGCCTGGAGCATCTTCCTGCCCGATGAGTACTACCGCGACAGGCTCACGCACGGCTCACGCATCAAGGTCCACATCGGCCACCAGGCGGGGAGCATGGACCGCATTCCCGCCTACATCCGTCGCGTGGTGCAGGAGCCCAACAGCCCCAACTTCGTGGGTCAATACTGGCAACCGCCCGAGGCATTCATTTGGCGGAATGAGTCGCCGGGGCGGGACAAGGAAGGCCTGCGCATCTATGAAGCCCATGTGGGCATGGCGCAGGAAGAGGGTAAGGTCGGCTCGTTTGGCGAATTCACCCGCAACATCCTTCCTCGCATCCGCGACCTGGGCTACAACGCCATCCAGCTCATGGCCATCATGGAGCATCCCTATTACGGGAGCTTCGGCTACCACGTCTCAAACTTCTACGCGGTGTCGAGCCGATTCGGCACACCCGACGAACTCAAGGAACTCATCGACACCGCCCACGGCATGGGGCTGCAGGTCATCATGGACCTGGTCCACAGCCACGCCGTCAAGAACCTCAACGAAGGCTTGAACTATTTTGACGGCACGGACTATCAATACTTTCATGCTGGTCCACGCGGTCAGCACATCGCCTGGGATTCGCTCTGCTTTGACTACAGCCGCTATGAGGTGCAGCGATTCCTGCTCTCCAACGTGCGCTTCTGGCTCGAGGAGTATCGCTTCGACGGGTTCCGCTTCGACGGCGTGACGAGCATGCTCTACTACGACCACGGCCTGGGCAAGACTTTCACTGCATACGCCGATTACTTCTCGGGCAACGTGGATTGGGATGCGCTGGTCTATCTGATGATGGCCAACGAAGTGGCACACGCTGTCAAACCCGGCGCTATCACGGTCGCTGAGGATGTCAGCGGATTACCCGGGCTGGCGAGACCGACGTCCGAAGGCGGCGTGGGTTTCGATTACCGACTGGCCATGGGCGTCCCCGACTACTGGATCAAGCTGCTTAAGGAGAAAAGCGACGAACAGTGGAAGCTGGGCGACATCTATCACACGCTGCTCAATCGCCGGTGGGAGGAAAAGCACATCGGCTATGTCGAATGCCACGACCAGGCGTTGGTGGGCGATCAGACGATCGCGTTTCGACTCATGGACGCCAGCATGTACACCAACATGAGCGTTTTTAGCCGCAACATGGTGGCCGAACGTGGCATCGCGCTGCACAAGATGATCCGCCTGGTCACCTTCAGTCTGGCGGGTGACGGCTACCTCAACTTCATGGGCAACGAGTTTGGCCACCCGGAGTGGATCGACTTCCCCCGCGTGGGCAACAACGAGTCCTATCACTTCGCCCGCAGGCAGTGGAGCCTGATCGAAAAAGACCACCTGCGCTACAAGGGCCTCAATAATTTCGACCGCGCCATGCTGGCCCTTGATCGCGATCATCACATCCTCAACGACCCGCTTATCGAGCGGCTGGTGTTGCACGAAGACACGCACCAACTGGTCTATCGCCGGGGCCCACTGGTGTTTGTGTTTAACTTCCACCCGACGGAGTCCGTGGGCGATCTGCGCATCCCGGTGCCCGACCCGCGCGACTATCGTGTGATTCTCGACACCGATGCTGTCGAATTTGACGGTCACGGCGCGGTGGCCAAAGACGCGATGTACTGGAAGCAGGACAAGCCGATGTACGAGCGACCCCAGTCCATCCAGATTTACCTGCCCGCCAGGTCGGCGCAGGTGCTGGCGCCGGTCTGATCGTCAATGGGGCGTAGGCACGCTGGCCGCGGCGTTAACCGGTGGCGGGGCGTCGGGTGGGGTGCGTTGGTATTCCCGCCGACGGTACCAGTCGCCGTAGCGCCAGGTCCAGAATTGCCGTGACTTGAAAATCTGCTGCTCCACCCTTTGCCAGTCGTTGCCCAGTGCGTCGGCCAGGGGATCGGTGTCGTCGGCTGCGTAGTCGGAGGGATAGCGCTCCCATACCGCAATGCGGGTGATGGTGGGCGTTCGGCGAACGGCGCCGGTGATTTGTCGTGGCGTGAAGTTGACCGGATAGCGATACTCGCGGGAGATTTGTTTGCGGCGAAATTCGTGCGGGTCGGGCTTTCGCTCCGTGGCGATGCAGAGGTAGTAGAGACCGGGGTCGGAGTATCGCAGCCAGTCCTCGCTGCGGCCGGGTTTACCGCGGACGTTGAGGTTGATGTAGGTGCGAACCGTGGCGTCATCGGGCATGGCGGCCACGACATCAGCCACCACGCGGTCCAGGGGTGGCTCGGTGTCAAGCTCGATGCGAGCCAGGCTCAGCGTGAGATTGGAGCCCAGCACGAACGCAATGGCCAACCAGCGCAGCGGCCGGGTGGGCAAGCGCATGATCAACGCTCCAATGGCCAGTGCGACCGCTGGGTAAATGACGCCCAGGTAGCGCGGCATCCAGATGGAACTCCACACCAGCCCTGGTGTCCTGGCCTGCGCCCGCTGCCAGAGTGCATCCCAGATGAAGTAGGCGATGAAGCACATGCCCAGAATGGTGCCCAATACCGCGGCGAATATCACCAGTTGGCGCATGCGACCGGCTAAGGTCGAGGCGCTGAAGTACCAGAGCACGGCCGGGGTGAGAATGGCCACCGGCCAGAGCAGCCAGTCCTGGCCAAGCATGGCACCCCAGACGCCGAACCAGTCGAGGCCGTGAAGGTGTATGGCCCACATGAGGCTCAAGGTCAACGTCACCCATAACGCCAGTGCCGAGACTTGTGCCACGGCCCGCACTCGCTGCATCAGCGCGCCGACGCCCACCGCTGCGGGCAGCGCCGCCAGCCACCACCAGCCCATGACGTGCCAGCCTTGTGCCATCCAGTGGGCGGGTGAGACGAAGCCGGGCGTGGAGCGGACGTAGAAGACGCCGTAGGTTGGCAGCACCAACCAGACGCTGATCCACAAGGCACTACGCCACCAGGGGACGGGCGAATCGCTCCGTGCCGCAAGGACGGCATGTGCCTCGGGGTCGGCCGGTAGGGCCGTGTCCACATCGGCGGCAATCCCCGGTTCCCCCGGTTCCCCCCGCTCACTTGGCTGCACAGGCTCTCCTGCTTGCCCCGGCTGCCCCCGCTGCACCGGCCTCACCCCGCGCAAGCGCGGCGACCAGGGTAACGCTCCCAACGCCATGAGCCCCAGCAACAGGCCCATGAGCGCCATGCACGTCGGCAGCACCCAGTCCGGCACCGCTTCGTCAAAGCCCGCTGGGTCCTGTCGCTGCCGCGGCCACTGCAGGCCAAAGGCGTAACTGGTGGCGCTGTTGAGCGTCAATTCCAACGAGCTGA
>JBGSTK010000260.1:0-10205 GCA_041736565.1 Phycisphaeraceae bacterium | reverse complement strand
CATGACGAGGTCTCCATGGTTAGGGGTTGGCAGTGCTGCGCGGCCGCGCCGAAACGATCAGGTAGGGATATACCACCCCTTGCCGCGTGGCGCAAACAACCAAAATGTCTTTTGATGTAACGCTACATGCGTTCGCCCTGCAGGGACGGGGACGTTCTCCGGCGTTTGGGACAGGGCGGGATCGCGCTGCGCGAGCGCGCTGGGCTCAAGTTTGGCTGCCTCGGGCGGACGTTGGAGGATAGCGAGCGCCTTCTTGAGTTCCTCGACTGCGGCGGCCTCGGCATCGCGTGCGGCGTGGATGTGTACCACGGCATCGGTGCGGACTTTCTTTTCCACGATGCGCTCGCGCGTGACCGAGAGCGGGCTGGCCCGATCACCCGCCTCCTTGTAAAGCGCCGAGGCCTTGTTGAGCGGCTCCGCAGCGATCGGGAACGACTCGGCAAGGTCGGCGAGATATTGCGCGGCATGGCCGCGTTCGGAAAGCATCATCAATTGGTCGTCGTAAAGCATGCGGCGATGGGCCATGACTTTGGCATCGTTCGCGGGGAAGTCGGCGTCAATGGTGAGGGCGGTGGCCCAGGCGTCGTAGGCGGCCGTACCGAAGACATGGTTGGGAAGATTCTTCCGCGCCTTGGTGGTGGCGAGGTCAATGGCCCATTCAAGCGTGGCGACGGCGGTGGCGAGATCAGTGGGCTTCTTGATGCGTTTCCCGCGCAGCACGATGGCGCCGATGGGCGGATGCATGGCCATGCGGGCGAACCAGTTGTCGCGGCGGTAATAGGCGTTGGCCGGTTCGTGGTCGAAGTAGGACCAGCCACGGACGATGTCGCCGCCGTTTTCATAACCGGTAACGAGGCCGGCTTCGGGCGGGCCGATTATGCCGAAGGCGATAACCGGCGTGCCGCGGTCGATGCTGGCGATGATGGCGCGGCGCAGGGCGGTTTCGTCATTACCATCGATGATGTCGTAGTCGTAACCAAGGGCGTCGAGGAGTCGTTCGTGCGGCGTGGGCGCCAGGTACATGAGGTCTACGTTGCCGCCGTCGTCCTTCTGCCACACACTGCGAAAGGCCGCGCCGCTCAAAGCCATGAGACGCATGTAATCAGGAGCCTCGTTGCGGTAAGCGAGCACCGCGTGGAGCGAGCCCGGGAGCGGGCAGAAGTGGTAATCGTCATCAGCGCGGCGACCGAAACCGACTTCGGGCACGTTCTCGAGGATGCATTGGTTGTTCCCCATCGGAGCCTCCTGGGTAGAGGGTGCGAGCCGGGAAGACTGCGCGGCGGAGGTCGCGCAGCAGAGGCAACAGGCGATGGCTGACGATAAGAGTACGCCAACAAGGAAGTGCATGGAAACCCCTCGATTCAGCAACAACAGGCATGAATTGTACTGTTGTGAGAATACTCTCGCCTGCGCAGCCCGATCAACGAGGCGGTGGGTGACCACGCCCGACCCCCTCAATCCCCCATCAAGTCTACATCAACCCCCACTCGCCCCGCGCCGGGCGGCGTCGATGATGGCGGTATCGATCGTCCCATCGTCATCATCGCTTCAAAATCACGCTTGGCTTCATCCAGCTCGTGCCAGCTCCGAACCAAATTGAACCCGCGATCGTGAAGGGTCACGGGTTCTTCTCCGCCTGGCGAGTGGTGTGCTGAGCCGCGTTGGTGAGGTCGACGGGCCACCTCTGGACTGTGCCGTCCGCGTAGCTCACCTTCAGCACATGGCCGCCAGCGGGTTCGCGCACCGCGAGGTTCACGACATCAGGTCCTCGGCAGCCCGTGGCTATGTTGGAGCCGATGGTCCGCATACCGATGATGCGGCCTTTGTCGTCGGCGAGACTAACCGTGGCGCCCAGGACGCCGATTTTGCCGCGCAGCTGCACGGTGAGAATTTTGGTCCGCGCCAGCACGCGCTCGGCTATCTTAGGATTCTCCGTGGGTTTGCGATCCGCCAGGGCATTATTGGGGATCAGGACCAGGGACCCATCCACCCCTCCGAGCAACAGGTCGTTGGCGCCGTCGCCGGTGACATCGCCCGCTGCCAGGCCCCTAGCTCCGCGCAGGTAGGCTTCGTCCGGGAAGATGCCAGGCTTGTGCATAACCGGTGTTGTGAAAGAGCCGTAGCCCCGGTTCCCATAGATGGCGTTGCGTTGGGCGACACTGCTGCCGGCAAAGATATCCACGTTGCCATCAGCATTAAGGTCCTCAGCGATCACGGGAAGCATGGAGTCGGTTCCCTCCCATATCTCATTGCCGTAGGGGATCAAATTGATCAGCGCTTTCCCACGTCGGCCCACCCAATGGAGTCGGTACTGACCCGTGGCAACCAAGTCCAGTTGGCCTACGATTTGGACAGGGCGCCGCCGAAACGCCGCCAAATTTTCGTCAAACTTGCGCAACCACGTGGTCCACTGTGGCCCTCACACGCACTGGGCCGTCACGGCTTCGATGATCTCCCAAGCGGTGGCGTGGTAGAAGCGGTAATCGTCGATGGTGATGCCGTTGGGGATGCGATGATCCAAGCCCAGGACCACGCCTCCGGAGCGGATGAGCGGGGGGAGTTTTCGCTCCAGTTCTTCGCGGATGGCGGCCTTGCCATGCAAGAGGGCGTACTTATTGAGCCCGCCCATCATCGCCAAGCGATTGCCATACTGCTGACGAATCGTCAGCGGATCCATGGCTCCCGTGGGCTCGATGGGGTACATGTAATTCAGTCCGCCCTTGAGCATCTGGGGGATGATGGGGGTCATGTCGCCATCGGAGTCTTGGGAAAACAGGCGGGCGCCACGGGAACTGGCCAGGTCCCAGATCCGCCGGTAGTAGGGGACCATAAAGGTTTCCGCCTGCAAAGGGCCAAACAGTGGCCCGGATCGGCCGGCCATGTCCTCGTGTGTGTCGATTTGGTCCACTTGCACCTTGCTGGTCACTATGTCGATAACTTGGCAGGCGCAGTCGCCGATGGTCTTGAGGATGTCCTGCAACAACTCAGGTTCTTCATAACAGGCCAGGCATAGGGCCTCTTCGCCCATGAGTTGGCGGGGCTGGTCGAACGCCCCGGGCACATGCACCGAAATGACCATGCCTTGCTTGATATGCTCGCGGACAGCGTCCTCCCAGTTGGGCGAGAGGCGGTCGGGATTGAACAGGTAGTGGTGCTTGATCTTCGCCCAGTCGTCCCAGTTGGCCACGGGATAGTCCAAAGGCACGGGCAGCGTGGCGGCCTTTTTGGACATTTTCACGGTCCGGCCCATGCCGTCCTTGCCCAGGATATGTTCGTCGGTCTCCTCGATGATCACCTCGGCCGTCCCGCCATGGTAGTACCCAGCCGAGACCGGTACGCCCGCCGACTGGGCGAAGCGATACCGAAAGGCTGACATGTTGACCTCCTGGCGACTGGCGCCTTGGGAGGCCCACTCTTCCTTCACCCCCGGCAGGGGCCCGAAAATCTCGATGAACAGCGGGGGAATCCAGCGTTGGAAAGTCATGTAGTCGAGGAAGTCATCTCGTGAGACGATCTGGCCAGTGCGCTGGATGGCGAGATTCTGGTGGGCTTGCATCATGTAACTCATGCGGGGACTCCTGCGCTGCGGGCCAACTGCCTTGAAAATGTCGCTGCAGTCAAACGGGTCGACAGACGGGAATTTGTATATTCCCATCTAGTTCATTCCATCTGTTGGGACATCCCGTCGTCGGCCAAGCCCGGCGAGAAGGTACGCCGAGTCTCTGGGCTTGGCAGGGGGGTAGGTTCTCCGGTGGCTTGGGCGGCTCGTTTGGAGTTTGCCGCCTTGAGGGGCGATTGCTCCTTGTAGGCCGGGTTCAGGGGTGGTGGGCAAGGGTGAGCTTCGCTTCCACCACCTTGCGATTCATCAAGCGTTGACTTAACGCATCCGGTTGACTTCCGCCGACGCTGACGGTTACGTTGCCGGGCACGAAAAGGGCGTGGCCTTTCCGGTCGATCAGGAGCAGTTGCTCGGGTTTGGTGAGGAGCTCGACACGCTTGGATTCGCCCGGCTTCAAATGCACCTTGCGGAAACCCGCGAGCTGTCGCAGGGGGACGATGAAGGGGGCTTGGGTATGTTGAAGATAGAGTTGCACTACCTCGTCGCCAGCACGTGAGCCGGTGTTGGTGACCGTGACCTCGACGCGCAGGTCCTGTTGCGGGGCACACTGCTCGCGCGAAAGACGGAGGTTGTCATAGGCGAAGGTGGTGTAGCTCAAGCCGTAGCCGAAGGGGAACAACGGCTCATCGGTCATGTAGCGATAGGTGCGATTAGCCATCGCGTAATCGTGGAACGGCGGAAGTTGCTTAACCGACTTGGGCCAGGTGACGGGTAGGCGACCGGACGGATTGACCGCGCCCCAGAGTACATCCGCCAGCGCGGTACCGCCTTCTTCACCAGCGTAGCCCATGTTCACGATCGCGGCACAATGCTCCATTGCCCAGTTGACCGTCAGCGGCGCGCAACCGGTTAGCACCAGCACCACCGGTCTGCCCGTGGCCACAAGCGCTTTTAGCAGGGGCTCCTGCGCGCCGGGCAGGTCCAAGTCGAGCCGATCGCCGATCCATTCTGCCAGCGGCGCATCGTACTCCTCCCCTTCCACCATCGGCGAGAGGCCCAGCACCGCCACGATCACCTGCGCTCGCTTGGCGTAACTCGTCGCCATGGCGATCATGTCGCGGTTGTCGCCCGTGACATCGCAGCCGCGAACATAGTGAATGCGGGCTTCGTGATTGACCGCAGCCGTGATGCCTTCCAGCGGCGTGACCATGCGGGCACTGAATCCGTTGTAGTTGCCCAGTAGCGCCTCGACATCCGAAGCGTTGGGCCCGACCAAGGTGATGCTGCGCAGGTCCGAGGGCAACGGTAACGTCTGGTTCTCATTCTTGAGCAGCACGATCGAAGCACCGGCAGCTTCACGCGCCAGCGCTCGGTGTGCCGGACATTCCACGACGTCAATCGGAATCGCGGCATATGGCACGGACTTCGCAGGGTCCAGCAATCCCAGACGCAAGCGCAGCGTCATGAGGCGGAGAAGTGAGCGATCGACATCGGCTTCGGTAATCAGGCCGCGTTCCAGAGCAGCGGGAAGCTCGAGGTGCTCGTGACCGAGGCAGAAGTCGCAGCCGTGACGCAGTGCCAGCGCTGCGGACTCCGCTTCATCACGGGTGAGCCGATGCCCATCGTGCAGATCGTGCAGCGCGCCGCCATCGGACACGACAAAACCCTCGAATCCCCATCGCTCACGCAGGATGCTCTGCAACAGCGTCGGGCTGGCGCAGCAATGCTCGCCGTTAAGACGGTTGTAAGCACCCATCACCCCAGCGGCCTGACCTTCGATAGACGCTGCCTCAAAGTGAGGCAGGTAGGTCTCCCACAAATCCTTGTCGGTAACGTGAATATCAAACTGATGGCGAATGGCATCGGGCCCGCTGTGCACAGCGAAGTGCTTGACGGCACAGGCGGACTTGAGGTAGCGCGGGTGATCGCCCTGCATGGCGCGGATGAACGCCACGCCGAAGCGGGCTGTCAGGTAGGGGTCTTCGCCGTAGGTCTCCTGGCCTCGGCCCCAGCGGGGGTCGCGAAACAGGTTGATATTCGGGCTCCAGCAACTCAGCCCCGGGCCATGGTTGGATGGTCCGTCGCGCCTGGCGTGATGGTACTTGGCGCGGAGTTCATCGGAGATGGCCGTGGCGACGCGGGTCATCAGGTCCACATCCCACGTGCTGGCCAGACCCAGCGCCTGCGGGAAAACGGTGGCGCGGCCAGCGCGACCAACGCCGTGGATGCACTCGCTGCCCATCGCTTCCGCCGTCAACCCCAGCCGCTCGATGGCCGGCGCTCCGCTGCCGAGTTGGCTGAGCTTTTCCGCCAGTGTCATTCGCGACACCAGGTCCAGCGCCCGTTGCGCTACCGGTGACGTCACATCCAAATATGGTAAACGCGCACCTGCGGTGGACATCGTTAGGATTTGCTCTGTCTGCATGCTCTAATTCCTTTCGAGGCGCAGATGCGCCTTGCTGACCGGGGCTTGTTGGGGGTTAACGAGTCAGTTCGATAATAAACACCGGCTGATCCGCTGGGATAACCAGTTGCGCTTCCACGGTGCCGGTGGCGATTTCCTGAAAGTCCCAGTTTAGCATGCGGTACTTCATGCCTACCACGGCGCCGGCGGCAATGGTCGCAGCGAGCACCATCCAATAATTGAAGATTTTTCAACTGCAGCCCTTGACGAGGTACCATGCTGCAGTATAATACCACGTAGTATCACTATGGTATCATGTCGTACCAGGCTGTGGAAAAGATGAGGTAGCAATGGCGGCAACGGTACATCAAGTCGCGGAAGAAGCGGGGGTCTCGGTCGCCGCCGTGCTCCAGGCCATGGGCAATCGAGGTCGCCTTCGCGCCGAGACTCGCCAGCGCATTCGCGCCGCCGCCACCGCCGTCGGTTACCGCCCTCACGCCTCTGCAACTGCTATGCGCACCGGGCGTTATGACGCTGTTACCCTCCTGCTGAGCACCGTCGCCGGTCGTAGTCTCCTCCCCCCGAGCCTCCTCGACGGTGTCCAGCAGGCACTCCGTGAAGCCGACTGCCATCTCAACATTGCCTCCATCCCGGATGAACAACTGGTCAACCGCGGGTATGTCCCCCGCATCCTCCGCGTCTGGGCGTCGGATGGACTGATCATCAACTACAACGCGGCAATCCCAGACGAGATGATCCGCCTCATCCACGACTTCGCCCTGCCAGCGGTTTGGCTCAACTCCCGCCACGAAACGAACTGCATCTACAGCGATGAAGTGGCAACCACCTCCCAGGCCACCCGCCACCTGCTCTCCCTGGGCCACCGCCGCATCGCCTTCGTCAACTACGTCACCGGCTACAGCAAGAAAGGTTGGCACTACAGCACCCAGGACCGCTTTGCCGGCTATTCCCAGGCCCTCGCCGAAGCCGGCCTCAAGCCTTTGCTTATCGCCGGGCCCGAATCCCTTGCCCGTGAAAACCAGGCCCGCATCGAATTCAGCAAACAGTGGCTGGGCGGCCCCAGTCGACCCACGGCTGTCGTCTGCTACAACGCCGAAACCGCCTACTCCGTCCTCTTTGCCGCCGCCGGTCTAGGCCTGTCTATCCCTCGCCAGCTATCCGTTGTCAGCTTCGGTAGCTCCCGCCTCCACGAAATCGGCATGGTCCTCGGCACCATCCTGGTACCCGAATACGAACTGGGCCTGCTGGGTACCCGCATGCTCCTCAAAGTTATCGAAGACGCCACCCACATCGTCCCGCCGCAGCAAGTCCGCGGCGAGTTCCACGCCGGCGAGTCCTGCGCCCCGGCTCCGGAGATCAGTCCAATTACATGATCAATTTGTCTTCGCCGTGTGGCGGAGCGTGTTGAGAACCCTTTTCTGATTAGGAGTATGTCCATGTTTCTGAAGAACGTTTCGAAGTCGGTCGCAGTTCTCGGTCTGGTCTGTGGAACTCTCGGCCTGGCCTCAGCGGCCAATGCGGCGATTATTGTACCTGCCTCGGGTTCGTACTCGTATTCGTACTCAGCCAATACAGTCACGCTGGACACGAATGCGACGAACGTCAATGTGACGCCTTTTAACATCGGTTTTCCGACGGGTGATCGGTACTCCGTGCGTGATAATGGCGCATTTGGGAGCCCGAGCACCAGTTCAATCACTTACCAATTTGAAGCGCCGTCGGGATCGCAGTTCGATAGTGCAGAGGTTTTCTATCGAACGCAGACCAACGGAGGCGCATCCTTCACTATCATCGGTGAGTACAGCACTGATGGCGGCACGGTGTTCGTCCCGCTGTTCACGGACACCAATGCGGGTCTGACCTCTCACGGTCCGACCTCGCTGACCGTGGCAGGCTTCACTTCCGTGATTTTCCGCGTCGCGGGTAGTCGCGCCAATGGCGACCCAGGCCGCTTGAGCTATTTCGGCCAAGGCGATACCGCGAACACCACACCGGGGTTTGTGTTCAACTCGGTGACCAGTCAGATCCCCGAACCCGCGTCGCTGGCCCTCTTGGGCCTCGGCGGCATGCTTCTGCTCGCCCGCCGGCGGCAGGCCTGACCCCAACCTCCTCGTGGGGCATCGCTTCACCGCGCTGCCCTGCTTTGATGCACCATGCTTTACATGCTCGAACTACAGTTCTTCGCCGTGTGACGGAGCGTGTTGAGAACCTTTTGCCTGATTAGGAGTATGTCCATGTTTCTGAAAAATGTTTCGAAGTCGGCGGCAGTGTTCGGTTTCCATTTGAGGACCCAAGTGGCAAGTGGATTGGCCCTTGCAGCCGTGGTGTCGTTTGCGGGTGTGTCCCAGGCAGCGGTGATTGTGGCAACGGTGGTAGAGAATGTTTCGACCCACCAGTGGAATGGGCCCACCAAGACCATGGCTACCGCCGACTTGACCTCTCTCGGCAATGCCGATTGGGCAATCTTTGGCTGGGATGGGACCAACTCTGTCCACCTCAATAGCAAACTCAATGCGACTCGGATTGGTCTAGCATCAGTTGCATTCAATGGGGGGGACACGAGATTCAGTGGCAGGGGTACTGTGGTGCCCAGTTGGACCTACTCAGACGGGACCGGCCCAGCCTCGGCGACCAACCAGAATCTGGGCGGTATTGGCGCGATGCATGGCGATCAAAATACTAATCGCGCTATCTCTTTCAATGTGGATGTGACCGGGTTGTCCCAGGGCACATTGTCGCTCTGGTATGCAACTTCGCAGGGCAATGACAACCTTACCGCCGCTCTGGGTAGTGCAACGGCCACAGATAACATTTCCGAAGGTTTTGATGTCGTTCGCTATAAGCGCGTGGACTTCGGTTTTACCGATAACACTGACAACACGCTGTCCGTTCTGATTGACCGCACAGCCAACTATTCCTGGACTAATAGCACGACCCTTTACGCGGCCGCTCTGTACTCCGCCGTGGTGGTCCCTGAACCCGCTTCCCTCACGCTCGTGGGCCTCGGCGGCATGCTCCTGCTCGCCCGGCGGCGGCAAGCATGAAAGATCCTTCCCCCACGGGCATACGCCTATGAAGCGAGCAACTGTTTGGATCGCAACAACTATGAACTGAATCCCGGAGTCGTCAATCTTCGCCGTGTGGCGAAGCGCGTCGAACTCTATATCTTAGCAAGGAGATTGTCCATGTTTCTGAATCGCATCGTAAAGTCGGCGGCAGTGTTCGGTTTCCATGTGAGGACCCAAGTGGCAGGTGGATCGGCCCTTGCGGTCGTGTTGGTGATCGCCGGGGGCGCGATCATGGGCTTGGGCATGGTATCGACCGCGAGCGCGGCGATCATCGCCAACGCAAGCGCCCCGACGCTGGGAACCTACGACGTCGGCAAGACGACGTACATTTCTGGACGCGACAACAACGGCGACGACGAGATTCAACAGCGTCCCGCGCAGCTGTTTACCACCAAGTCGGATCTCGCTTCGTATGTTATGCCGTCTTTCGCATTGCAGAATCGCACAACAAACCCGTCCGGCATGACCGGCATGATCGTCGAGATCCGGAACAGTTCGTGGGACCTCATCGCGTCCCAGACTTACACCGTGCCGACTCTGAGTGCTAATAACAATTGGCTGACCTTGACCTTTGACTCCCTGACCTGGGCGAGTCCGGCCATGGAAGCCGCATACAAGGATGCTTCAACCGGGTACGTCACGCTCGCCGCGAGCACGACGTACATCGTGGACGTTTACAAGAGCGGTGCATATCTGCTGAAGTGGCAGAACTCGAACGAAAATACTGTTCCCGCTACTTCCGTTTGGTCGAACAACGGACACTATACGGGTGATGCAGGACGTGATCGTCTGTTCGTTGCCAATTTGGTTGCTGTTCCCGAACCCGCGTCCGTGGCTCTGCTGGGCCTCGGCGGGCTGCTGATGCTTCCTCGTCGTCGTCGGGCATGACGGCTGTGCTTTTCCTCATTCCGCGCGTGGCTGAACGAGAGTCAGCCACGCGGATTGGCCTCGCAGGTGTGCCGAAGCGTTGCGGTGAAGTGTGTCGTCGTTACCTCAACTCAAAAGGATTGCCTTGCATGTCGAAGCATCGGAAGAGTCGCTTGTCGCGGGGGCTGGGGTTATGCACAGCGATATGTCTCTCGCTATTGGCCCTGTGCCAAGCTGCCCCCGTGTCGGCGGCCGACGGGGAAGCCAGCGGCACCGGCACGCGGGC
>JBGSTK010000259.1:0-4473 GCA_041736565.1 Phycisphaeraceae bacterium | reverse complement strand
CGGATTCGCTGAACGCCTGCGCCAGCGTCTGGGCATCATCGACGTGCCTGGCGTCAAACCCGTCGGGGGCAGCCTTGCCCCAATCGATGCGTGTCCGCCGCTCCAGCAGCGTCGTCACCGCGTGACCCGCAGCCAGCAGTTCGACCGCCAGTGCCCGCAGCATCGCTGAGCCTTGCTGCGCCAAAGCCCGAGGCATCACCGAGCCGATCATGCCGCCACCGCTGACGTGTTCGAAGACAAAGACACGCATGGTCCTGAGAATCATAGTAGTCTCGTGGTTGACGTGGGCGTCGCGGGTTGGCGGGGCTGTGCGGACTTGGGGCGTCGCGCCTGGCGGGCGATGGACGGGCAACGGGGGGTAGTCGGCAAATTGCTAAGATGCCCGGCTCGCCTTTAACCGGATCCACCCGCCATGCCCACGCTCTGGACGCAAACACTCGCACCCACCGGCCGCCAGGTTCCAGCCGAGGCCCAGGTGCCCTCGCATCAACTCATGCTCCGAGCTGGTCTCATCCGCCAACTCGGCGCGGGCGTCTACGACTACCTGCCCCTGGGTTGGCGCAGCCTGTTTAAGGCCATGATGATCATCCGCCAGGAGATGAACGCCACCGGGGCCGTCGAGGTCCTGCTGCCCTCGCTGCAACCCATCGAGTTATGGGAGCAGACCGGCCGTCGCGCTGCCTATGGCGAGAATCTTTTCGTCGTCAAAGATCGACACGGCCGCGTCCAGGCGCTGGGGCCGACGCACGAGGAGGTCATCACGGAACTGGTGGGCGGCTACGTGCAGAGCCATGCGCAGTTGCCCCTATGCCTGTATCAGATCCAAACGAAATTCCGCGACGAGTTCCGCCCCCGCTTTGGCGTGCTCCGCAGCCGCGAGTTCCAGATGAAGGATGCGTACTCCTTCCACCTGACGCTCGAAGGCGACGGCGGCCTCGACGCGATGTACCAGAAACAGTTCGACGCCTATTGCCGCATCTTCGAGCGCTGCGGCCTGCCCTACCGCGTCGTCGAAGCCGAGAGCGGCCCCATCGGCGGCAGCGCCAGCCACGAGTTCATGGTGCCCTCGCCCACCGGTGAGGACACGATTCTCGTGAGTGACAAGGGCAACTATGCGGCGAATGTGGAGAAGTGTGAGATCGGCCCGCGGCCTGTGGGCGAGAGTTTTCGTCCGTGTATTGAAAGCGGCGGACAGGACGCTACGAGCGTGTCGGAGTTTGTCCCAGCGCAGGAGCCGAAGGGCGCGATCGAGAAGATCCACACCCCCGATTGCGCGAGCATCGAGGACGTGACAACCTTTTTCAAGAAAAGCCTGGGAACTAAGCTCAAAACCAGCAACATGCTCAAGACGCTGGTTTTTGAGGTCTACCACATCACGGATGCCCAGATCACTGCGCCGGTGACCCGGATGCGGCAAGCTGGCACGCTAATCGCCTCGACCGGTGCGTTCCTTATCGAGACGGTGGTGGTCGTGGTGCGTGGCGACCACGAAGTGAACGAAAGCAAACTCCGCAAGGTCCTGGCGCAGAGTGGTTCCCATGATTTTCAACTGCGGCTCACGGACGTAGGCCGCGCCAAGTCGGGAGGGTTCGCAGTTGGTTTTGTTGGCCCCAACGCCGTTCTCGGAAAAGCTGAGAACGTCGTCGTCATCATTGATCCCGACGCCGCCATCGACCAGTTCTGGGTAACCGGCGCCAATGAGGTCGATCATCACGTCAAGCATTTCCACTGGAAGCGTGACCTGTTGGATCACATCGACCCCAAACGGGTGATGGTCGCCGACATTCGCAATGCTGCAGCCGGCGACCCATCGCCAAAGAACGACGGCGGCGTGCTCCAGGAACAAAAGGGCATTGAGATCGGACACGTCTTCAAACTCGGCACCAAGTACACCCAGGCCTTGGACGTCAAGGTGCTCAACGAGAAGAACGAGCGCGTGGCGATGCTCATGGGCTGCTACGGCATCGGCGTCAACCGCATCCTCGCCTCCGCCATCGAACGCGAGGGCGGACACGATGACAACGGCATCATCTGGCCGGCATCAATCGCGCCTTACCAGGTCTGCATCACCACCATCCGTTACGAGGGCCAGGCACGCGATGTCGCCCTGAAATTGGCGGGGCAACTCGAGCAACGCGCCAGCAAAACGGGCGGGGCTGTGGATGTCATCATCGACAACCGCGATGAGCGGCCGGGCGTCAAATTCAAGGACGCTGACCTCTTGGGCTTCCCCGTGCGAATCACCATCGGCGATAAGGCGTTGGCCACTGGGCAGGTTGAGATCAAGGCCCGCGATGGCAGCAACGGCGACAAAGGCGAACTCGTCGCCATCGACGCAGCAGTCGATCACGTGGTGGCCATGCTCGAAAAACTCTGAGCCGTTTAAATAAAGGCAGGCAGTCTAGCTGACCTTCGATCCCGCCGGGACCGCCTTGCCGGGCGTCAGCGTCACGACATCGGTAATCGTCTCGCCTTCCATCGCACTGGCGGCCAGCAGCATGCCGTTGGAGACTTCGCCACGAATCGTGCGCGGTTCGAGGTTGACGATGACGACGATCTGCTTGCCCACCAGCGTGGCGGGGTCGTAGTACTGCTTGATGCCCGCACAGATCTGCCGCGTCTCAGCACCCAGATCGACCTGCAGCTTTACCAATCGGTCGGCATTGGGATGAGGCTCAGCCGAGACGATCGTCCCGACACGCAAATCCAGCTTGGCGAAATCGTCATACGTGATCGTCGGCTTGGTTTCCATCAAACAGGGCCTTTGCATTATTGAGGTTGGTGCGCTTTCGAGTCGCACAGTCGCACAGGATAACGCGCTGTCAGACACGCGTGGCTTAATGTCCGTGATCCACCTCGCCCAGGCGCGGCTTGAGTTGGGCCAGCAGCTTGTCGAGCGTTGCCTGATCTTTCGCCTCGGCATTGAGGCGCAGCAACGGCTCGGTGTTGCTGGCGCGGACGTTAAACCAGTAGCCTTGCTTTTCCCACGCATCGACCGTTACGCCGTCGAGCCAATCGACCTGGCCGTGTTGCCCGAAGTCGCGTTCCAGGCCCTTCATGATGCCTTCCTTGTCCTGAGCGCGGAAGTTGATTTCGCCGCTCTGGGGGTACTTGTCGTACGGAGCGATCAACTGCGAAAGCGTCTTGCCTGGGTTGGCGTTCATGATGTCGAGCAGCACAGCAAAGGCGATGGCGCCGGAGTCGCAGTAGAAGTTGTCGCGGAAGTAGAAGTGCCCCGAAAGCTCACCGCCAAAGACGCCTTTGGTCTCGCGCAGCGCAGCCTTCATGTTCACGTGGCCCACTCGGCAGCGGCGGGGCGTGGCACCAAGCTTGCGGATGGTTTCCTCCACGCTCTTGCTGGAGCGCAGGTCATAGACGACGGTGGTCTGTTGGATGGCGGGGTTATTGCGTTCCCTGGCGACGAAGTGGTTGGCGAAGAGCGCGGTGAGGTGATCGCAGCCGATGATCTTGCCGGTTTCATCCGTGAGGATGCAGCGGTCGACATCGCCATCAAAGCAGGCGCCGAAGTCAGCCTTGTGCTTGCGCACGCCTTCCTGGGTGGGCACCATGTTGGCGGCAACCAGGGGGTTGGGCTCGTGGGCAAAGCCTTGGCCGATCTCGAAGTTGAGCTTTTGCATGTACAGGTTCTCGACGTCGCCGAAGACCGCGGGGACCATCTTGCCCGCCATGCCGTTGGACGCATCGACAAAGACGTTGAACTTGCGCTTGAGGGGCGTGAGAAAACCCAGGACGTGTTTGGTGTACTCAGCCCACAGGTCGCGCTGGCTGAGTTTGCCGGTGGCCGTGGGGAGTTTGTCGACCTCATTG
Organism: Phycisphaeraceae bacterium; assembly: GCA_041736565.1. Taxonomy (GTDB): domain Bacteria; phylum Planctomycetota; class Phycisphaerae; order Phycisphaerales; family Phycisphaeraceae; genus JBBDMX01. Next base: position 645 of record JBGSTK010000259.1, on the reverse strand, counting down.
GCGATCTTTTCGATCTCCTTGAGGCCGGTTTCGGCACCCACGGGCTTGCCTTGCCGCATGGAGATTTTGAAGCCGTTGTAGTTGATGGGATTGTGGCTGGCGGTGGTCTGGACGCCGCCTAGTGCGCCGAGGTGGTTGATGGCGAAGTATTGGAAGGACGTGTCCGCCATGCCCAGGTCGATGACATCGACGCCTGCGGCGCGGATACCCTCGCACAGAGCCTGGGCCATCGAAGGCGAGTGGGGCCGCATGTCACGGCTCACCAGCACAGACCGGGTGGTGGCACCGGAGGCATCGGCCTGCGCCAGCATGAACTTGCCCGTCGCGTAGCCGACCTTTCGCCCCGCCTCTTCGTTGAGTGGCTCGGGGTAGGTGGCGCGGACATCGTAAGCCTTAAAAATCTTGCCGATCATGTCGATTGCTCCGGTATTCGGGGGATGCGTGAGTACACGGGCATGATAGCCGCAACTGGTCTTGAGTATGGTTGGCGTTGTGTGCTGGCGGGCAGGGCGAACGCATGTAGCGTTACATCAAAAGACATTTTGGTTGTTTGCGCCACGCGGCAAGGGGTGGTATATCCCTACCTGATCGTTTCGGCGCGGCCGCGCAGCACTGCCAACCCCTAACCATGGAGACCTCGTCATG
>JBGSTK010000240.1:0-7171 GCA_041736565.1 Phycisphaeraceae bacterium | reverse complement strand
CAACATCACGATGGTGCTCATCGAAGGGCCCGCGGATCGGCCCACGCAGGCTGCGGTGATCCGCCTCTTCTGGATGCCCCGCGCCGGCCTGACGCCCATCGACTCCAACGCCACCAACGCCAGCGTCCATTACATCATCTTCAGCGATGCTGTTGATGCCGGTGCTGCCGGGGGTGTCGGTCCAGCCGATGAAGCTGAAGCTGGTGCCACTGTCGCCGGTGGAGCTGAAGTCGGGGGTGCCGGGGCGGACCGCAAGGTGGGCATCTATGCCGGGGCGGGCTTCGTCTATCCGCACGACAATCCGAGCAAGGGTGGCATGGACGTCGGCGTATGGCAGACAACGCTGCGACTCGCCGATGCCTCCGACGGCTTTGCCGACCTCATGGGCCAAGCCCAGCTAAAGGGCAAGTTCCGCGCCCAGCGTGACGACCTGGCAACAACAGCAGCGCTCGAACGCCTCGGGCAACAGGTCACCGCAGCACTTGGCTACCCGCGTCTGGTCGAGCAGTCATCGCAGGATGTGGGGCGTGTGGCTGTGCGGTGACAATCGCGGATTACGTTGCGAAACGCGGAATAGCGACGAGCAACGCTGCAAAATGCCGCTGACTCTCAAATCTCAAATTTCAGATCTGAGATTCAGATCTGAGATTCAGATCTCAGATCCCAGATCCCAGATCCCAGATTCTCAAATCTGAAATCTCAAATCCTCTTCGCCCGCAAAACCCCTTCGCCCTCCGCCACCGCCCCCCTTCACGTCTCCCGATCGCCCGGATCAATATCCACCGGACTATGAATATGCTGCGTCACCTCCGGCCGGGTCAGCACCTTGTACAGGCACCAGCCGAAGAACAGCGTCACGCCACTGACTGAGATGAGCATAAATATCCAACCGCCTGCATTCATGGCACCACCTCCGATTGCGGATCGTTGCGATCCCAGCGTCGCGCGCACTGGTTGGCCAGCAGCAGGAACAGCACGATGACCAGAGCGATAAACGCCAGCGCCAGCTTGATGCGCCACGTGGCGTCCCATGTCGAGCCAAACGCCAGCGTGAGTTTGTTGGGTTTACCTGCCTGCGGCGGGAGTACCACGTACTGCCACACCCACGCCGAAAACAACGTCACAAGATACACCGGTGCCACATACTTAAGCAGGAAAAGCACCAGCCGGGGAATCCGTATCTCAGCGCCGCGATCGATCTCCGCTGCACCGCGCTCCAGGCCCAGCACCCATCCAAAGATGATGACCATGATCGTCGCCAGCACGTAGAGCGCAAACGAACCCATCCAGAAGTCAAACGTGTCGAGCACATCCAGCCCGCCACTGAGCAGGCCCACGAACCCAGCACCCACCGCGGTGATGAACCCCAGCATGGTTACCGATGCCTTGCGACCCAGCCCCAGGCCTTCCTCCAACATCGCGATGGCGGGCTGCAACATCGACAGCGAACTGGTCACCGCTGCGAAAAACAGCAAAAAGAAAAACAGGAACCCGACCCATCGGCCCATGGGCATCGCGGCAAACACATCCGGCAGCGCCATGAACCCGATCTTCAACCCCGAGCCCTCCGTCGCCGTCAATCGATCAGGCCCGATGAACAAAAACGCGGCCGGCACGACGATCATCCCCGCCAACGCCACCTCGCAAAACTCGTTGCCCGAGGCTGAGGTCACGGCGCTAAGTGCGATGTCATCGTCTCGCCGCACATAGCTGGCGTATGTGACGATCAAGCCAAAGCCCACCGAAAGCGAAAAGAAAATCTGCCCCGTGGCGTCGATCCACATCTGTGCATTTTGCAGCGATTTCCACAGCGAGCCATTCGAGTGCGTCGGGTTCCACATGTAGCCCAGGCCGTCGAGCACACTGCGCGTCGAGCCGTCGGCCAACGTCACCGGCGAGAGCGTCAACACCCGCGCCAGAATCACCAGGGCACAGAGAATCAACGCCGGCATGGCGAGCTTGCTGAACCATTCGATGCCCCGTGTGACGCCGCGGTAGATGAGGATGAAGTTGATGACAAAGGCCACGACCACGAAAGGTGTCGCGGTCTGCAGCAGCCACCGCAACTGCGTCATGTCGCCCAGCGCTCCGCCAAAGAACAGCACGAGGTTGTTGGGCTGTACCACGGTGATGGCATCGCCCCCCCCGGTTCCCGCTGCCGTCCCCGCCGTTAGCAGCGCTTTGCCAGCCGCGATCGCCTCGGGCGTGTTGGTCGCCTCCGCCAACGTCTGACCCGAGACCAGAAGCACCTGTTGATTCAGCAGCACCGGGTCGCCAACGAGGTACTTCCACGCGTAGCCCAGGCACCAGGCCTCGAGGTGGATGTAGTACATGTAAATCAGCACCGGCACCGCGGCACTCAACGCCCCGACGTACGGCGCCAGCCGACTGGGCCAAATCGCGCGAAAAATGCCCGGCGGCGAGTTGAACCCTCTCGCCCCGCCGTAGCGCCCCATCGCCCACTCCGCCAGCGCGATGGGCAAGCCCAGCACAAAGAACGCGATGAAGTACGGGATCATGAACGCCCCGCCCTCGTACTGTGCCGCCAGCCCCGGGAAGCGCAGGAAGTTCCCCAGCCCCACCGCCGAGCCCATCACCGCCAGAATCACGCCGAAGCGCGTCCCCCAATTTTCCCGCTTACGCTGCAACTGGCTCATGTCATGCCCCATGAGGTGATTGATTGGAATCACAATAACGACCCATCCCGGTTTCGCAAGAGCGACAGCGTTCGATACTTTCCTGCGTTCTTTGCGGCTCAGGAACGAAGGGCGCGATAAACAAAGCCGGAGCCTTTTATAGTGAAGGCTCCGGCTCGTTGACGTGTCTGTTTAAAACCAAGCCCAATACCTTGAATCGGCCGGAGGCGAGAGCCTGCGTGCGGAGCGACAGTTGATCCCTTGTAAAGGCGAGGGATCAGGCGGTGCGGCGGCGACGGCGCGAGATCATCATCAATCCGCCCAAAGCCAGCACCACCGCCGTCGCCGGTTCGGGGATGACAGCGAAGAGCACCACATCGTTGCCACCACTGACCGACACGCTCGAATCGGTGATCAGGCCCTGGTAGGTGATGAAGAGGTTCACGCCGGAGTTGGCGAGGACCAGATCACCCTCGTTGTAGTTGCTAAACAGGCCGGACAACCCGCCCACCGCGTCCACGATGCCGTATAGGTCACCTTGGCCCAGGGTGTGCCCGCTGATCAGGGTGACGTTGAGCTGGCCAGCCAGCGTGGTCAGGCCACCGACTTTCAAGCGGTCATACTCCTCAGTGGCGTTGAGCGTGAAGCTGTCACCCGCCAGTTCGATCTTGAGCATCGCATTGGCCTGCAGATCGAACGTCGAGGCGAGCTCCAACGAACCAGGGCTGGTGCCCGGGGCAACGATGGAGCCAGCGAGGGCGAGGACATCACGACTGATGGAGCCATGTCCACCGAGGGTGGCACCGGAGAGAACGCTGACCTGTCCACCGACGCCGGTGATGGCCGCGGTGGGGGAGGTCTGGTCACCCACCACGAAAGTACCGGATGTGATGGCGGTGGTGCCGTTGTAATCGTTGGCGGTGCCAGCGAGGACCAAGGTTCCCAAGCCGGTCTTGGTTAGGCTGCGCGTGCCTGTGCCAGCAGCCTGACCTATCGCACGGTCGAGGATATTGCCGGAGATCCTCGCGAAATCGCCGCCGGAGTTGGGATTGTCAATGACACGGATCTCACGATTAACCGTGGCGTTGGTGGCGTTGGCCAGGGGCAGTGATTCTGTCCAGTTGATGACATTGTTGGCGGTATAGGAACCGAAAATCAGGGATTCGTTGTTGCCCAGAAAGTTGGAGTCCTGCCACTCGCGGCCAGTTTCGGCTGTGGAGAGCGTGACGTTGACTGGTCCGCCGTAGGCCGAGAAACCGCCGCCGCCGGTGCCCCATCCAACGCTGCCGACGCCCGAACCAACGGTGGCGGTAAAGGTTCCGCTATTGCCGCTGGTGTTGTCAATCTCATAGACGCCGCCTCGCAACCGCAGGTTGTGGCCGACGAGGGAGTTGCTGCTGTTGGCTCCCGCGTCGCTGAAGGACAGGCCTCGGACGGCTCCGTCGAAGTAGGCGTTGGCGCCGCTGTTGCCCCCGCTGTTGCGGCCGATGTTCCAAACGAACTGGCCAGCCGTGTTGCCCGAACCATCTACCTGCGTGTAGGCGACGTTCTGGAGTACGAGCGTACCTTCGCCGCGCTTGTTGAGGTAGTGGCCGTTGCGGGTGTCGTGCAGCAGAGTCGTGGCGGTGGCGCTGACGGCCACATCTTCGCTGATGACGGGTATGAAGCGGACGGCACCATCGTTGGGACCGGCACCGGTGGTTCCAAGGAACAAGGCGCCCTCGCGGACCAGCATGTTGAGCGGCCGGTCTTCCGAGAGGCCATCGATTGATGTTTGAGTGCTGAAGATGTGGCCCCAGTGAAAGGCGATGTCGCTCTTGCGCAGGGTGGCGGTGCCTGCGGTGCCGTCGTTGCTCGAAGCACCGAAGGTGCTGTTGTGGCCGCGATTGCCGATGCCGCCCAGGACGAAGCGATACCCGGTAGGCAGGTTATAGGTTTCGCCCGCCACGCTGGTGGTCAGGAGGATGCCCTGTCGTCCTTCCTGCCCACCGCTGAGTCCCTTGAAGGTGGCGATGTAAGCGGTGCCGCCGGCGTTGCCCGTGGGGAGAGAGCTATTACCGTCGAAGCGGATGAACGTGTCGATGCCGCCCTGCCCCGTAGCACCGTTGGGCGCGTTGAGATAGCCGCCGGCGCCGACGTTGAAGGCCTGAATTCCGTTGAATTTTGCACCTGCGGAGCCGGTCCATGTATTGCCACCGGCCAGGACGATCTCCGAGAGGATGCGGGTGTCGCCTCCGCCGGTGAAGAGGGGCACAAACGCTCCGCTGATGTTGCCGCTGATGCGCTGGGCTCGACCGTTGTCCCATGAGCCAATGAGACCCGGGCCGGTGCTGGCCACGGTAATGGTCCGATCGGCCGTCAAGGTGATGTTCTGGGCGATAACGGCGATGTGATCGGCAAAGACGGTGCCATCGGAATCTCGCTGCTGGGTGAAGCCCAAAGTGAAGTTGCGATCAAAGTTGCCGCTGGTGACCGTGACATCGGCGCCACGTGCCGCGTAGATCGTCGGGTCGTTGGTCGTGCCCGAGCCGCTGCGGCCGGCGATGTAACTCGCCCAGGACATGTTGTTGAGAATCAGGCCGCCGCCGGCGCTGAATGTCAGATTGGCACTGGGATTGATCTGTGCTCCGCTGCCCAGGCTCAGCGCCGCGCCACTTGAGACACTAACATTGCCGCTGCCCAGAGTGCCGCCCGCAGCGACATTCAGAATGCCGCTGGCAACGGTGGTGGTACCTGTGTAGTCGTTGGCACCGGTGAGTGTGGTGATGCTGGCGGGCACGTTGGCCACGTTGCCCTGGGTGAGTGTGCGTGCTCCGGTGAGGATGCTGCTGACCGTCAGGTGCCCGCCGCCGCCGCCAAGTTTATATTCTGCGGCTTGTGGGGTCAGCGTGCCGCTGTAGGTGGCCTGCGTGGCGGAACCGAGGCGGATGTTGGTGTTATAGCCGGTTAGGTCTATGTTGGCTGAACTGTCGGCTTCGAGACCCAGGTTGCCCGCGGATGCGGTCGAGATGAGGGACAAGGTACCCGATGCGCTGGACCCGCCGAAATTGGCGAAATCGAAGCCCGCGTAGGTGTTGTTGTTGACATTGACCGACCCGATGCCACCGCCGCCCATGGCGTTAAGCGAGTTGAAAATTACGATGCCGCGATTATGCACCGCGATCCCGCCAGTCAGCCCCGTGTTGTTGCCCGAGACTACCGTGCCGCGGAATTGAGTGGCACCGTTTTGACTCAACTCAAAAAGATTGGACCCGCTGATATTTCCCGACAGTTGTGTGTAAGCAAAATCAGGCGTGTTGTGTGAGTTGTTGAACGTGATGCGACGAGTTCCGCCGACAAGGCTGATGGGGCCGCTGATTTCCGCAGGCCGGGTCGTGTTGATGGTCAGGTTGCCGTTGAGCGTGATGTCCCCGGTCAACTTGAAGGACGGGCTCTGCGCGCTGGCTCCAAGGACAATCGTGCCATTGCCGGCATTGACACCGAAGCTGTTGTTCAAAGTGAACAGGGCATTCTGGTTGCCGCGCATCTGGAAGGTGCCAGCGGTGGCTCCCGTGCCCAGATTGATGCTGCCCGCCCCGAAGCTGTAACTGGGCAGAATCGATGCCAGGTCGGCAGCGGTGGGGTCGTAGCTCAGCGTGCCCTGCTCGATGTTCACGCTGCTGAAGCCATGGCTGGCATTTGAATTGAAGGTGGCAGTGACGTTGGTGGTCTGCGTAAGCGTGCCGCCCAGGATGCTTCCGCCGGTGAAGGCATAGCTGAAACCGGTGTTGTTCAGGAGCATCGAGGCGGGAGTAACGCCGCCGGGCTGGATGGTGATGATTCGATTCGCTGTGATGGCCCCGAAGGTGACGTTGTCGCCTTCGGTGTAGAACGTGCTGTCGCCGGTCCAGTTGGCGGTGGTGGTGTCCCACGCCCCAGCCGTACCGCCCCACGTCACGTTGTTAGCCAACGCGTTGTGCGGTGCTGCGATAATCATCGCTGTCGAAAAAGCACTGGTTAACAAAGTGCCGCGACCAATCAAATGACCGATTTTCATACTGAATCTCCTCTTGAACGACCGATGTGTAGGGACTTTTCTCCGCAGTCAAACAATAACCGCAAAAAACCTTCGCCTCGCGCCTAACTTCCTGAAACAACAGTAAAGTACCTGCAAAAAAGCCGACTGTCAAGGGATTTTTCACCTGACAATACCCACTTTTTGTTGCTCGGGGAGGCGGAAGGCGCGAACAAAAGACACGCCCAAGTTTTAGCATGGGTTACCACCCGCCAGCCCCAGTGGGTCTGCCCTTTTTCGGGGCCATGGCTTTGCTTTACAACGAAAAATGAACGCGTTGACCCCATCCACCGCGCGGGCGGGCGAGAGTTTCGGGCGAGCCGGACGCGTTGGCGATGGGGCTTAGGGGGGTGCAAAGTAGCTTTTATGGGATCGCCGAGGAATTGAGGCGAAGCGTGGTGACATTGGCGGGGTTTACAACCCCCCCGGCTACTAACTCGCACGACGACGTGATCGGCCATGGATGCGGGCGGCGGGGGAG
>JBGSTK010000239.1:0-3496 GCA_041736565.1 Phycisphaeraceae bacterium | reverse complement strand
AGGGGGTGGTCGGGGGGCTATCAGGGGTAGCTGGAGCCGCCGTTTGGGCATTACTCCCGGTATTTTCAGCACGTCGCAACGCACTGGGCGGGGCAAAAACATACGCCCCGGCGGGCGGCGCAATCTTATAGAAGCTGCCTTCTTCGCTGATGATTTGCACTGGGGTGCCGCGCTTAAGGTCCACTTGCGTGCGATAGCTCACGGCGGGTCCTTTGGGGTCCGCCGCCTTAACCGCTGCAGAATCGACGCTTACAACGCCCGTTTTGCCGTCGCCCTTAGCGTCGACGAACGCCTTGGAGATGTAACTGCTGATGCCTTCTGGGGGCTCGATCTTGTACCAGCCGTAGAAAACTTCGACGACCTTGACCTTATCGCCCTTTTTGAGCTGGCCCACGCTGTAATAAACCGGCCCCGCACCGGCCCTCGCCTCAGCATTTTCCTCGATAATTTCGCCGACAAACGGCACCTGCTGCGCTTGCGCCAACGCCGGAACCAGCATCAGTGCGACCAGCGCGGTAGATAAAGCCAGCGACGAAAACCAGTTGTTGTTACGGGGAGTGTTAAGCTTCATGTTGATCATTCCAGACATACGGGGGAACTTCGGCTTAAGTCTATCCGCAAAGGGCATGCGGATAAAGTAACGATGACCCTTATGTTGAGAAATCCGCGACGGCGCCGCGCAGTGGTGATGAATCGGACCTCGAATCACACCTTGGCGAGCTGCTGAATTTCACCGGCGTTGAGTGTCATCATGCCCCCATCGATTTCCAGCAGCAATCGCCCCTGGGTGTCGAGACCCCGCAGCCACCCTTGTTTAGACGCACCAGCGTGCAGAAAGTTCACTTGTTTTCCACGCCAAATCAAGCGATTTTCGACCTCGGCCACCTGCGATGGCGAGAAGTTCCCGGCCTCCAGCCGCTGCATCCGTTGTGCCAGGTTCGCCGCGACGCTATCGATGAGTGCTGACAGATCCACATCATGGCCCGTGACTTGGCGCAAACTTGTGGCGGGTTGACGCAGGTTGGCACCAAGTTGCTCAGGGTCGATGTTGACATTGATGCCGATGCCCACCACCAGCGGTGCGGCTTGGTGGGTGGTCGTGGGCCCGGCGGCAACTTGGCGCTGACAGAGCACGCCCGCCAATTTGCAGTTGTCAAGCATCACATCGTTAGGCCACTTGATGGCGGGGTCGCAGCCGGGAGGAAGGTGCGGAGCGATGGCGTCGATGACCGCCAGACCCGCCAGCAGAGGCGCGGGCTCGTAATGTTCCAGCGCCAGTTTGCATGGCCAGACCACGCTCAACCATGCGCCGCCCCGTGGGGATGACCACGCTCGCCCGTTGCGTCCCCGACCACCATGCTGCGTTGCCGCCACGATCAACAGCGCCTGATGCGGGTACTTGCCAGCCAGTTCCAAAGCGGTGTCGTTGGTCGAGCCCAGCGTGTCAAAGTCCAAGCGTCGCACGGCGGATCGCCCCAGGGGGTTGGCGGGACTTATCCGAAGTAGCTCAGCAGCACGCCTGCCGCCACCGCGCTGCCAATGACGCCAGCGACGTTAGGGCCCATTGCATGCATGAGCAGGAAGTTGTGCGGGTCCTCTTCATGGGCGACCTTCTGCACAACGCGGGCAGCCATGGGCACCGCACTGACGCCCGCGGAACCAATGAGCGGGTTGATCGGGCTCTTGCTGAGCTTGCTCATGAGTTTGCCCAGCAGCACCCCGCCCGCTGTGGATACCGAGAAGGCGACGACGCCCAGGATGAAAATCTTAATCGTCTCGACAGTCAGGAATGTGCTGGCCGAGGTCTTGGCTCCGACGCTGACACCCAGCAGGATGGTGACGATATCGATGAAGTTGGATCCAGCCGTCTTGGCCAAGCGATCAGTGACCATGCTCTCACGCAGGAGATTGCCGAAGAAAAGCATGCCCAACAGCGCCAAGGCACCGGGAGCGATAAACGCCGTGAGCAGGAAGCCCAGGACGGGGAATGCGATCTTGAGATTCTTAGGCACTTCCTTGGGCGCTTCCATGCGGATGCTGCGTTCCTTCTTGGTCGTCAGGAGGCGCATGATGGGTGGCTGGATGATGGGCACCATGGCCATGTAGGAATAAGCCGACAGCGCCACAGCACCGAGCAGTTCGGGGGCGAGTTTGCTGCAGACGAAGATTGCAGTGGGTCCGTCGGCGCCGCCGATGATGCCGATGGATGCCGCCTGCTGTCCCGTGAAGTCCATGAACAGCGCCAACATGAGGGCTCCAAAGATGCCCAATTGTGCTGCAGCCCCCAGAAGAATGGTTCGCGGCTGCGCCAGTAACGGGCCGAAGTCGGTCAACGCACCAATGCCCAGGAAGATGAGAGGCGGGAAGAAGCCGAACTCGATACCACGGAAGAGCATCCAGAACACGCCGGCATTCCATGTGTCCTGCTTTTCCAGACTCCAAAGCTCATGGTATTTCCCGTCGTCGTTGGATTCGGGCACAAACGCCATGCGGCCCTGGCGGAACTCGATGAACGCAGGCTGCTGGAGGTCGCCGACATCCATCGTCATCTGGGCGTGATGGTTGATCATCACGGCTTTGCCCTCGTCCATGAGCCGAAGGGCGGTAGAGCGATAGGGGATTTCCTCGACGCTGCCCGGCTTGAGGTTGACCCGGTAGGCCTTGTCGAGCATGGTCATCGTGGTCTCATAGCTCGCCGGGCCGATGACTGCGTCGTGCTTGCCCTTGTTCGCATTGAGCCAGGCAATGCCCTCCTCGTAGGTCAAGACCTTACCTTTGTTGAGCTTGAGTTCGACGGTTTCGGGTTCAAAGGTGTAGTAGCCGATGTCGTGCTCGGAGACCGGGCCATCGTAAACACCCACGGATAGCTTCATGACGTCATAGGGGATGTTGCCTATGAGGATGCCGAATCCGATGGGGATCAGCAGCAGGGGTTCGAAGCCCTTCTTAATCGCCAACCAGATAAAGAGCAGGCCGATCGCGATCATGGCGCCGTTGGTCCAGTGGAACTGGCCAAAGCCGGTGTCGATGAGGTAATTCCAGAGCATGTGGCCCATGGATCAGATCCTTTGGATTTTCTAGGCGTGCTGGCGTGAGGCCTTTGATAACGCGTTTGCGCGGCACTGAGTGATTGCGCCCGCAGACGCCCAACGCAGGCGAATCAACGAGCAGTCGAGTCTTCGAGCAGTCGAGTCTGGTGCGGCAGAGCAGGTTCTCCGCCGCCACGACTCGGCGTGGGCGCTCATTCGAACTCGACAAGCGTCTGTCCCGTTTTGACGGCGGCGCCCTGGGCGACCGCTACGCTCTTGATCTTGCCCGCGGAGGGCGAGGCGATGTTGGTTTCCATCTTCATTGCCTCCATCACCATCAGGACCTGGTCCTTGGCGATGGTGTCGCCGACGGCGACCCGGATGGCCACAACAGTTCCCGCGATGGGTGCCTTGACGACTTTGTCGCCAGCAGCGACCGGCGCTGCCGCAGGTGCCGCTGCGGGTCG
>JBGSTK010000238.1:0-70760 GCA_041736565.1 Phycisphaeraceae bacterium | reverse complement strand
GGTACAGGGGGGGTAGGTGGGGGATTACCCGGGTGTTGGGACGGGCAATTTTGGCCAAAACGGCAGATTTTGCGGCGGGCTTGACAGACTTGATCGCCCCTGCTCAAGTGTCGGCCCGCTGAAATTCCACCCTTGGGCGGTCGAATGCCGATGGCCCTGCAGGTGTTTGGCGGCAAGCCCAACCCGACCCGCGGGAGGGCGGCGGACGTAACAACCGATTCACCCATGGCCAAGAAACGCAGCAAAACCTCGCCCCGCAAGCCCGCCGGCGCTCGCAAAGCCCCCGGTGCCGCTGCGGCCGCCACTGGGGGCTCCAAGTCCCGCAGCGGGGGCCGGGCTTATCCCGAGGTTTCCGTCAATGCCACGGGTAAACACTTGGTGATCGTCGAAAGTCCGACCAAAGCCAAGACCATTAATAAGTATTTGGGCCGGGATTTCGTGGTGCTGGCGAGCGTGGGGCATGTGCGGGACTTGCCCAAGAGCGCTCCCAAGGGGTCCAAGCGGGCGGATCACCCCGTGCCGGGCGTTGATCTAGCTCATGATTTCACCCCGACTTACGAGATCATGCCCGACAAGAAGAAGACGGTCGCGCAGTTGCGTAAGGTCGCCAAGGCTGCATCGGATGTGTGGTTTGCGACCGACTTGGATCGCGAGGGTGAGGCCATTGCCTGGCATCTGGCGCAGACGCTGGAGATCGCGCCGCGCGACGCCAAACGGGTGGTTTTCAACGCCATTACCAAGACTGAGATCACCCAAGCGTTCGACCATCCCCGGCCGATTGATGAAAACAAGGTCAACGCCCAGCAGGCGCGGCGGATTCTCGACCGCATTGTGGGTTACCAGGTTTCGCCCCTGCTCTGGAAGAAGGTCGCCGGCGGGCTCAGTGCAGGGCGGGTGCAGAGCGTGGCGACCCGGCTGGTGGTCGATCGCGAGCGCGAGATTGAGGCCTTCATGCCCGAGGAATACTGGCGTATCGCTGGGTATTTCACGGTGGCGTTGGCCAAGGCGCAGAAGATTTCACAGCAATGGCGAGAGTTTCTGGGCGATGGCATTAGTAATGACGATGCGAGTGGCGACGACGGCTCGACCTCGGCTGGTGGTGCGAACGGAGACGACGGAGCTAATGGTGCGAGCGGTGCAACCCCCGGTGCCGCTGGCGCCCCCGCCATCGCTGCCTCAGGCAAATCCTTGCGCGACAAACTGGCGTGGTTGGCGAAACACGAATCGCTGCGGGCAGAACTGACCGAGATAGACGGCAAGGCGTTCGACGCCAAGGACCGTGACAGCGCGTTGGCCGCGGCTAAATCGCTGGGCTTCGTCCTCGATGACCGCGTCGAACGCCAGGATCCCAAGGCCAAAGGCCCTGCCACGGAATTGGTGACCTTCCGCGGCCACCTGCAGGACGCCCCCGATTTCGCTGTCCGCTCCATCCAGACCAAACGCACCAGCACGCGTCCCTACGCCCCCTTCATCACCAGCACGCTTCAACAACAGGCGTCCAACCAACTCGGTTTCGCGCTGCAGCGCACCATGCGCATTGCCCAGCAGCTCTACGAAGGCGTGGACGTCGGCGGCGACCTGGGCCAGACCGGCTTGATCACCTACATGCGTACCGACTCGACGCATCTCTCGGGTGAAGCCCTACGGATGGTGCGTGACTACATCGGTCGCGAGTTTCCCCCGGCCTATCTGCCGGAAAAACCCAACTTTTTTGCCAGCAAGTCCAACGCTCAGGAAGCCCACGAAGCGATTCGGCCCACGGATGTGTCGCTGTCCCCCAGCCGGGTTCGCCATGCGCTGTCGGATGAGCAGTTCAAGCTTTACGATCTCATCTGGAAGCGTTTTGTCGCCAGCCAGATGCCCCCGGCACAGTGGGACTCGACGACGGTGTTGATCGAGGCGCAAGCCCCGCATTCGCATGCGGGGCTACGAAGTAGCGCGGGCAACGCCCCGCAATCGAATGGGCCTTGGGCGGTGTTCAAAGCCACCGGCCGCATCCTCGTCTTCGACGGGTTCTACAAGGTCGTCGGCCTGCCCACCGCCAGTGATGAGGCGATGCTTCCCCAGTTGGCTGAAGCGCAGCCATTGGCGCCGTTGCAGATCGATCCGACCCAGCACTTCACCAGCCCGCCCCCGCGCTACACCGAAGCATCGCTACAGAAAAAGCTCGAAGAGGAAGGCATCGGCAGGCCCTCGACCTACGCTGCCATCATCGGGACGATTCAGGACCGCAAGTACGTTCAGCCGCTGCTCCCGCGCGATCGCCGCCTGATGGCGACGGACCTGGGCAAGGTCGTGACCGACAAGCTCATCGAGGGCTTCCCCGAGATCATGGACCTCGCCTACACGCGGAGCATGGAGGAAGAGCTCGACAAGATCGAAGAGGAGCATCACGACTGGGTCTCGATGCTCAAGCAGTTCTACGGGCCGTTCAAAAATCGTCTGGACCACGCGTTGGAGGAGATGACCCACGCCAAGGCCCAGACCGAGCCTGCGCCGTACAAGTGCCCGCAATGTGGTGCTGCGACGGAGTACCGTTTTGGCAAGAGTGGCCGCTTCCTCTCCTGCACGCGCTACCCCGACTGCAAGTATGCAGCGCCGATTGATGTGCAGGGCCAGCCCGTGGGTGCCGAGGTGACGGACATTGTCTGCCCTGTGGATCAGAGCCGCATGGTCAAACGATCTGGACGATTCGGGCCGTTTTTGTCGAGCGAAAACTATCCTGAGGTGAAGTTCATACTCAACCTCGACAAGAAGGGCGGCATCAAGCTTCCCAAGGTGCCGGCCTTGGCAACGGAGGAGAAGTGCCCCAAGTGCGATGCGCCGTTGAACATGAGGCGAAGCAAGCGTGGGCCGTGGTTGAGTTGCTCGCGCTTCCCCAAGTGTCGTGGCCGTGCCGCTTGGACTGCGCTAGATGAAGCGAGACAGGCTGTGCTCGAAGCTGCGTTGGAGAAGCACGAAAAGGAAAACCCCCAGCCGATGATTAAGACCCGCGACGGCCGCGTGGTTGAAGAAGGTTACGCCCCGGCGATCATCACCGAAGAGAGCGATCAGATGCCGGAGAAGATTGGGTAGGGCTCATCCCAAAGAGTCCGCAGGTTTGTAGTGACGCCGTCAGGCGTTTCTTCATCCGTGCCCTTACGGGCACACTACGAACAGCCCAACTCGTGCCACAGCCCTCGGTTTCACGGTATAGCTTTGATATCGGGATACAATGGCGTGGAAAGTAATGACTCGCCCGTCTTGTCCGAGGGAACGATTAATAATGCTGGCCAAATGACTGTGATCTACAACGGGGTGATGACATGGCTGTGAGCCAACGCAAATTCTGGGTCATCTTCGCAAGTGTTCTGGCGACGATGGTGGTCGCTGCCATCGGAACATATGTCTATCGCCCCGGAGGACCGCAGTACTACCCCGGCGGGCCGGATGAATGGGTGCCCACACCGTCAATGCGTTCGGCTCTGGAAGAACGCGAGGGAAAGGTGCTGTTCTATGGTCGTGTCATCGATCAAGATGATCAGCCCGTCGCAGGCGCCGTCGCTCACGTGAGTGTGCACAGTTGGAAGGACGGTGCGCAACGACTTGAGTTCCGTGCCGACCAGGATGGGCGGTTCACCGTGGAAGCTCCATCCGCTGATTCCATGTCGATTAGCTACTTGTCATGCGACGGCTACAGCATGCCACCCGACGGTAGCTACACTGAATGGGGATTCCGGATGGGAGCCAGCCGAACGTACCAGCCAGACCCGCAGAATCCTGTGGTGTATCGGCTGTCGAAGCGGAAAGAAAAGCTTCAGCCGCTAGTTCATTGTGGAGTCTCTCGGAAATATTATCCTAAGGGTGAGAAGATTGTAGTTGACTTGATTGGGCAAGAGGTAGAGCCGGTGCCGGGTGACTTGTGGTTTAGTTTGGATCGTGCACCCGATGTATCAACTCCTCGTCGTTTCTCTTGGAATTTGAAAGTTGGCGTCAACGAGGGTGGCATTCAGCTTGCCGACATGAACAAGCCAAGCTGGGAAGCTCCTGCCGACAGCTATGTTTCGTCGCTAGAATGGAATGGTACGGGGACGGACTCCTCGTCGCTCAATAAGTGGGTATTTCTAAAATTGCGCAATGGACAATTCTACGCAAGGATGAATATTAATCTTAATGCTGTAGGTGATGCTACTTCGAATCCTACAGCGACTGTCAGTATTATGGGCGTCTATGGTCTGCATGGACGGCGGTGGCTAGAATTGGAAGTTGGACCGAATAGGAACGAATTTTGGAAAGACGCTCGGAGCATGGAGGAAGCCCGACGGTACGATCCTGACAAACCGATGCCGTTTCACCCTTCGCACGGCCCGAGCCATTCCCCGGGTGGTCCCACCCCCTGACGCGAGCAACTTTCGCGTCGCGATCCCATAAAGCGGGGTGGGTGTTCGAAGTGACACTGTGCAGTCCGAATGCTGACGTCACCGTCGGTGAGCCGATCGCGCCATCGGCGCGTTTGACACCATTTCTCGCCGCGGCGCGACCGATAACCTCGCGACCCCCCTACAAACGTTACACTCCGTGCGACCGCTTCGGTCAATTACCCTCTTGAACTTTAATTTTTCCTACACTTGCCTTGCCTGCCGTGGTATTGTTGGTTTAGAGACGGGCGATGCCTGTCTCGCCCCTTGTGTCCCAGGGTTGACAGGCGGAGGCAAGTGCGATGAAAGCAATACTCACGGTCGTGGCTTGGATTGGTTTGTCCAGCGTCGTTCTTTACCTGGCGTTGAATCCCAGCACCGGGCTGATGTACCAGAACCCCGGCGTGGCGCTGTGTGTGGGCGCTATCGGGTTGGGCCTGTGCATGGAACTGCGGAAGCGCTCGGCTGCGAACAAGGCGTGAAGCGACGGCGCCCGCGCAACGCTCACCCATGCGGCGTTCAGCGGCGCAGCGGTTCCCCAAGTAGCGTTCACCGATTCGCTGGCTTTGTCGCCCCCGGGGGCGGGGCGGCGAGACGTTCATCGAGAATCCCGATGAGCCGGTCCTGAAGGCGCTTGACGTCTCGGATGTCGATGTTGACGTCGTTGAACAGAAGTGCGAATGCGATGAGGCGTGGCGTGCCGGGCTGGCCTTGGGCGTTGGTCGGCGCGGGCAGCGAGAGGTAGCCCGAGAACGTCGAGACGCCGTTGATGAACCCCGTCTTGCCATAGACTCGCCCGGCCAAGCCGTCATCGAAGCGATCGTCGAGCGTGCCATCGTTGCCAGCCACTGACAGGCTCCTGATAAACACGGGGCCCAGCCGGGCATCGCGCGCCATGACGCCCATGATCGCCACCAGGGCCTCGGCGGAAACGCGGTTGTTGCGGCTCATGCCACTGCCATCGGCGATGACGATCTGTTGAGCGGTGTCACCCAGCATCTTTCGGAGGTAGCCGTTGGCGGCCGCAGCACCGTTGTCCCAACTGCCCGGTTGGCCCGTGGCGACATGACCCATGCGTTTGAGGAGGGCTTCGGCAAAGAGATTCTGCGAATCCTTGTTACAGCGATGAAGCACCGCGGGCATCGTGGTCCGCACCGCCTGAAGCACACGACCAGCGGGTAGATTTTCATCCCGCGATTTTCGCCGCACACTATCGACCTTGATGCCCCGCTCGCCCAGGCGCTGCGCTACGACCCGGCCGGTAAACAAAGCGGGGTCATCAATAGTGATGTTGATCGGTTCCGTGGACTTTCTGAGGATGTTGCCCGTGATGACCAGGTTGTTGGTTCCCGGTCGGCGGCCGACGATGAAGTCGCCCTTGATGCCGGAGCGGGCGCTGTTGGTCACCTCAATAAATGGCGCACGAGGCACGATGTCAATCCGCGGCGGTTGTCCCACAGCGGTGGGTTGGCCCCAGATGTCCAGGCAGTTGCCGTTGAAGTTGAGGCCCGAAACCGGGGCGCAATACCAGGCGTCAAGCTGACCGCGAGGCCAGGATGGATGCACACGCTGGTCGTCGAAAATGGTGTCGTCGATGATGATCTGAGCGACCTGTTTGACACCTGCATCGGTGACGCTCTTGACCAGCAGCGCCAGGAGTTGCTCGATGTCCATGTTGTTAGCTGCCAGCAGTCTCGCGTCACCCAGGGCGGGATCTCCGTCACCTTTTAGCAGCAACGTGGCACCCTTTTGCGGATCGTTGGCCAGCAGTTGCAGCTCGGTGCGGAAGGAGAAATCCGGGCCCAGGATTCCGAGGGCCGCGGCCGTGGTCACGAGCTTCATGTTGCTCGCCGGGATCATGGACTCCCGGGCGTTGATGGCGACGAGCGTGCGGTTGGTCGAGAGGTCCACGACCTTGATGCCGGGCCTGCTCTTGCCGAGCTTGGCGGATGCTATGGCGGCGGTGAAGTCAGCCTGCAGATCGGCCAGCGCCGGGCACGCCAGTGTTAGCACAAGCATCAGCATTGATAAAAACGAGAGTCGACGGGTCATGGTCATGGGCATAAGCATGGGCGGAATTTTAGCCGCAATGCTTCGTTTGTAAACATTTGATCGCAGGCGAAATCACGCTCAGGCCCGGCCCGCGGTTGGGTCATCGTGGCCCAGCATCGCCCAGCATCGCGTCATAGATCTCCGCATAACGATCATGCATGCGTTGCTGCGTGAACACACTTCGCAGGCGTTTGCGGCCTTCCTGTCCCATACTCTTACGCAGGGCCGCGTCCAGCACCAGCGTGGCGAGGTTGTTGCCCAACGCCACGGCATCGCGACGGGGCGAGAGCAGGCCCGTCTGACCATGCACGACCACCTCGGCGTTGCCTCCGACTTCGGTGGTCGCGATGGGTAGCCCGGCTGCCATTGCTTCGAGCAAGGTGACGCTGATGCCTTCGCTCAACGAGCTGAGCATGAAAACATCCGCAGCCGTCAGCAGGTCCGCGATATCGCCCCGCACGCCCAGGAAGCGCACCTGCTGGTCGATGTGCAGGGCGTGGGCGAGAGTCGCCATCTCGTGACGTTGTTCGCCGTCACCCGCCAGAACCAGCACGGGGCGGCCGGGGTTGGGCGATGCTGCCAACAGCGGTGATTGCAGGGCGTGGGCAAAGCCGCGCAACGCTGTGGCGTGATCCTTGACCGGGTGGAATCGCGCGACCTGGAGCACGACGATGTCATCATCGCTGACCGCCAGCTCCCGCCGCAGCGCCGCTCGCTTCGTCTGTTCACCGGCGGCAAAGGCGCGAGGGTCGATGCCGTTGAGCACGACTTCGATGCGGCTCGCGGCAAGGCCCTCGTTGTCGATGAGACATTGCTTGACCCACTGGCCCACCGCCGTAATGCGATCCTTCCGCCTCAGCAGGAATCGGTTGGCGGCGACACGTTTGGGTCGGCGAACGTCGGGGTAGTGGCGGCCGTGCTCTGTGAACAGAATCGGCGCGCCACCCAAGGTCCACGAGGCGGGGGGCAGGCGTGATGCAGCCGCATAGAAAAACGGCGTGTACTGGTGCGCGTGGAGCAGTTGGATGCAATGTTCACGCACCGCGCCGGCAATCCGTCGCGCCACGCTCAGATCGACGCCGGGCTTGCGTTGAAGGTTCAGGACGGTGAAGCCCTCGTTTTGCAGGCGCTGACCCAGTGGGCCCACCTCATCGAGGCATAGCAGGACAAAGCGGTAGCGGTGCCGGAGCTTTCGCGACAGGTCCGCCGCCAGCACTTCCGCCCCCGCCAGGTAGAGACGGTGGAGCACGTGGGCAATGACGGGCGAAGTTGAGGCATCATGAGTGGGCAAGGCACTTCTCTTATCGGCTCAAGGGCCTGCAAAACCGCGCGGAAGCGAGTGATCAAGGATATGCCGCCGACAGGTTCTCCGCCCGTGGCGAGGCGAGCGATGATATAAAGCATCGTGTGAGACAGGCTCCGTCATGGTTGCCGTATCGTTGGCGCACGCGCATCGATCAATGGCGCATCGAGCGCGCGGTGTCGCGCCTTGACGCCACGCCACCGCTGTCGGCCGCGGATGCAACGCAGGCTGATGCCGAGCTTCACATGCTGCTGTGTCGGCGTGATCTGCGTATCGGGGTGCTGGCGGTGAAGTCGCTTCTGCGTTTTCGTGACACTCAGGATGCGCGATGGGTTGTGGCATTTTCTGATGATGGCACGCTGACAGCCGACGACCGCGCCTGGGTCGATCATCATGTCCCGGGCGCTGTCTGGTGGAGTTGGCCTGCTGCCGATGACGCTGTGCCCAAAGCGCTGGCGGGACGTTGGCCGCGGCTTGAGGCGCTCTACCGCAGCCGGTATGCCCCGGTCTGCAAGCTGCTCCACCCCATGTTTCTGGCGCGGACCGAGCGTGTGCTGGTGCTCGACCCTGACACCGCTTTTTTCGCCAGGCCCGACCGACTCATGCGATGGGCGCGAGCCGAGGATGACGCAGCGAGGCCGCTCTACCTCCACGACCATCAGGATGAATCCACGCAGGTGCCGGCCGAAGCGCAGCGAGCGTTTGCCGAGTTGCAGGCTACTTTCGCGGACGTGCGTCGGCCGTGGGCACTCAAGCATCGATTCTTCAACTCCGGGTTGCTGGCGTTCGCTCCGGCGCAGCTTGATCTGGCGCTGGCGGAGCGTTACCTCGACTGGCAGGCGACGCTCGAACCCTCACGCAAGCAGGGCAAGCTCGCCATCTGGTTTGGCGATTGGACGCCGGAGCAGACGTGCTACCACGTCATGTTTGCTTTGGCGCAGGCACCGCCCGAACCGCTGGGCGACGATTACCACCTGGGCGGTCAGCCCGGCCATGTCTTTAACCACTTTCTCCGCCACTACCTCATCCAAGAGCCCACGCTGAAACGCCTGGCCCAACTCGTCGAGTCGCTCGCTCAATCCGATCTTCCACGGAGCAACCATGCACGGAGCCACCATGCTTGATCTTTCTCAGCAGCGGATCACCGTCACGGGTGGCGCGGGCTTCCTGGGTCGCCACGTCCTGGACGGTCTGGCGAAGCTTGGTTGTCGTGAAGTCTTCGTTCCCAGGCGGAAGGAGTTCGACCTGACGCGCGAGGCCGATGTGGCGCGACTCTACGAGCAGGTCCGGCCCGATGTGGTGATCCACCTCGCAGCCGAGGTGGGCGGCATCGGCGCCAACCGCGCGCACCCGGGACGATTCTTTTTTGCCAACATGGCCATGGGCATGCACCTGGTCGAGTACGCACGCATCCACAATATTCGCAAGTTTGTCCACACCGGCACCGTCTGTGCTTATCCCAAGTTCACACCTGTGCCGTTTAACGAAAATGACCTGTGGAACGGATATCCCGAAGAAACCAACGCGCCCTACGGCGTGGCGAAAAAAGCGCTCTTCGTCATGCTCGACGGCTACAAGCGCGAGTACGGCCTCAACAGCACCGTGGTCGTGCCGGTCAATCTCTACGGCCCGCATGACAACTTCGATCCCGAAACATCGCATGTCATTCCCGCTTTGATTCGCAAGTGCCTGGAAGCTCGCCAACGGGGTGATGCCACCATGACCTGCTGGGGCACGGGCTCAGCATCGCGCGAGTTTTTGTACGTCGACGATGCAGCTGCGGGAATCATCGCCGCTGCTCAGCGCGTGGATGACCCCGAACCGATCAACCTCGGCACCGGCCAAGAGATCACCATCCGCGATCTGGTGACGCTCATCGCGCAGCTTTGCGACTATCAGGGGGACATCGCCTGGGATGCCACCAAGCCTGATGGCCAACCTCGCCGTTGCCTCGACACCACCCGAGCCGCCGCGAGACTCGACTGGCGGGCGCAGGTCGATTTCGAAACGGGTCTGCGTGAGACCATCGCCTGGTGGCGCAAGCAGGGCCCGTCGCGCTGAGGTAGCCAATCCGACCGCCTCGATACACTTTCACGCAATGCCCTCCAGTGCCACGCAACTTCATTCGCAGGCCACCGTCGCCAAACCTTCTTCGGTTCTTATCGTGCGCACCAGCGCTTTGGGGGATGTCTCCCGCACGGTGCCGTGCCTTGTGAGTTTGCGAAAGGCGTTTCCGCAGGCGCGCATCGACTGGCTGGTACAGGACACGTATCTGCCCGCTGTTGCGCATCACCCGGCACTCTCCAATGCCGTGGCCTTCCCGCGCAAAGCGTTTGCGCGGTGGGTGACCCGACCGAGTGCTGCGCGAGCCCTCTGGCAGTGGTGCCGGGATTTGCGGCGTCAACGCTACGAGATGGTCATCGACCTTCAAGGTCTGGCACGCTCGGGCTTTCTGACGTGGATCACCGCAGCGCCACGACGCATCGGCTTTGCCAACGCCCGCGAAGGTGCCTGGCTGGCGTACAACCAGCGACATGACATTCCGGCAAGCACGCTGCATACCGTCGATCGCATGGTGGCGCTGGTCGAGGCAGCAGGCTGTGAGCCATCGAATGACCTGCGGCTGTACCTGGGCGCTGATCAACAAACGTGGTTGACCCAATGGCTGACGGACAACGACTTAGTCGGCGACGACTACGCGGTGCTGGCGCCGACCGCCAAGTGGCTCTGCAAATGCTGGCCCATCGAGCGCTTCGCGGAGCTTGGGCGCCGCATCCTCGATGCGGGACTGGCTAAGAAAATCGTGTTACTGGCAGCGCCACACGAAGCCGCGCTGGTGGCGCCGATGGTCGATGCCCTGGCGGGGACAGGGCGACTGCTGACGCCGACGACCACCGTGGCGAGCATGATGGCGTTGTTGAGCCGGGCGGGCCTGGTCGTCTGCAATGATTCGGCACCGCTACACATGGCTGTGGGCTTTGACCGCCGCATCGTCTGCATCTTCGGCCCGACGGACCCCGCATTGGTGGGGCCCTATCATCGGCCGGAGACTGTGGTACGACCCGCCGCCGCCGCCCATGTCGATGGCAGGCGCTATCGTCACCTGCGCGATGATCAATCGCTCATCGCGCAAGTCACCCTCGACGAGGTGTGGCAGGCGGTGCAACGTGAAGTCGCAGCCAGCCCCGAGGCGAGCTATCCAACCCGCGAGACCTGACCATGGCGCGATCGACGCCAACCAATTACCAATGCGAAGGCTTAAAACTTCTGGCGGGGCAGTTGCTCCTTTCGCCCGAGCCGCGCCGCATTGAGCAGATTCGTCGCGCTCAACGCCTGCATGATGAGATCGATGCCAATGCCGCGTACCCGCTGGAGTTCATCATCTATCGCATCACCGCTTATCGCAGCGAACACGAGCAGGAGGATTTGCTCGTCGGTGCCGCGGTGCTGGTCGATCTGCGGCTGCTCATCGATCAACTCAGCCACAGTGTTCGCATGCCGCCGGATCCGGACGAGGACCCGAGAACACCGCAGGATTTGGCGCACGAGTTGGGCGTCAGTGAGCGGACGCTGACGCGCTGGCGGAGTATGGGCTTGCGCTGGCGCTGGGTGTGGTTGGCTGATGATGATCGGCAGGTGGTGATGTATTCGCGTCAGGCTGTGGCGCGATTTCTCCGCCGGTATCCGCAGCGTGTCGCCAAGGCCGCGCGGTACAGCAGGCTTGATGAAACAGCACAGACCCGCGTCATCGAGCGTGCCCGCCGCCTCGTGCAGGCGCGCGACTTGTCGCTCAATCAAGTCGCCACGCATCTTGCCCGCCGACTCGGGCGGTCCCTCGAAGGCATTCGGCAACTGCTTGAGAAGCATGACCGTCAGCACTCCGATGATCCCATCTTCGCCGACCGCACCGCGCCGCTATCGCAGGCCCAGCGTCGCGCCATCGCCCAGGCACATGCCCGCGGCGAATCATTGACGGCATTGACCCGACAATACAAGCGAACACGCTCGACGCTTTACCGCGCGCTGCATGAAGACCGGGCTGCGGCTTTGCGCTTGCGCGAGATCCGCTACTTCGTGT
Organism: Phycisphaeraceae bacterium; assembly: GCA_041736565.1. Taxonomy (GTDB): domain Bacteria; phylum Planctomycetota; class Phycisphaerae; order Phycisphaerales; family Phycisphaeraceae; genus JBBDMX01. Next base: position 58,930 of record JBGSTK010000238.1, on the reverse strand, counting down.
TGGCCACCTTTGGCCGCCCGGATGCAGACTCGGTGTTTCTCCGCCCGCTGGAGCCCGAAGCGCTGCGCGGGTCATCGCGCCCGGGGACGATCAAGGTCGATGATCTTCCCGAGCCGATCCAGCCGCTGTACAAAGGCCCGCTGATGTCGCCGACGGTTACGCAGACGCTCATCGTGCGGATGAACTACCTCCTCTTCAAAGCCGCACGTCTGCGTGAGAATCTCAACCGCTACGATCCGAGGGTGGCTGACCTCGATGCGATTGAGCAGCTTTTGAAGGAGGCTGATGCACTTCGCGATCGATTAGTGCAGGCTCACCTGCCTCTGGTGCTGGTGGCGGCAAAACAACACTTGGTGGGCCAGGCTCGACGCGGGGCATATCAGCTCGTGTCGCTGCTGGAGGTGGGCAACCAAGTGCTTATCGAAACGCTCGACAGCTATGACCCAGCCAACGATAAATCGCTGGCGACATCGTTGACCTGGGCGCTTCGCCGACGGTTCGCGTCACCGCAGTCGGCTGAGGTCGATGGCAAAACTTCCGGTCGCCCTGCTCCCAAAGCAGCGCGGCGGGATGAGCCGTTGCGTGCTTTGCATCGCATCATTGAGAAGGCGGGCGAAAGCGGCGTGCACCTTTCGCTGCCCCGTGAGAAGTGACGCCGACGGCTTATCGCAAAGCCAGCGCTGGCCGCCCTACGACCGTGACATCCCTCGGCACATCCGACTCGACCACTGCCCCGACACCTACCACCACGCCCGGGCCGAGGGTGAAGCCCGCGGTCACGATGGCACCGACACCGACCAGTGCTCCCGCACCAACCACCGCCCCGGCACCGATGATCGCTCCGGGTGCCACGTGAGCCCCTTGCTCCACAATCGCACCGCTCTCCAACAAGGCGCCGGTGTTGATGATCACGTGTTCAGCCACCCGGCAGCGCGGGTTGATGACCGCCCCAGCGGCGACGACAGTTCCCGCCCCGATGGTCACGTCGCCAGCCACGATGGCCTGGGCATGAACAACCGCGACAAACCGCATCCCCACGCCAGCGACTTCATCCGCCACCCGCAACCTGGTCGCGCAATGACCGATCGCCACCACCGCCACGGTGTCAGGCTGTTGTGCCAGGGTTGCGACGACTTCCATGCCGCCCAGGATCGCCAGCCCATCGGGTCTATGATGATTCTTGGGCAGGTCTGACGAGATGAGTCCCAGCAACCGCCAGGTGGGGTGTAAACGTACCACATCAGCCACGACACAAGCATGTCCACCCGCACCCACAATAATGACCGACACAACCTGATCCGAGCTGGCCATGGCGTTGAGTATAAAGGGTCGGGTCACGGCTTTGGCACGGCGAGCCGCGGCGTGCCCTGTCAACAACGCTGTGGATAACCCGCGGACAAACCGCCAACTCCGGCGCAACAACAGAGCTATCTGTCATTTTTTTCGCGACCACCGACAAGGTGAACCCTGATCACGGTCCACCCCCACTGTTGATCGACATTCACCATACGTTCTGTTTTGGATACCGACAGGTTGTAAACAACTACAAAATATGATTTAAGTCTTTTCAAAACAACCGCTAATAATATCGCCTTCTGATTTATCCACAAACCGCCATGCCTTACTACTATGAAGATGATGATATCTAACTAATCATCATAGAAGCAGAAGAAGAGGCTGACAGTGAGGGCAGTGCACGGTGGTCCGCCCACCGATCTGCTGAGATTCCAGGGGGGTCCCGCATCGGCGGCAAGGCTGCCTGCCACGGCCGTAGACCATGTGCCGAAGCTGGTATCCGCCGGGCTTTCCATCGGCATCTTTGTGGTCCCGCAGTGTGGAACCCCGTGCGGCAATGGCCTTGGCCAGCAGGGACCGCATGCGACGGACCAGCGCAGCGACCTGGTTTGGGGTCACGGCCCCGGCAGGTGTTCGGGGATTGAGCCCACATACAAAGAGCAACTCATCGGCGTAGATGTTGCCCAGACCCGCCAGGATGCGTTGGTCCATCAACGCGACTTTGAGCGGCGTGTTGCGGCCACGCAGAGCGACGCTCAGACGTCCGGGCGTGATGGACAGGGCATCGGGCCCCAGCTTAGCCCAACGCGTCTGACGGGCGGTATGCGGGTCAGCAAAGACGCGCAGCCCGCCGAAGCGCCGCGGATCCCGAAACACCATCCACCCACCATCATCAAGGCGCCAAACCACATGCGCGTGTTTGTCTTCCCACGGCACACCGTCTGTGTAGGTCCCTTTGGCTGGGTAGTAACACAGTGATCCAGTCATGCCCAGATGAACGAACACCGCGATGTCAGCCTCTTGCGTGCTTTTTCCACGAGGTTTACGGTTTTGCACGTCATGTTGCCGACCGAGGATCATCAGCTCCTTGCCATGCCGTTCGATGGCGAGGATGCGTGTGCCGGGCTTGAGGGCTTTGATGGGTTCGCCTTGGCGGATGACGGACTTTCGCCGAATCGTCAATTCGCGGACGGTTCGGTTCAGCACATGCGGTGCCAGAGATAGGCGGACGGTCTGGACTTCGGGCAATTCAGGCATGAGACGATCTTATGCTCCGGGGCGTCGTGGCGGCGTCGGGCCGGTGTCGAGGAGGGAGTGGAATCGTCTGGGCCGGGGAACTATTATGGGTCATCATGACGGTCCGGGTTTCGGGGACAACTTCTCGGCGACGCGGTTTCAGCTTAGTGGAGCTGTTGGTTGTCATTGCCATTGTGGTACTGCTGATCGGGATCGTGCTGCCCGCGCTGGGTGGTGCCCGTGCGTCGGGGCGCAAAGCTGTCTGCCTGAGCAACATGCGGCAATGGGCCACCGCCACGATGGTCTACACGTCGGAGCATCGGGATTACCTGCCCAAGCCTCAGCACGAGGTTGGCACCTCAGCCAAGGATGATCCCAACCCCGGGATGTGGTTTAACGCCTTGCCCGTGCTGGCGGGTGCTCCTCAATACACGGATATTTACGATGGCACCAAGACGGGGCAGTTTCCCAACGCCAACATCTGGTGGTGTCCGGAGGCCAGGGCGAAGTATGGCCCGCCCACCTTCACCGCCAGTGGAAACGCTTTTGACTACGCGTTTAACACCGTGCTGGATGGCAGCACCTCCTATGGCCCCAAGCCTCTCACGGGCCAGGCTCATATCAGCTTGCTGAAAGTTCCCGCCCCGTCCAAAACGCTGGCGATGAGTGAACCGCTGAGCCGGTTCGAATACCTGACGATCATGGCTGGGAGTCAGGGCCTGGCGGAGGATCGTCATCCGCGAGACACGGTGAATATGGCGTTTCTGGATGGCCACGCGGCGTTGATCGAGGCTGGGCCTGGCCGGGCTGTTTACTCAGGGCCGGGGGAGAACATCGATACGCCCCTGTGGACAACGCATCAGGGCGAGGTGGTCTGGGGCTCGTTTTATTGAAATTCAAAGGAGTCTGTTATCTCGATATGGAGTTCGGCGGTGGGGGCCGGGGGCGAAAATGCAATGAAATGTGGGTGAAGATCGTTGCCCTTAGGACCGATGCAAGTTATGCTGTAGAGATGTCTTGGTGAAATCATTTATTGGGGCCAACCTGGGATCATTTCTTAAGGTTGGTGCGTCAATCCAGGGGATGTTTATGGTGCAGAAAGTTTACTGTCCTGGATGCAACATGTGCCTGCAGGTGCCCGACAATGCCACGGGCCAGCGGGCAAGGTGTCCTGCGTGCCAGACCAGTTTCGTTCTGCCTGACTCTGATGAGCTTATGGAGCACACGCTGGCGTCGTGGATCGAATCGGATGTCGAGCAGGAGGAGTCGGTGCGTTCGGCTCATTTTCAGCAGGCACTGGCACCAAGGATCAATGTGCCGATGTCGGCTACTGACCTGCCGCCCAAGCGCCATGTCAATTTTGTTCGCAAGTCAGCCGCCTTTAAGCCGCCGTCCAAACCGTTGGAGGAGGAACCCCGCGAGTTGGGCGATCTGGTGCCATGCGATGATGAGCACGATGCGGCGTCCACGGTTGCTGCAGTAGCATCGCCGCCTGCGGGAGCGACGTCCCGCGGGGTTACGGAAGAAAAATCCGCGCCGGTCCAAGACATTGAGTCCGGTGGCGACAGGTTCAACGGCGACAGGTCCAACGGTGTCGCGTTGAACAAGCCGGCGATGGACGACGCACCTGCCGCGGAGACCCGATCGGCCCCCTCAGATGCCCTGCCCCCCGCAAGTGCCGCCGACTCGGCGATCACGACGACGAGCGCAATCGCCAGCGCGCTCGCCTCCGCGCCGCCGCCTACGCAGAACCCCCTCCAGGAGGTCAAGTTCCAGCTTCCCGCAACCGTTCCGGCTCAACTGCACATCACCGGGCCGATTCCCCATCTTGTCGTCACGGAGTGCAACCAGGCTGGCGTGCATCTGAGTTTCGACGCCATCTGGCTCGACCATATGGGCTTTCGCTGTTCCATGCCGGTGCGCGGGGTGTTTGGCAACAACCCCGACCTCACGCAGCTACGCGCCCGACCGTTGGCGTTCATCGATCGCTCGGGCGGCACCATGCGCGACCCGCAGGAATTCGAGGCACGTTACGAACAACCGCTCATGCCCGGCTGGACGGCACGCGACCTTATTACCAACATGGGCATCATCAAGGGCCTGCCTACGCCTTTGAACCGCCCCATGCCCTACTACGTGGATTCTCACCACACCAATCTCTCGCTGACTTGCACCACCGAACGCAGGTCCGACGGCGGGCTGACCTGCCATGTCAGGATTCCCAACGGCGGGTACGCACTGGATTGGCTGGCGCGGGTTAACGGCGTGTGCGGCCCTGAGTACCAGCAACTCAAATTCGATCTGATGGCACTTGGCTCCGACGCATGGGCCAAACTTTCCGAAAGTTGCCGTCAGCGCTTGAGCGTCTGGACGCGCTTCCGTCCACGGGAAAGGTTCCTGGCGTACCTCAGCGATGCTGACTTCGGCAGCCATGATGCCGGGCTGGCGGGCCTCGTGCTCACCGATCAGCGGATCGTGTACCACAAGTATCACCACAACGGCGAGGTGGAGTTGTCGACCTCAGGCCAATTGCGCTTCCGACCGGTCGATGATTTCATGCAACTGACTTTCCAGGACACCCATGGTGACCGGGTCAAGCTCGTCCGCCTGCACGTTATGGATGCGGACATGCTCAAAGTGCAAATCGCTGGCTTGAGTTCGCAGGTGCAAATCGTGGAGGGATGATCGCTCAGGACGCGGCGGCGTCAATCGTGGTTTTTAGCGCGGCCAGCGCCTCGGGGGAATAGAGGGCAAAACACCAGTCACGCTTGGCGGTCAACCGGTGGTTGTCCATGCCCGCCTGCGCGGCGGCCAATGTCGCATCCGCAGCCGCCAGCGCCTCGGGATGAGCCGCTGCTAGTTTTTCATTAATCGCATGGATTTCAGCGAAAGCCGCGGCTCGCCGGGTCGGGTCGCGGTCATCATTCATGTGCGCCAGGAGCCAGTGCTTGCGTTGGGCATCGGGCGTATCGAGGCCAAGATGCCGATCGAGGTTGTGCGGCAGGTGATGGCACCGCCAGATCGCCCGGGCTACGTCGGAAGCTGTCGCCAGGGGCGCATCGAAGGACAGGTACAAGTCGGCACTGGCGACCGCCATCGGTGCCAACTCGCGGCCGCGCCAGTTGCGCCACCATTGTTCCGTCAACAGGTCGTAGACGCCGCCGCCCTTGCCGTGGACAAAGAGATCGCAGCCCACACTGCGCATCATAGCGGTGAGTAACAGCGCCTTGGGAGCCAGGGCTGCACCGGGGTCGTCGGGTCGGCCATGTTCGTCAGTGTTGATCGGGTGGCCATGTTCGTCGGTGAGCAGCGCGGTTGAATCGGCGACGTCGGCAAAGACCGGGAGCCGAGGTTGGCCGGGGCGAAGTAACCACAGCGGCAACTCGACCTGCAGACGGTTGACCCGCAACGGCGCGATCCCCGCTTCGGGATGTGCCGCGACCGCAGCGTTGTAGTGACCGGCACATCCGGCTGCATTAGCGAGCATGTCGCGCAACAGCGCGGCAAAACCGGGCAAGGCTGTCAGGTCGCTGGCAAGCATCAACGGCAAGTTACCGGTCCACGGTGCCATGAGTCGCAGCGTAACGACGCCGAGTTGCTCAGCGAGATTGCGGCACGGCGGCAGCGCCTCGAAGGCCGCGGTGATGGCCGCGAGATCAACCTGCAAACCATCACCCCAATCGCTCCGCGCCTTTTGAAGATTTGCCAAGACCTCGGCGGGGTCGATGGGCACGTGCATGCCCGTGGGAATCCCGGGCTTCTGCCACGCCAGCCGCAGTGATTGAGCATGCAGACGATCGCCCACACGCACGGGAACCACTAGCAGCAAAGCCTCGTTGACATCCTGATCGACGACCAGATGCAGCGCTGCGGCATCGAGGCGATGTGCCGCAGCCGCCATCGCCAGCTCTTTGGCCAGGATGCCCGGATGCCACAGCCAGGCCTGGTGCCCGGTGGCGATAAGGCGGTCATGTCGCGCGAGTTTCGGTGTGCCCAGTCGTGCAGCGCGGGCGTTGATGATGGCAGCCAGCGCGGCGCGATCAGGATTGTCCCCGCCTAGCAGTCGCCAGGTGTTGAGCGGTGGTTGACAGAGCACGCGCATGGAGGTCATAGCATCGGTGGTCCTGGACGTTGCGATTCTAGCGGCTATGCGGCGATGGTCAGCGCCGTGGTCGCTTCGGCATCGTCGCGGCAGGCCGATATACTGTCGCCCATGCAAGACAGCGAACTGATCCAACGTATCTGTGATGCGGCCCTGCTCCGCGGCGAATTCACCCTCCGCAGTGGCCGCAAGAGCAAGTATTACCTCGACAAATATCTTTTTGAGACGCAGCCTGACATTCTCAAAGCCCTGGGCGAGCGGTTCGCCAAACACGTGACGCCCGATGTCGATCGCATCGCGGGGGCTGAGTTGGGCGCCATTCCGTTGGCGGCGGCGACGAGCATGGCCACGGGTAAGCCCGCGGTGCTCATCCGCAACCAGAAGAAGGATTATGGCACCGCCAAGCAATTGGAAGGCAAGCTCGAGAAGGGCGACCGCGTGGTGATCGTGGAGGACATCGTGACCACGGGTGGTCAGACGCTCGAAGCCGCCAAAGTGATTCAGGCGGCGGGGGCGACGGTGGTGAAGATCGTGGCGGTCATCGATCGCCAGGAAGGCGGCCGGGAGAACATCGAGTCGGGCGGGTTCGTCTTTGCGTCGCTGCTGACCAAGGCTGACCTGGGCATCACGGAATAAACAGGTCGGCAGCGGACGTGGCGAAATTTGCGGTCGCGGAGACACAGCAGGCGCTCTGCGCGCTGGGCGTTACTTGATCTTAAACGGGGCCTGTTGCGAGAGCGTTACGCCGCTGTCGCCTTCCACCAGCGTGGCCTTGGCGATCAGATCCACATCGCGCGGAACATCGGCAGGAAGGGGCGTTTCAAGGGTGTAGTAAGTGCCCGTCAACCCACTCCGATAGGCACCGTCAAGCTCGGCGGAGGTCCAGCTTTTTGTCGTCAGCACCCGGGCGTGGCCATCGCTGATCTGTGCCAGCGTCACGGTCACCTCAGCAGCGACCGGAAGCACTCGTCCCTGTTGATCCACAGGCTGCAGGTAGATGCGAATCAGGTCATCACGACCATCGTTGTCGACATCGATGCCGCCGGTGTAGCGTGCGAACTTCAGCGCCACAGGTCGAGGGCGGTTTCGTGCCCCGGCCGCGGCGCCGTCTCCAGCGTTGAGTTCCTGCTTGAGCGAATCGATTTCCGCTATGCGCAGGTCGATTTTTCGCTCCATCTGGGCGATTTGGTCTTTGAGTTGCAGGTTTTCGCGTCGTAGGTCGTTGAGCGCGTCATCGGGGCTCATGCTTCCGCCGACGCGAGGCGAACAACCCCACGCCCCCACCAGCATGGCCGCCAGGGCGAGGCCGATCAGCGCGGCACGGGATGGAAAGGCTTGGGCGAGCATAGGCGGCTTACTTGGACGTTTCGTCGGCATCCTCACTGACATGCGTCTGTGCCAGCGAGTCGGGAATGTGCTTGAGCACGCGGTCAGCAATACCGTAGGCGACACTTTCATCAGCATCAAGCCATTTGTCGCGTTCGCAATCGCGGGTGATGGTGGCGGCATCTTTGCCGGTGTGTTCGACCATGATCTTGTAGAGGCGCTCGCGGGTGCGGAGCATCTCCTTGGCGTGAATGCCCAGGTCGGTGGCTGGACCTTCCATGACGCCGCCCATCAGCGGCTGGTGCAGCAGCACGCGGCCGTTGGGCAGCACGAAGCGCTTGCCGTGGGTCCCGGCCATCAGCAGCAGTGAGCCCATGCTGGCGGCCATGCCGACGCAGTAGGTGCAGATGTCGGGCCGAATGAACTGCATGGTGTCGTAGATGCCGAGGCCCGCCGACACGCTGCCACCGGGACTGTTGATGTACATATGGATGTCAGCTTTGGGATCCTCGCTGGAGAGGAACAGGAGCTGAGCGACAATGAGGTTGGCGGTCTCATCGTTAATGCCGCCGGTGACAAAGAGCACGCGGTCGCGCAGCAGGCGGGAGTAGATGTCATAAGCCCGTTCGCCGCGACCGGACTTCTCGATGACCATGGGAATCAACGTCATATACAAATGCCTTTCGTGGATCGTGGAACTGGAGTCGGCGATTCTAGCGGAAATGAAAGACATCGACGAGGCCGCAGGCGCATTGTTGGCGCACAGCAACCTTTGGCAACGCCCGATCCGCGGTTATATCGCTCAGGCCAGCACGGTCGAGCCCATCAGGTGGCGGTCCACTTCGCGGGCGGCGCCGCGGCCTTCGTTGATGGCCCAGACGACCAGGCTCTGACCTCGGCGGCAATCGCCAGCGGTGAAGACGCCTTCGACGCTCGTGGCGTATTTGCCGTACTGGGCCTTGATGTTCGAGCGGTTGTCAGCCTCGAGTTCCAACGCCTTGATGAGCGTCTCCTCGGGGCCTAAGAAGCCCATGGCCAGCAGGACGAGGTCGGCCTCGAAGGTCTCCTCGCTGCCGGGCACTTCGGTCATCACGAACTTACCTGAGGCGTCCTTGTCCCATTGGACGCGGACGGTTTTGATGGCCTTGACGTTGCCTTGGCCGTCGCCCACAAATTCCTTGGAGAGGATGCCGTATTGTCGCGGATCGTTGCCGAAGGCCGCTGCGACTTCCTCGTGTCCGTAGTCAGTGCGGAAGATGCGGGGCCAGGTCGGCCAGGGGTTGTCGCTGGCGCGGGTGTCGGGCGGCTTGGGCAGGAGTTCGAAGTTGACCAGGCTCTTGCAGCCATGCCGCAGCGATGTGCCGATGCAGTCGCAGCCGGTGTCGCCGCCGCCGATGACCACCACGTGTTTGCCTTTGGCGCTGAGCTTTGGATGGTGGGCATCGTGTTGGCCGTCGGGGTCGGCGTCCAGCAGGCTGCGGGTGTTGCCGTGGAGGAACTCCATGGCTGGGTGAATGCCTTTGAGGTGGCGGCCCTCAATGGAAAGATCGCGCGGGCGAGTCGCCCCAGTGGCGATGAGCACAGCGTCAAAATCCTTGCGCAACTGGCGGATGTCGATGTGCTTTGTCTTGGAGCCGGGGTCGAAGCCGTTGGCCCATGCTGCCGGCGTTTCGCCTCCAACATGGGCATTGGTGACAAACGTGACGCCCTCAGCGGCCATGATGTCGACGCGTCGCTGCACCAGTCGCTTGTCGAGCTTCATGTTGGGGATGCCGTACATCAGCAGCCCGCCGATGCGGTCGGCACGCTCGTAAACGGTGACCAGATGGCCCACGCGGTTGAGTTGATCCGCCGCCGCCAACCCCGCCGGGCCCGAGCCGATGATCGCCACCTTTTTGCCGGTGCGCGTCTCGGGCGGTTGGGGCTTGATCCAGCCCTCGTCATAGCCACGGTCGATGATCGCAGCCTCGATGTTCTTGATCGTCACCGGCGGCTCGTTGATGCCCAGCACGCAAGCGCCTTCACACGGAGCCGGACACACCCGACCAGTGAACTCGGGGAAGTTGTTGGTCTTGAGCAGGCGATGCAGCGCATCTTTCCACTCGTTGCGATAGACCAGATCGTTCCACTCGGGAATCAGGTTGTCGATGGGGCAACCTGTATCGCTCTGGCAGAAGGGCACGCCGCAGTCCATGCAACGAGCGCCCTGCGTCTGGAGGTGCTCGGTTTCAACATGGGCGTGGAACTCCAGCCAATTGTCGATACGCGTCTCTGGTGCTTGGTAGGGCACGGTCTGACGCTCAAATTCCATGAATCCGGTGGGCTTACCCATTGGGTTCTCTCTCTATTGGTCGGTATCGTGACATTGGACAGTAACGGGATAGTCAATCATCAGGCTGGGAACGTGACGCCCACATCCGAGTGAGCTCCTGCGGTAAGTTCCACAGCCTCTTTTTGGAGTTCGAGGATTCGTTTGTAATCGCTGGGCATCACCTTGACGAACTGCGGGAGCGAGGCTTCCCAGTTCTGAAGCACCTTGGCCGCTACCGTCGAGCCGGTGAAGTCGCGATGCTGGGTGATGAGGTCCTTGAGTTCGGCGATGTCATCATGCTCCTGGACTCGTTCGAGTTCGACCATGCCCAGATTGCAGTTCTGGAGGAAGTTGCCCTCGACGTCCCAGACATAGGCGATGCCTCCGGACATGCCCGCAGCGAAGTTCCGCCCGGTTTTGCCAAGGATGACGGCTCGCCCGCCGGTCATGTACTCGCAGCCGTGGTCGCCCACGCCTTCGATGACCGCCAAGGCACCGGAGTTACGAACGCAGAATCGTTCCGCGGCAACACCGCGGAAGAACGCTCGCCCGGCGGTCGCGCCGTAGAGTGCCACGTTGCCGATGATGACGTTTTCCTCGGGTGCGAATGACGCATCGCGGGGCGGGTAGATGATGACCTTGCCGCCGCAGAGGCCCTTGCCCACGTAGTCGTTGGCGTCGCCTTCGAGTTCGATGGTGACCCCCGGCGCCAGCCAGGCACCGAGGCTCTGGCCCGCTGAGCCGTTGAACTTGAAGCGGATGGTGTCCTCGGGCAGGCCTTTCTCGCCGTACTTCAAGGCGATGCGATGCGACAGCGTCGTGCCCACAGTGCGGTTGGTATTGCGGATGGGCAGTTCCAGATGCACGGGCTTGCCCGAGTCCAGTGCCGCAGCCGCCAGCTCGATGAGCCGGTTGTCCAGCGAAGCGGCCAGGCCGTGATCCTGCTCCATTTGCTTGATGACGCCCACATCGGATCGCGGCTTGACAGCCGGTGCCAGCAGCGGGCTCAAATCCAAGCCTTTTGCCTTCCAGTGCGAAATTGCATCATCGACGTTAAGCAGGTCCACTCGACCGACGAGGTCATCCCACTTGGCGATGCCCAGCTCCGCCATGATCAGCCGAGCTTCCTCTGCGACCATGAACAGGTAGTTGACGACATGCTCAGGCTTGCCTGCGAATTTTCTTCGTAGGTCGGGGTCCTGCGTGGCGATACCTACCGGGCAGGTGTTGAGGTGACACTTGCGCATCATGATGCAGCCCAGGGCGATGAGCGGAGCCGTGGAAAGCCCGTAGTGCTCCGCACCGAGCATCGCTGCGATCACCACGTCGCGCCCGGTTTTGATCTGGCCATCGGTTTCGAGACTCACGCGACTGCGGAGATCGTTGAGCACCAAGGTCTGGTGCGTCTCGGCGATGCCCAACTCCCAAGGCAGGCCCGCGTGCTTGACGCCCGTCAGCGGTGAAGCACCGGTGCCACCTTCGTGACCGCTGATGAGGATGTGGTCGGCATGTGCCTTGGCCACACCCGCAGCAATCGTGCCGACGCCGACCTCGCTTACGAGTTTGACGCTCACGGCAGCAGAGGGATTGGAGTTCTTGAGGTCGTAGATGAGCTGCGCCAGGTCCTCAATGGAATAGATGTCGTGGTGGGGTGGGGGGCTGATGAGCATCACACCCGGAGTGGTGTGGCGGGTGCGCGCGATGTCAGCCGAGACCTTGTGGCCCGGCAGCTCGCCGCCTTCGCCCGGCTTGGCGCCCTGCGCCATCTTGATCTGCAACTCCCTGGCATTGGCCAGATAGTTGATGGTCACACCGAAGCGACCGGAGGCCACCTGCTTGATGGCGCTGTTCTTGCTGTCCCCGTTGGCTTCGGGTGTCCAGCGCTCCATGTCCTCGCCGCCTTCGCCCGTGTTGGATTTGCCGCCCAGACGGTTCATCGCGATGGCGAGCGTCTCATGGGATTCCTTGGAGATCGAGCCGTAGCTCATGGCACCCGTGCGGAACCGCTTGACAATGCTGGCCGCAGGCTCGACATCATCGAGCGAAATAGCGCGGCTCTTGTCGGGCGCGAACCTCAACAATCCCCGCAATGTGCAGCGCCGATGGGCATCCTCATTGACGGCCTTGGCGAACTGCCAGTAGGCGTCGCGGCCGTTGGTTCGCGCCGCGACCTGCAGCGAGGCGATAGTGGTCGGGTTCCACATGTGGCTCCACCCGTCGGCACGCCAATGGAACTCGCCGGGGTTGGGCAGCAGCGGCAACCTCACGCTGTCACGCGAGGGGTAGCCGATCTCATGACGTCGCATTGACTCGGCAGCCAGCACATCAAAGCCGACGCCCTGGATGCGACTGGCGGTGCCGGTGAAGCACTTGTCGATGACCTCGCTGTTCAAGCCGACCGCTTCGAAAATCTGCGCGCCCTTGTAGCTGGCCAGCGTGCTGATGCCCATCTTGGCCATCACCTTGCGCATGCCCTGCCCAAGGCTCTTGACGAACTGCTCAATGATTTTGTCGTCGTCGAATTTGTCAGCGGGGATCACGCCATCCCGCGCCATCTGCCAACAGGCTTCAAACGCGAGATAAGGATTGATGGCGTCGGCACCGTAGCCCACGAGCATGCAGAAGTCGTGGACTTCCCGCGCCTCGCCGGATTCCAGAACGATACCCAGCCGGGTACGCTGGGCCGTGCGCACCAGGTGGTGGTGCACCGCGCCGACCGCCAGAAGCGAACTCAGCGGCACGCGATTGGGGCCCATCTCCCGATCGGAAAGCACCACCAGCGTGTAGCCGTCTTTGATGGCCTGCGTCGTTTCCGCACAGATGCGGTCCAGTGCCTCGATCATGGCCTTCTTGGCCACCGGGTCGCCAGCACTGACGCCGAGTTTGCCGTTGCCGTTGGTCTCGGGGTTGACCGTCGGCTTCTCGAAAGTGATATCGATCGTCTTGGCGCGCCAGCCGCGGTGGTCCATGTGCTTGAGTGCGGCAAGCTGCTCGTTGGTCAGGATCGGGTGGGGCACGTGCAGCCGGTGGCACTGCTTTTCGGTGGTCTCCAGCAGGTTGCCCTCGGGCCCGATGAAACACTCGAGGGACATGATGATCTCTTCCCGCGTCGAGTCGATGGGCGGGTTGGTCACCTGAGCAAAAAGCTGCTTGAAGTAGTCATAGACCATTCGCGGTTCATCAGCGAGGCACGCCAACGCCGTGTCGTTGCCCATTGAGCCCAGCGGTTCCTTGCCGCCGGTGATCATGGGGTACAGGATCATGTTGATGTGCTCGACGGTGTAGCCGAAGGCTTGGAGCCGTTGAAGCAGCGTGTCGGGATGGAAGCCGTGGGGCTCCGTGTTGGGCGACAGGTCCGCCAGTTCGATGCGCTGCCGCTGGAGCCATTCGCCATAGCTACGTCGCGTGGCGATGTCCTTCTTGAGTTCGGCATCGGGGATGATGCGACCCTGCTCAAAATCCACCAGGAACATACGACCGGGTTGAAGTCGACCCTTGGCCTTGACGTTCTTGGGCTCGATATCCAGCACGCCCACTTCGCTGGCCATGATCACGCGGTCATCATGAGTCACGTAGTATCGGCTCGGTCGCAGGCCATTGCGATCCAGCACCGCCCCGATGTAGTGGCCGTCCGTAAACGCGATCGATGCTGGGCCGTCCCAAGGCTCCATCAAGCACGAGTGATACTCATAAAACGCCCGCTTGTAGGGCGGCATCGACTCATGGTTCTCCCAAGCCTCGGGGATCATCATCATCACCGCTTCAGGCAGGCTGCGGCCGGTGAGCAGCAGGAACTCCAGGACGTTATCGAACACGCCCGAGTCGCTCGTCGTCAGGTCGATGAGGGGATAGATCCTGCTCAAGTCCTTGCCGAAGACTTCGCTCTTGAAAAGGCCTTCGCGGGCGCGCATCCAGTTGATGTTGCCCCGCAGTGTGTTGATCTCGCCGTTGTGGCTCATGAAGCGCATCGGCTGGGCACGCTCCCAACTGGGAAACGTGTTGGTGCTGAAGCGCGAGTGAACCATCGCCAGATGGCTGGCGAAATCTTCATCGCGTAGATCCGGGAAGTAAGGCAGCACCTGCTCGCTGGTGAGTTGGCCTTTGTAGATCATCACCTTGGACGAAAGTGAACAGACGTAATACCGATCCTTCTGGCCCAGGTCGGAGTGCTGGATTTCGTGGTAAGCCTGTTTGCGAGCCGAATAGAGATTGCGCTCAAAGGCGGGCTGATCCATGCCCTCGCCAGCGGCGATGAAGACTTGCTCCATCACCGGCTCACGCGCCTTGGCGGTGTTACCGATCATGCTGTTGTCCGTCGGCACCCGCCGCCATCCCAGGACCTGAAGGTTCTGCACCTTGGCATACTTCTCAAGCGTGGACTTGCAGGTCTGGCGATCGCCACCCTTGGTCGGGAGGAAGATGATGCCTGCCGCAAAGCGGCCCTTGGCGGGCAGCGTCACGCCCAGATCGCGCTTGGCGACCTTGCCCAGAAAGGCGTAGGGCAACCCGGTGAGGATGCCAGCCCCATCGCCCGTGTTGGCCTCGCAGCCGCAGGCACCGCGGTGCTCCATGTGTTCGAGCACCGTGATGGCGTCAAGGACAATCTGATGACTGGCTTGGCCTTTAAGGTGGGCGACAAAGCCGACGCCACAGGAGTCCTTCTCGTTAGCGGGATCGTAAAGACCGCTGGCTGCGGGAGCACCGGCATGCAGGGGTTCGATCGGTTGCGGGGGCTGAATCGGCTTCATGGTGTCACTCCGGCACAGGATCGCGGATCATGCCGCGATGCTTAAGGTAATCTTGTCTGGGTCTGAAGACTTCGAGTCTAAGTGCGGTCAAGCGTGAGCGTGTTTGAGTTCCTGCACCAGGTCAACATCCGGCCCGGCATGTTTGAGCAGATAGTCCACAAACGCCTGGGCGGCTGGGGTCAAGGCCCCGGCTTTGGTCTGGGCGCGATGGTGGATGATCCCCAGCGGCCGAACCAGTTCCGGCGTCAACTCCACGACCGCCAGCGTCCCGGCCAGCATCTCCCGCCAGGCCGTTCGCCGCGGCAGGATGGCCAGATCGTCCGTCACCGCCACGGCACTCTTGATGGTGTCAATGTTGTCGAACATGTTGGTCACCCGCGGTTGGGCACCATGATCCTTGAGATATTTGCGTATCCGCCTGCCCACGGGCAAATTGGGCTCGAAACTCACCATCGTCCATTGCCCCAACTCGCTAGCCTCCACACTTTCCCGGCCCGCCAGAGCGTGGCGCGGATTGCAGACCACCGCCATCCGCTCATTGCGCAAGGGGATGAAACTGACCTCGGGCCATCGCTTGGGGTAACTCAGGATGCCGATGTCGCAAGCCTGATCCCGCACTGATTCGTAGACCTCCTGAGGCCGACGGTAGTTGACGATCACCTTGACGCCCTGATGATCGTGCTCAAAAGCGTCCTTGATTTGGTTGAGCAGATCGATGCCCGCTGAGTAGATCGCATCCACGCGCACGGTTCCGTCGGCGGCATGGTTGCGGAAGCCGGCGACTTGCCGCTCCAGCACATCGTAGCGCTCGACCAGTTCCCGGCAGCCTTTGACGAATGCCTCCCCAGCGGGGGTGAGCGTCAGCGGACGAACGCTGCGATCCAGCAATTGCACACCGAGCCGCGCTTCGAGTCGGCCGATACGCTGACTGGCGGCGGACTGCGTCACGCCGTGTCGGCTTGCGGCCAGACTGAAGCTGCGGCAGGCCGCCACTTCGCATAGGAGTCGAATGGTTCGCACAGCCCCATATATTACCATTAGCGATCGTTATGTCAATCCCCATATCATTAGTTTTACTAATACCACCCCCGCTCAAGCCGGCCCCTTCAGGGCCGGATTCCGAACCCCTCCATTGACGCCCCCCTCATCCCACGTCAAACTACCCCCACCACCCTCGGGGGTCTAGTCCAATGTTCATCGGGGCCCAAAACGCACGTCTCCCCACCTCCGCCACCACCGGCGACGGCTGGTCGATCTTCGAAACCCAACTCTCACCCGAAGCCCCGCATGCAAATGCGGGGCTACCGCCTGTGCCTGTCAAGATAAATCATCCCGCCACCCTTGCCACGCTGGAGTACAAGCAAAAGTGAGAAACCCAAAGCTGTCCAATTTGAGATGGCGAATAGGTTCAATGCTATGCGCTACGTTGGCAATGGTCCTTAGTTGTGCCACGCCGCCTGCGCCCAAGCCAACGCCGGTGGAAGAAGCCACTCAAACCTGGCACCGCTATCTGCGCGCGCTTGAGCAAGGCGACAAAGCGGAGCTAGCCGCGGTCTTGTCGGCCGAAGCCTATGCCCTGGAGTTTTCTCCGGTGGCCGATTGGGTCACGGGAGAGGACGAAACAAGGCGAAACGACGCCAGACACTTGTCCAGTGGCACTCCACAATGGGAAACACCTTTGGACGAATGGGTATACATGCGCCTTACTTTCGAAAGATCGTTGATCACATTGGAGGTCCATTTCTACAAGACAAGCAAGGGCTGGATTATAAAGTCCATCAGAGGGTACCAATAGTGCGCGACCAAGGCGACGGACGTCAATATTCTCTCAACAATACCAGGAGTGTCCAGATATGTTACCCCGCATAATAGTTTGCTTAGCAATGCTGCACTGCTGTATTGGCTGCACTCAGGTAGCAGTCACCCCCAGCAGTCAGCGACAGACCATTTTAGCCATAAGATGGCATGGCCCGCCCGACGCAGATCCGAAAGACGTCTGCGTGTATGTCAATGACAAGCCGGTAGGGTATGGGGAGAAAGGCTGGCAACGAGCATTTGATGCCATGAGAAGGTTGCCGCGCGAGTCCGTTGTGTTACTGGTGTACGATGGCGACACTAAGAGTAATTACCGTTTCTACAAGACGCCATTTGATCGCCTCAAGTTGGACTGGGAGTTTGAGGAAATTGTGGAGGAGAACAAGCTTAAGGTGGAGAGCGCGTCTTGGGCGGTAGCGTTCTAATGGAATGAGGATATGGTGTCGCGGGAATTTGCCAAGGCACTTCGACTAGAGAGCCGTAGGGCAGACGACATCCCCGGCACTGATTGGGATCTGCAAGTGCAACGGAGTTCTATTAATTCGGAGTGGTTTGATATGGTATTACGCCTCATGTTGTGCTTGGTGCTGACACATTGCTGTGTTGGCTGCTCTCAGCTTGCAGTCGCGCCCAATTGCCAACCCCAGACTATTTTAGGGATTGAGTGGCATGGGCCGCACGACGCGCATCCGGCGGATATCTGCGTATATCTCGACGGCAAACCGGTGGGATATGGGGAGGAGGGTTGGCAGCGTGCCTTTGATGCCATGAGACAGCTGCCGAGCAAGTCCATTGTGATTCTTGTGTACAACGATCCGAGTATTTTCAGAGATGTAAAAGAAGTATGGCCTCCATACTTTGGCCTAGCCATGCAGACTGAGTTTTCTGATATCGTGAAGGAGAAAAAGCTGCGGGTGGAGGTTGGCCGTTGGATACCGATATGGTAGCAAAGCGGCATGGTCGTGGGCGGCTATTCAGATTCGGTGGAGCGGGAAAGGGACGATAATAACAGAATCACACCAGCAGAAGGATCGTTACATTATGAGTTCTGGTGGCCAGACGCAGGCACGTTATGGGGTCGTCACTTATCACCGACGACAAGACGGAAGTGAGTCAATCTAGCCGGCACTGAGGCGTTGCTGGCGAGTCTGCCGGGCTTGAAACAAGCCGCCCAGCAGGCCCAGACCCAGCGAAAGCAGGTGGTGGTGGCCGCCGCTCAGGCTGTGGCGATGCAGTTGAGCAGTCAGGCCCAGACGGTCTGGCAGACCGCGCGGGGCAATACGGACCTGCCCGAACAATACCGTTACGCCCCCAACCTATCGTCGCAGGATAAGGCCAAGTTGCTGACCCCTGCCCGCCGGTTGGCCAGTGACCGGGACCGTCGCGATCTGGAGCAGAGCGTCTTGACCGGTTTCCGCGCCTCAGCCATGGAGCAGGTGCGGGTGGGGTAGCACGCGGGGCGGGATGGGTGAGATGTCATCGTTTGCGCGCTATCGATGTCATCATCTGTGCGCGCGAATATTGTCGAAATTCGACAAGTGCCAAAAACACGGGGTTTTTGAGGGGTGTGGTTTTTCGATCAGTGACGAATAGGTGCGGATACAGGGGTATGTAGGGGGGGTTAGAGGGGGGGTAGGAGGGGGGTAAGAGCGTTCACCGGCGGGGTTGGAACCATCATTTTGGGCGATTTCCATGGAATTGCCCCGATTGGACCCCGGCGGATGAGGGTCGTGTTGGGGTCGGGTAGGGGTGGAGGGGGTGCGCCCCCGGTGGGTTGGGCAGGCCTTGGCGCGAAAAATTGGCGATGTCACGTTTGACGCGATGCGGTGTCTGCTGCTATTCTGGTAGGTCTTTTCCCGTCCGGAGAAGGCGACAGGCGGCCCGTGTTTCCAACAGCCCCGTCGCCTCTGTGAGGATGGGATGGACGCTGGCCTATGGATGACGATGAAGACAACGCCCCTCCGAACCTCGCGTAGCCGAGCCTGACCCCCAGGCGATCCCGGCGACGCGCTGGCCAACCTTCGTTCCCGAACCTTACAACACAAACCACCGCACCCCAACGACCCTACCCCGTGGAGTCCAGTCATGGCCCAGATTGATAAAATCCGTAACTTCGGCATTTGCGCTCACATCGACGCCGGTAAAACCACCTGCTCCGAGCGCGTCCTCTATTACACCGGCAAGATCCATCGAATGGGCGAGGTCCACGAAGGCACCGCCACCATGGACTTCCTCCAGGAAGAGCAGGAGCGCGGCATCACCATCCAGTCGGCGGCGACCACCTGCTTCTGGCCCCGCAACGGCATCGAATACACCTGCAACCTCATCGACACGCCCGGACACGTGGACTTCACCATCGAAGTGGAACGCTCCATGCGCGTCCTCGACGGAGCTGTGGTCGTGTTTGACGGCAAGGAAGGCGTTGAGGCGCAGAGCGAGACCGTCTGGCGCCAGGCTGAACGCTACGAAGTGCCCCGCATCTGCTTCATCAACAAGATGGACAAGCTCGGCGCTGACTTCGAGTTCTCCTTCAACTCGATCATCGAACGCCTCGGTGCCAACGCCGTGGCCGTGCAGTACCCCATCGGCAGCGGCCCCACTTTCGAGGGCATGATCGACCTGTTGACCATGCGAGCCTATCTCTACACCACCGAGGATCTGGGTTCCAAAATCGAAGAGACGGATATCCCCGCGGAACTGCTGGAGAAGGCCAAGGAATGGCATCACAAACTCGTTGAGAAGGTGGCGGACGTCGATGACGACCTGACCGACAAGTACCTCACCGATGAGTCGAGCATCACCGCTGATGAGATTCGCAAAGGGCTGCGCAAGGGCGCATTGTTGCGAACGATCATTCCCGTGTTTTGCGGCTCGGCATTGAAATACGTAGGCGTGCAGAAGGTGCTCGATGGCGTCATCGACTACTTGCCAGCACCCATGGAAGTGCCACCTGTCATCGGGACCGATCCCAAGGACAAGGCAAAGGAACTCGTGCGGCAGCACAGCCCCGATGAGCCGTTCTCAGCCTTCGTGTTCAAGGTTGTCTCGGATGCCCACGGCGATCTGACTTATGCACGCGTCTACTCCGGCCGTATCGAAAAAGGCCAGCGGGTACTCAACAGCAACAACGGCAAGCGCGAGATCGTCAGCCGCATTTATGAAATGCACGCCAACCAGCGTATCGCACGTGACGCGGCGGATGCTGGTGACATCGTGGCGTTGATCGGCCTCAAGGACTCCATCACGGGCGACACGCTCTGCGATCAGGAGCACCCCATCGTGCTGGAGCGCATGGAATTCCCCGAGCCGGTCATCAGCATGTCCATCGAGCCGGCGACCACAGCCGACAAGGAGAAGCTGGGCAATGCACTGGTGACCATTCGCCGTGAGGACCCTTCCTTCCGCAGCCACTTTGACGAAGAGACGGGCCAGACCATCATCGAGGGCATGGGCGAGTTGCACTTGGAGATCATCACGCACAAACTCACCCGCGATATGAAGGTGGGCGTCAACGTCGGTAAGCCGCGCGTGGCTTACAAGGAGACGATCACCAAGAAGGCTGAGGCTCGCGGCACGCACAAAAAGCAGACCGGTGGCCGCGGTCAATACGGCGACTGTACGATCACCATCGAGCCCTGCACCGCCGCTCAGGCCGAGGAAGCGGAGTTGGATTTCTCCGACCAGATGGCGTTCGAAAACGCCGTCGTTCAGGGCCGCATCCCTCGCGAGTACATTCCCAGCGTGGAAGTCGGTTGCCGCAACACCGCCAAGAGCGGCGTGCTAGCCGGGTTCCCGATGCTCAACGTCAAGGTCACGCTCATCGACGGTTCGTATCACGACGTTGACTCGTCGCAGATCGCCTTTGAGCTGGCGGGCACCCTGGCCTTCAAGGAAGCCTGCCGCAAGGCCGGGATGCAGCTGCTTGAGCCGATCATGAAGGTGGTGGTGACGACGCCCGAGGAATTCCTGGGCAACGTGACGGGCGACCTCAACCGTCGCCGCGCCATCATCACGGAGACTGAGCAGCGTGCCAACACCCGCATGCTCACGGCCGAGGCACCGCTGTCGGAGATGTTCGGCTACTCGACGACACTGCGTGGCATGAGCCAGGGCCGCGCCAGCTACGCCATGGAGCCGCTGACTTACCGCCCCGTGCCCAACAACATTGCCCAGACCATCCTCGAAGGCAAGGCCTGAGAACAGGGATTCTGTTTGCAGATGTTTGCGCTCTGATTGACAGAGGTCAGCTTCGGCGCAGGATCAGCGCCATGGTTGGCAGGGGGCGGTCCAGCAGCGATCTGGCGTAGGCACACAACAGTCGGTTGCCGCGCTGCAGGCTTGCCAGATCAACGTTCGCATCCGCTTCCGCTTCGGCAGCCGCATCCGCATGCGGGAGTTTCCCGGCGGAAAGTGCGCGCAACAGCGTCACCGTTTCACGGCGAATGCGCCACGGCCCGGCGGTGTCCTCCTGACCACTGGCGTGACCAGCAGCACTGAGCCCGCCGGCCTGCGGATCAAAGACCAACTGCCCTGTCTCTGGCAGTGGTTGCCCCGAGCAAACGTCTTTATCAAGCTCCGGACCGAAACCGCAATCCGTCAGCACCCGCCATTGAAAGCGCAGCAATGCCGCGGCCCGCGTCGGCTCATCGTCGCGCGCTAACTCGCCAAGCAAACTCGCCAAAGCCGCAAACGTCCCGGGGTGTGGGTCATCTTCCGCCAGCAACGCATTGACGAGATCAACGGCGTAAAGGCCCAGATGTTGCGCATCGAGATCGCTGCGAAAGTGCGCGTAGGGTTCCTGCAAATCCCATTCCGTGAGCGTCGCCAGACCTGCTGCGGGTTTGATCGTGCCCACGATCTGGCCGCGAGTTAGGGGGGAGAATCCGCCGGAGTAGCGGCTCACCGATGATGGACTCAGCCGTTTGGCACCCTTGGCCAAACCGCGCACCTTGCCATGCGATGCGGTCATGAGCGTGACGACCTGGCTGGTCTCGGACCAGTCAGTCTCGCGGAGCACGATCGCATCGTCCTTAAGTCGCGGCATGGGAGGGCAGCCAGAGGATCGAGGGTGTGCGCCGTTAAGTTGCGCTCCATCATGATCACAGCGCGGCTATCTGCCCGCGAAGATTCTCCGCCTCGGCTTTCGCCGCGACGAGTTGGTCCTGCGACTGCTTCACCAGGTGCGGCGGCGCCCTGTCCACGTAACTCGCGTTGGACAGCCGACCCTCAAGCGTTGCGATGCTGCGCTGGAGTTCGTCAAGCTTTTTGCCCAGGCGATCCTTCTCGGCATCCGCCTGAATTAGGTTGTGGAGATAGATCTCGATCTGGCCCACTGCGGCGACGGCGGCACCGGCGGGCTTCTCCACTTTGGGGCCCAGGTCGCGGACCGTGAGATTGCACAGCGTCTCCATCAACAGGCCGCGCATGATGGCCTTCTGTGCCAGGGCCGGGGGAACTTTGGCGCTGACTTCGATCTGTTGTCGCGGCGGAACCTTGTACTGTGTGCGGACCTGACGAACCGCAGTGATGACCTGCTGCGCCAGGGCGAACTCTCCTTCAGCCTCCGGGTCGATCAATGTTGCGGGCACGATGGGCCAGACACTGCGAATCAGCAGCTTGCTCACGGGAATCTGGATTCCAGGCACGCCCTTACCCAGCACGCCTGCTCCGCGATCCGGGGCTGCCCAATTCAGCGGCTCCCACAGTGCCTCGGTCAAGAACGGCATGACGGGGTGTAGCAGTCGCAGTGACACATCCAGACAGACCGCCAGCACGCCGCGTTGAACCATGCTTTGGCGCAAGGTGGGCTTGACGATCTCGATATACCAATCGCACAGGTCGCGCCAGATGAAGTCGTAAAGCCCTTGGGCGTAGCCCGAAAACTCGAAGCTTTCGAGCGAGGCGTCGGTGTCATGCACGGTCCTGGCCAACCGGGAGAGAATCCATCGATCCGCCAGCGCCAGTTCGGTATCGGCACCCGTGGTATCGCCGGGGTCCTCGTTGAGATACGAGAGCGCGAAGCGTACAGCGTTCCAGATTTTGTTGGCGAAGTTCCGCCCCAGATCGAAACGGTCGGAGGTGTTTCGCCCGGTGGCGGCATCGCGCAGCACGGGGAGGCGAACGTCCTGCGTCTGAGTGGTCATTTGTGCCAAGGTGTAACGCATGCCGTCGGAGCCGTGGCTGTGAATGATGTCCAGTGGGTCCACACCGTTGCCCAAGCTCTTGGACATTTTGCGACCTTCGCCATCCTGGATCATCGCGTGAATGAATACATCCCTAAAGGGCAGGCAATCGCGGAAGTAGATGTTGAACATCACCATGCGGCTAACCCACAACGTGATAATCTCGCGTGCCGTGGAAAGCGTCGCAGACGGGTTCCATGCCGCTAGTTCAGCGGTGTCATCAGGCCAACCCAGTGTCGAGAGTGGCCACAGCGCTGAGGAGAACCATGTGTCGAGGACGTCGGGGTCTTGGACAAAACCACAGCTTTTCAGCCACGCTTCGCAAGCCTGATGCTCGTGGCGGAGGCAGATGTAAACCCGTACGTGGTCCGGCGAGCCCTGTTGATCGGGCACGGTCAGGTGATACTGCGCAGCGGGGAACTTCTGGCTAAATACAGCGGAGAATTTGCCTCCGACTGCAGTGTCTAAAGCTGCGTAGACTTGCGCATCAGGTCCGCGATCCGTGGGCTTCGGCTCGATATCTGCAGGTCGAGGCAGGTCGGCGGCCCACACCGGAATCCGATGCCCCCACCAAAGTTGTCGGCTGATGCACCAGTCGCGTGGGTTTTCGTGCCAAGTCTGGAAGTTGCGGGCATAGCGCTCAGGGATGAACCGCAGTCGGCCTTCCCAGGGGCGGTTGCGTTGCACCTCATCGGTCTTCATCACCTCGCGTGAGCGTGCGCCGTATTCCCCGCCGCGCTGCGTAGGCTCCATGGCGCGGAGCGCAAAACCCACCAGCGATTCCGCCGCGACTTCCGTGCCCGGCACATTCTCACCGGCGCGATGTCCGTGGATGGCTTTGGTCGTCGCCACGTACCACTGATCGCTCAGATACGGCTCGATGGGCACATGGCTGCGGTAGCTGTGGCCTACGCTGTGGCGGTAGGGTTTGACTTCCGCCAGGAGCTTTTCACGCCGGAACCATTCGACAATCGCCTTACGCGCTTCGAAGCGGTCCATGCCCAGCAGATTGCGCAGTTCATCGTCGCCCTGCGCGAAATCCTCCTCGGGCCAGCCGTGATCTTTGCTGATGGCAGCCGTGGGTGACAGGACGTTAATCACCGGCAGATGGTGGCGCAGGCCGATGTCCCAGTCGTTGGTGTCGTGAGCCGGGGTGACCTTGAGGAAGCCGGTGGCGAATTGAGCTTTGGTATCCAGCGGGTCGCCGCCGTACTCAACGGGCAACACGACGTAATCGTCTTCGATGATGGGAATGATGCGGTTGACGATGGGCAGACGCACGGACATGCCACGCAATGCCGCCGCACGGGGGTCGCGAGGGTTGATGGCTACCGCAGTATCACCCAGCATCGTTTCAGGCCGGGTGGTGGCGACTGTGATGTAGCTTTCAGCGTAAGCCGACGCGGGTGAGGCGGTGGTTTTGACCAGCGGATATCGCAGGTAATAGAAATGCCCGTCGATTTCCTGGTTTTCCACCTCGTCATCAGCCAGCGCGGTTTGGGTGGCGGGGTCCCAGTTGACCAGGCGTTTGCCGCGGTAGATCAGGCCATCTTTGAAGAGTCGGAAAAACGCCTCTCGCACCGCCTTGGCGCGGGGCGGGTCCATGGTGAAGGCCTGGCGGTCCCAGTCGCAGGAACAGCCCATAGTCTTGAGTTGGTTGGTGATGGTGGCTTCGTACTCGTCTTTCCAGGCTTGGATTTTGGCGACAAAATCCTCACGTGCGAAGTCGGTGCGGCGTTTGCCGTCCTGCGCAAGCACTCGCTTTTCCACGACAGTTTGGGTGGCGATCCCGGCGTGGTCGGTGCCGGGCATCCACATCGCGTTGTAGCCCGCCATTCGCCGCCATCGCACCAGGATGTCCTGAAGTGTGTTGTTAAGGGCATGGCCCATGTGCAGCGCGGCCGTCACGTTAGGCGGGGGAATGACTACGGCGTAGGGCTTCCTGCCGTGCTCGAGCGTGTCGGCGGGATCGGCGTGAAAAGCGCGGGCGTCGTTCCATCTGGCGAGAATCGCCGGCTCAACGTCGGCGGGAGTGTAGCGGGCAGCAAGCTCGGTGGTCATGGCGGATCTCGAAAAAGCAGGGGTCGCAGAGCGGTTTATCATACAAGTTTCAACCCCCCGTCACGCCGCCGCGATCCCAAGCAACCGGCAAGGCACGCAGAGCCCAAACCCGACAGAGCCTTACATCGCGCGACCCTTGCATCAAATAAAAGATCACTTTGAGCAAAATAAGATGCCGAAATCCCTTGACTTGAAGACATAATTACCTAAACTATGAATATCTGATAGGGGCGTCTCTTAAACGCCCGGTATGTGAATCATCTATAGGAAGGAGGGGTCTTACCAGTCGGTGCGCAACCCGCACCGGGAGGTGTGGCATGACCGATCTGAACTGTCTGCTCCAAAGCGCCAAACGCCATTACCAGCAGGTGTGTGCGGCTCCCGCTGGGTCGATGCGTGCAGCGGTGCCCTTCGGTGATGCGTGCCCAGCCTTGTGGAAGCTTCAGGAGTTGCTCTCGTTGCTTGACGAGCGACACGATGAGCCTGCCACCCATCTGACACCACTGGTCCGGCGCGTTCTCACTGAGCAGACTTTCATCGACGAGAACGGTGATGGCGTGATCGACGACATGTGCCGCATTGATATTGATCGCCAGGTCCGCCTGATTGTCACGGTCTTGGAGCGTGTCCGCATCGAAGCCCTCGAGCACGGATGGTGGTCGGAGGTGTCGCAGACCGAGCAATGGGTCGGTTAGGCGGTGGCGACAGGGCAGGTCCTTTGGCGCAAACGGCAGAAAGGGAATTGCGGCAATTTTAGGTTTTCCAAAGAAAACCATTGACATTTGGCCACGCGGATTGAACAATGTAATTGCACGGTGAAACTTGGTCGCGCCGATGTGAAAATCACCTCGGCAAAATCAAGGGAAGCCGGGCCGAGCGCCGGGCGTTACTCCAAGCCCGGCGGGCGTGGTGCCCTCGAGACGTCGTGGGCGAAAAACCTCTGGCGGCTGGTCGTGATGTGTAAGGCCGAACTCGAGTAAGGACCTTGCCCATACGATGTAAGCGACGGCTGGAAAAACGTATTCTTGAAATGGAGGTGATCCGTGATTGACAGTATGAAGAGTGCGCTGCTCTAACGAGCGCGACTCGACGGAGTTGCCTTGAATGCAGCTCACCAGAATCCGCCCACCCCGATATGCGTGTCGGGGTGGGCCTTTTTTTGGCTTTCTTTATCCCAGTCCTTTTCGCGTCGTATTCTGTCCGTGATGTTTCGTCTTCCTCTCCCGACCTGAATCGCCGATCAGAGGGGCGTTTTAATGCCCATGGCACGGAGAGCGCACCAGCCCCGGCGGGCTTCGTAGATCATGAATGCCCCAGCGGCCAGCATCACCGCGCCGGCTGCGAGCATGACCCACCCGAGCCCGATGCCCCACGCCGCGAGTGCCAGCAGCGTAATTCCTCCTGCAACAGTGACAACACCAGCGATCGCTCGCAGCCGTCGCCCGCGCTGGTCAATATTGCATTGCATGATGGTCACTCCGTTGCCCGGCCTAAAACCTATGCCCGCACGCCTGGTGTGCCCGTCGATATCCGCCGCCGACGTTGCGGCTCTTCAATCCAACAATCATGCAATGCTAGCCCGTACCCCGGCGTTGAGAATTAAGCTGTCCGCGGCGCGTTTACTCGCCGGGGTGGGCGGGTTATGATGACGGCATGCATGCGACGATTCTGCTGGCCTTGATGGATTGGGTGGCCAATGTGCTGCCCGTGGTGGCGCAAGCACAAACGCGAACGCCTGAGCGAGCCCAGTGGATCGGGGCCGTCATCGCCATTGTGCTGGCGTTGGGGGCGGTGCTGGCGAGCCTGATGACATCGCGGCGAAGTCACCGCGATTGACCGATTGAAACGACCTAGATGCCTGGCGGTTGTTCTCCGCGGGCTAGAGCATCCTTTTACGGAGTGCAGACCATGAACCGAAAAGCGTTAGGCGCCCTTATCACGCTCAATGTTGTGCTGTTGGTGGCGCTGGTCCTCAGCAGCCACGTGCCGCAGGCCACTGCCCAGGCCTTCGGCGGGCCGCAGTACCGCATGATCGCCGGCAAGACCGCCGGTCGCAGCGGCCAATCCGTCGTCTACATCACGGATCTGGCCAGTACCAAGATGGTGGCGGTGATCTTTAACAGTGCCAACAACACGCTGTCGCCCCTGGATGGCCGGGTGCTTAAAGACGACATGATGCTGGCGGGCGGTGCCGCCGGTCGCTGATCGTGTGTGACTGAAATTCCAATAAACACCATTCAAAATCAGGGTGACAAAATGACTCGCATTCAACTGGCTTGCTACGCACTGCTGGCTTCGGCCTTGGTCCTCACCGGCCTGCTAATCGTTCAAGGTCGCAGCGTCATGCCCGAGGCTAACGCAGCCCTGGTCATCGCCGAGCCCGGCTTCTCTTTCATGACTGCCGAGACCCGTCGCGAAGAGGAAGCCCTCTTTGTGATCGTCAACGACAAGATGATGATCTACACCACCAGCCTCACCGGCTCACGCGGGCGGCTGGAACTGGTGTCGGCCACAGACCTCACTCGCCTGTTCTCCGGCACTGATGCGGGCGGTGGTGCCACGGGTGGCGGTCGCACGCCGCGGTAAGCTTGCCGCACACGCGGAAATCGCAACGTGGGCGATCGCAATGTGGGGCTGTGGGGGCCCGCGAGAGTCCCAATCAATCTGGCTCACCCTCGGGCCGCAATGGGGCGGGATCAGTCCACCGCCGTCAAACGTCAGCGACGCTTGCTGCGCCGTTGTGCATACTGAAACGGAAAGATGCTCGACCATGATCACACGCAATGATGACCTGCTAACCGACCGCATCGCTGAGTTTGGCCAAGCCGTGCTGGCCGGCCGGGCGCTGAGCCGCGAGGAAGCCCGCGAACTCACCCACGCTACCGGCGACGCCATTTACGACCTGTTCTACTGGGCCAACAAAATCCGCATCCGCCACGTGGGTCGGCAGGTCCGCTTCTGCTCCATCGTTGCCGCCAAAGTCGGTGCCTGCAGCGAAGACTGTGGCTATTGCACCCAGAGCAAGCATCACAAGACCTTCGTCAAACCCGCCAAACTCAAAGTCGATGACATGGTGGCGGCGATGGATCAGGCTCTGTCCAACGGTGCCAGCAGCTTCGGCATCGTCAACTCCGGCCGGGGCCCGACCGAACGTGAACTCGACTGGCTCCAGCCGTTTTACGAGCAGGCTGTGGCCAACGGCAAGATCCGCCCCTGCGCCACGCTGGGCGAGTTGACGCCCGATCAGGCGCAGCGACTCAAGGATATGGGTGTGCTGCGGGTCAATCACAACCTCGAAACCTCCCGCCGAAACTTTCCCAACGTCATCACCACCCACACCTACGACGACCGCGTTCGCACCATCCGCACCGCCAAGGAAGCCGGTCTGTCCATTTGCTCGGGTGGTATTTTTGGGATGGGTGAGGATTGGGAGGACCGCATCGACATGGCGCTGGCGCTGCGCGACTTGGACGTCGATGTCGTGCCCATCAATTTCCTCAACTCCATGGAAGGCACCGCGCTCTACGGCAAGCAGCCGGACCTCACGCCCATGGAGGCGCTGAAAATCGTCGCCATCTATCGCTTCCTGTTGCCTAAGCAGGAACTCAAACTCGCCGGCGGTCGCGAGAAGATTTTGCGCGATATGCAAAGCTGGATTTTCTTTGCCGGTGCGTCGAGCTTCCTCATCGGCAATTATCTGACGACCTTCGGCCGTGACGCCAACGCCGATCACCAGATGCTGCGCGATCTGGACCTGCCCTACGCCACGTTCGACGAAGTGGAACACGAGACGGTTCCGGCAAGTCCCAGCAACGCGGCGGTGGTGACATCAATGCAGGCCTCATCCTGCGAAGGGTCGCTGGCCAGTTTGCCCGTGTTGGCCTGAGCAAGAGAGTTCACCACAAAGGCACAAAGATCACAAAGTAAGGCAAAGAGACGAGTCGATCGGTTCAGTTTTTCTGTCCCCTTCCTGTCCTTTGTGCCTTTGTGGTGAATCCGCCTTCGCGCTGGCGTCAAGTCATTTGGACTAGGTTTACGGCCGATGCCACTGTTCGCAATTGGCACACAGTTCCAATTGGTTCCACGCCCCGACCGCATGGAGATTCGCAGGCTGCGCCACCCGCCGCCAGATTTCCGCCAGCGTTTGATCCGTGGCGTTTCCCAGCTTTGCGCGGCCAAGCCAATCCTGATCGCATAGCGCGACGGTGCCATCTGCGAGGATGCTCATCCGCTGGCCCAGTTGCCGACATGGTCCCCGGCGGGGCGAGGCCATGCGCCACGGGGATAACACGGGCATCAGGTCACCGCCTATTCCGCGGCCGGGCGTCGCTGGCTCGATCACTGCGTGGCCGGTGAAGTGCATCCAGCGGTCGAAGAAAGTTTCCATGTCCGGCAGAGTCTGGGGCGTTTTGACCATTCGCGGTACGATCCATGGCAACCGCCGACCTGCTTTGTTTCGCGTGTTGAGCAGCCACTCCATGTTGGCGATGAGCGTGGCGAACTTGTCGCTGCCCATGGTCTTTTCATACACCGCGGCGGTGTCAGCGTTCATCCGAACACTGATGACATCAACGGGCGTGTCGAGCAGTCGTGCCACAGCATCTCGCGAGCCCAGCAGATCGGTCTCGAGATTAACCGCCAGCACCCCGGCATCCCGGGCGGTTGTGACGATGGCCTCCCACTGCGGATGCAGCATGGCGTCGCCCAGCCCACCAAGCGTCAACGCCACATCAGGCACAGCCCCCATCTCCGCGACCAACCGCAGCGCCAAATCCAGCGACATATCCGGCCGGGACAAATCGACGTGGTGCTGCGGCGTGATCGGCCCGGCCACGTCACGCCGGGGCGTCAACTCCAATGTGATCTGCTGAGGTAGCGCGACCCTAGGCAACGCATGCCCCTGTTCCAGCGCGGCGACCGTTGCAACGACCTCCGCGGCCTCGACACTGTTGAGCTTGCCCCCGAGTTTTGCCGCCAGGGCATCGAGCACAGCCCATCCGCGCGGGGTGTCATAGGTGAATCGCTGACCACAGGATCGCACCGTTGGGGCGATCTGCACGCACACATCGCGCCCGATGGGATCGGCCTGGGCATGCGCGGGGTTGTAGGCCAGCATCCGCCCGAGGCTGGCTCCATGCTCTGCCAGCCGCGTCAGCAGGCTGTAACTGGCCGCCACGCCCGCGAGTCCAGGCGGAGCTTGAGTGAAGGTCAACTGCATGGCCTCGACGTTTTCGCGATGCAGCGCCAGCACGCGCTGACAAAGCTCCACATCAACCAGGGGCCAATCGGCACCGACGAGCAGCGCTGACTCGGCGTCGTGATGTTTCATCGCGCGAGCCAACGGTGCTGCGGGTAGCAGCTCGTCATAGCAGGTCGCACCGCCAAGGCCGCCACGCCAAGCTGTCAGCGACCAGGCACGCGACGAGCGGCAAAAGGCGATGTCGTCGTCGCGGGCACTATTGTTGTTGTCGTTCCCGCCCGGCTGATCATCGACGAAAATGGACACCGGCTTGGCGGCATCGCCAAAATCAGTGGCCGCGATACCCGTGTCCGCCGATCGGGTTACCAACACCACAGCCTCGACAAGTGGAACCGCTGCGACCCGTTGCACAACATGGCGCAACACCGCCTTGCCCGCCAGCAGGTCGTTGATGCGCGAGGGCAGTCCCAATGGGCCACGCACGGTGTTGACGGGAATCAAGGCTACGACACCGGGCATGGCGTCTCCACGGGCTTGTGATCGAGTCGGCGAAGGGCCGCATGACAGATCGCCAGAAACTCCTGACACGACTCCTCAAGCCACTTGAGATTTTCCAGATCGCGTTCGAGTTGCTTGCGCTGCCGGGCAAATGCATCGTCATCGGCGGCATAGGCAATCGCGCGGTCGGCGCGGTGCCGCTTGAATGTCCCCAGCGTATTGAGTTCGTTGAGCAGGCCGAAGGCTTCGTCGAGTTCTTCCACACGCTTCTGATTTTTCAGGACACGTGCAAAAAGTTTTTCGACCCGTGCCGCATCGCGCTGATGTTCGAGGATTTGCCGGAGCAGCGGGGCGGTGTCGCGGGTGAGGCGCGCCAGTTCCTGGATTTCGCTCACGCGATGACGTAGCTGTTGAGCCGCCTTAGCCACATCGCCATGACGGAGCAGGCCAGTGGGCTTTGGAAGGGCGGGCACGTTCCGAGTCGCGTGCGTCGCCAGCGCCTCGGCCAACGTCATCTGTTGCGTGTGTAGCTTTGCCAGACCGCCCTGGGTTGCGTCGATGACCGTCTGCTTGGCTTCAGCGAAATCACGCTCAAACTGCTTGAGATAGGTAAGCATCTGTTCATCGCTGTACACAGGCTGATCGTGGATGTCGCGATGGGCGCTGAGGTGGCCGCGGTGGCGCACGATGCGTTGCCACTCCATCATCTCGACGGTGTTGAACGCGCCGAGTTCCGGCGCCCAGACATCGTGAATGGCGGTGCCGGGGCAGTAGTAGAGGCCTTCGGAAAACGCCAGATCCTGCCCCACGAGAATGATCGGGTCGCAGCCCAGATGTTGCGCCAGGTAGAAGGAAAGATGGGCGACGGTGGTGCCGGGCTTGATGCGCTTGATGTCTGGAGCCGCGGGCCCGAGAAGACGGTTGAGGAAACTATCGCGGGTGATTCGCTTGGAGCCGGGGAAATTGGCGAGCACTGCGGGATTGACCTTGGGCTCAGCCACCAGCGTGGCGCGTTGCAGCGATGCGAGACCTTCGTAAAACCGTTGGGATATTTCGTGATAATCCAGCGCGGTGACGAAGTCGGGTTCGATACCGCGGTCCAGCAGTGGCTTAAGCGTGGTCTGCGCGGCGATGACCACCACCTTGGCGCGCAGTCGCGGATCACGCAGCAGATCGATATTCTTCGCCAGGCTCGGGCCCGCTCCGACACAGACAGCCGGATAACCCTTGGTGGCATCGATAAGCTCATCGGTACCAGCCCCGCCCGCATAAAACGCCAGATTAGCGGTGAGATTCTCCATGGTCCGGGCGCTGTTGACCAGGGCCGTGGCCATGTTCATGCGACAGTAGGCCAGTAACTCGGTGACAAGTTGACCAAAGGCCTGGATGGCCGTGGCATGGCGTTGGCGCGTGAAGGGATGGGTGATTAGCACAGCACCTTGGGTCAGTACACCAGCAAAGCGTTCGATGCGGCCAAGCAGACTGCCGCGATCCACGTCGCCACAGATGAGTACCACGCCGGGGTTGCCCAGCCAGGCGCTGTGATCAATGTGTTCCAGCACCGCGCGGAGCACAGCGATGTCGGGCTCGAAGACCAGCAGCAACGTGCCATCGACTAAGTCACGTCCGATGGCTGCGACGTGGTAACCCAAGCCCATGCCCAGCATGACCACGCCTGCGTGCTTGCCCAGGTCCACCGGCTCGATGAGCTTGCGTGCCTCCGCCATCGGGTCGTAACGACTTGTCAGCAGCAGCGGGCGCTTTTGAGTGTCTGCGGTATCGGAGGCATCTGCGGGCAGCGCGGCGGTGGCGGTGCCGTCGCGGGCAAGGGACCACTCCAGCTCTGCGGGCGTGGTGTCCAGCAGCCGCTGCGCCAGGGCGGGGTCCCGCTGCGCCAAGGCTTGGAGGTTGTGGGCAAGGATGTCAGGCGATGCGATCATGACGAGGTCGGTTGGCCCATAAAGCGCTTGTGGCGATTATCACGGCATCGGGTGCGAAGCCGCTGATACAGGGGTATTTTGAACATTATCGGGCCGAAACAGCCGATGTCTGGAGAATCGCTCGGCTTGTTTCAACCGCATCCGAACTCCGAGTATCATGAGGCCATGACCCCAGCGCCACCGCCGCTGATACCGCACCTGTTGTTCGAGTCGCCCCTGCCGCTGGTCATCGCGCTGGCGGTCGTGACACTGATCATCGTGGTCTTCGCGCAACGGCGAAACAGCCCGCGGCTGTTGATGGTCGGGGGGGGCGTGAGCATCGCGGCACTGGCCATCGTGCTCCTGGCACGCTTCGTCACCACCCAGCGCGAGGAACTCAACGAGCGGACGCGTCAGCTCGTGGCTGCCACTTCGCCCCTCGATCCGGCCCGCCTCGATCGTGTCCTCCACCCCAATGCCCAGCTTCTTGGACCCACCGGTCAGCCGTGGATGCAGGGCGAGCAGATTCGCCAGCGCCTGGTTGTCCTGGCCGCGGCATATCCGATCAAGAGCCAGCAGGTGCGAAGCACGGCCACCGAAGTCCGCAATCCTTCGCAGGCCATCACCGCCCTGGATGTTCGCACTACGCTGAGCCACGAGGTCGAGACGACCGAGCCGACGACTTGGTTATTGACTTGGGAGCGACAGGCTGATGGCGACTGGCTCGTGACGAGTGTGCAGTGGGTCAGTTGGCGTGGCCAGTCGCCTGCTGAGGCGTTGCTGCCGTAGCGGGTGGTTGCCAGAGCTCGATGGGCCGATGGTGGGGCACGATGCCCAGTCGGAAGGCTTTTTGGCAAAATAGGTCGATCGCTTGCAGTTGGGTCGGGCCGATGTCGTAGCGAAGCCAGTGGCCCAGATATTGCGTGGCCAACTCGGCGGGCCAGCCGTGCGCCGCGGCATGACGCGCGACAATCGCGTCGATCTGCTTCGCATTAGCCAGGCGAGTGCGGGTGAGGATCTGTGGTAGCTCGCCCAAGGTCGCGTTGGGCTGCGCCATCCAGACTGCAAAGACGAAGGGCAGATCCGTGTGCTCCAGCCAGGCTTCACCCAGGTCCAACTGGTGTGGATAGGCTTCGATGGGCGGCTCAGCGGTCACCACCTTGTCGCCGATGAGCAGCACGGTTTGCGGATCGGTTGGCAGCCCCGTGGGAGTGGGATGTTGGCGGGCATCGTAATCGACGACCTGTGGCGTCAGATCAAACATTTCCGCCAACAGCACCCGCATCAGCGCCACGCTGGTGTGGCTGTCGGTGTCGGCGTAGACTTCGCGCACCTCAGACCAGGGCACGCGCGAAAAGAGACGGACCGTCAGCGTCTTGCCATGGCAACCGATGCCGCCGACGGGCACGATTCGTAACGGCTGAACGCTGCGCTGCAGGTCAATGACCGGGCACAGAGCCATGTCCACCTCGCCGGCCTCCAAGTCCCCAAGTAGTCGGCTCGGGACATCAAACCGCACCACTAGGTCAGCGCGATTTTCTAGACCCTGTATCAACGGCTTGGCGTTGAGAAAACTCACGCAACCCACGCGGCGAACATCAGCAACTCGCGTCGGCATGGTCATGGTCTATTCCCGGCGTGCCGTGATTTTGGCGTGGCGTGTTCAGGTTGGGGCACTTCAGAGACGCTCGATGATAGCTTGAGCAAAGGCATCGGTTCCCAGCGTGCCGCCCAAGTCGCGTGTCTTGACGCCTTGGGACAGCGCCTGGTCGTAGGCGATTCGGATGCGTTGCGCCACCTCGAGCGCGGCTTGATCTCCGCGGGTTTCGCCCAGGTAGTTGAGCATCATCACTGCGCTCATCAATAGCGCCAGCGGGTTGGCCACGCCTTTGCCCGCGATGTCGGGGGCTGAGCCATGCACTGCCTCGAACACTGCCGAGTCATCGCCGATGTTGGCACCGGGCACGACGCCGAGCCCGCCCACGAGTCCCGCGCAAAGATCGCTGACCACATCGCCGTAGAGATTCTCCAGTAGCAGCACATCAAACTGCGTGGGGTCCTGCACCAACTTCATGCAGCCTGCGTCGATGATCAGCTCCTGGTAGGTGATCTGAGGATACTTCTGATCGTGGACCTGCTTGGCGCAGCGAATAAACAGGCCATCGGTCAACTTCATGATGTTGGCCTTGTGCATCACCGTCAGCTTGGCGCGTTGCCGCTTCTGGATGTAGTCGAATGCCCAGTCGGCGATGCGCAGGCACGCCTTTTCGGTCGCCACCTTGAGGCTGGTGACCACGCCGGGGGTCACCTCGTTTTCGATGCCGCTGTAAAGGCCTTCGGTGTTCTCGCGCACGATGACCAGGTC
Source organism: Phycisphaeraceae bacterium (assembly GCA_041736565.1). GTDB lineage: Bacteria > Planctomycetota > Phycisphaerae > Phycisphaerales > Phycisphaeraceae > JBBDMX01. Next base: position 23,871 of record JBGSTK010000238.1, on the reverse strand, counting down.
GACGTTCTCGAATCGCGTCGGGACGCCGTTGAGACTGCGAACGGGTCGGACGGCGGCATAAAGGTTGAGGCTTTTGCGGAGCTGAACGTTGATGGAGGAAAAGCCTTTTCCCACGGGCGTGGTACAGGGGCCTTTGAGCGCCACGCCGTGGGTTTGCACGGCCTGGAGGGTGCTTTCCGGGAGGACCGCCTCGCCCCGTTCCAGTGCCGCCAATCCCGCCTGATGCTCGTGCCAAGCCAAGGGTGCCCCAGCGTGTTCGAGGATGCGCCTGACCGCCGCCATGACTTCAGGCCCGATGCCATCGCCGGGAATACATACGACTTGATGGACGGGCATGAAACCTCCTGCTTGTTTGGTCTATTCATTTCGCTGCGGCAATGGGCAGGTCGCCTCGGTAGGTACAGACGGTCTTCCCCGTCTCCCAGACGCTCAACTCCACCAACTCAGCTGGAAGCTGCGCCACTTTGGGCAAGAGCATGTCATAGACGACCTTGACAATGTTCTCGACGCTGGGGTTGAGTTGGGCAAATGCGGGCACATCGAGGTTCAGGTGTTTGTGATCGAGCTTGCGGATCACCGCTTCGTCCACCGCAGTATCGAGACGCTCAATCTGGAGCGTCTGACCGTGGTTGTCGATGGGTGCCCGGACGACCACTTCGATCTGGTAGTTGTGCCCGTGGCCCGAGGGGTTGTTGCACTTGCCGAAAACAGATTGATTCTGCTCATCGGTCATCGTCGGCACGTGCAGCCGATGCGCGGCGGAAAATTCGTAGCGTTGTCGGAGCATCACATGATCCATGTCAGCTTTCTCGATGGCCAGCGAATAATAGGGCGTCAGGTTGAGGCGCAGTTCGATCACCGAGTCGTGCAACCGGGCCTCAAGCAGTTCCAGCAGCCGCCGCATCAACGCGCCCATGGGCACAGTGGCGGCGATGCCCCCGTCCCACAGAAGACGGTTGAGATACGTCAGCACGTGGTCGCGGACGGCAGCGTCGATGTGGGCGATGTTGAGGAAGTAGCCGGTGACCTCATCGGCTTGACCACGGCAGGTGACGTGCAGTTCGTAATACCGTCCCAGGCCGCGCATGGGGGGCCAGGCGCTGAAGGTGTTATGCCGCGGTGGCGCGTGCTGCGCGGTGGCATCGTTGAGACAAAAACGAACCGTACGACGAAGATCGATCATTGCGGGGCGATTATAGGCTTGGGGCTCGTCATTGCCGAGGCAGGCGGTAAACGCGCAGACGAGGATTTGTCCACGTGCCGCTGGGGTGGTGATGCGTTTGCGCCATGCTGTCCCAGACTAACTCGCCCTCGTGGAAGAGGCGCTGATAGAAAGCGCGGTATTGTTCAAACGAGCGATCGTGGCCCGGAGCTGCCTGAAGCCAGGGCGTCATGTATCGGCCGTACGCCGAGTCGGCGACGATGATGTAGTCGGGGCGGTAGCGACGACCGCGATCTCGGTCGCCGATCTCCGCAGCCATGAATCCAGTGGGCAGGATCGTTAGATTGGTCTGCGCGGGACTGGGGTTGTGATACGACCAGCGAGGCAGCCCAGCGTAATAGTCCTGCACAAGGCGCGAGCCCGGCGGAATGTTGGCCAGCACCCAGGCCTCCAAACGCAGGCGGCTGTCCTGGGGAAATTGCGACAGATAGTTGGCTGCCCGAGGCAAATGAACGACCAGCACGGGGGTGAGTGCCGCTGCTAGCGCCACACGCTGGACCCACATACGTCGATGCGGCGCAGTAGTCGGCCGAGCGTCGGCGGCATCCCCACGGCGCCAAGGCCTCAGGCCCGAGATCACTATCGCCAGATCCGCCACACCCAGCCCCGCCAGCGCGTAAACCAGCACCGTCACCGGCAGGATGTAGCGGTTAAACGGCAGCGGGCTGTAGAGCATCATGATGAAGTAAACCGGGACGAACAGCGCCAACGTCAACTCGCCGCCCAGCGAAACGGGTGATGTCCTCCTTTCTGAAGCTTCGTCGGGTGCGGCTCGGCGGGATCGCACCGCGCGCCAGGCTGAGTTGACCGTGAGCCACACCAGCCGCAGGACGTACCAGCCCGCCAGGGTCGCGATCGGCCAAGTCAGGTCACGCCACACCGCCACAGCCCAGTACCAGTTGGGGCGATAGCCCGTGACGCCGCTGTGAGCCGTTACGCCGTGCTCCGCTTCATTGCTCATGGCGTGGTAGAAAGGCTCCCATTCGTTGATCGCCCGCCAGTTAATGAGCAGGAGCGTCAGGATGGTCCAGGACACGATGATGGGCCAGCGGGTGAGGCGATGCCACCAAAAGCCTTGACGTGGGGGGATGATGGAGCAGATGAGCACCCATGGCAGCGCGATGATGCCGACGTATTTGCCGCTTGCCGCCAGACCGCAACCGATGCCGGCCAGAACCAGTGCCGACGTGCACCGGCAGCGCCAGAACCACGCCAGCGCCAGAAGACTCACCGCCAGTCCCATGATCAGGGCGGGGTCTTCCTTAAAGTAGTGGGCGTACATGATCCAAGGCGGACAAAGGGCGGTAACGACCGCCACGCCGATGAAACCCGCCCAGCCGCGAAGCACCAGCCCGGTTAATGCCAATGCCACCACAGCCATGGCTGCTAAACCCGCGATCACGAGGCGACCCACCTGCGTCACCGCCTCCTGCTCCCGAGGTGTGTCGGTCAAGGCCACCGCCCATTGCGTCAATTCGAGCATCAACTGCGGGTGATTGAAGTTGCGATTGTTCTCGATGATCTGCAGGGCCTTGCCCGGCTCATCAGGATGAAACCGCGAGGGCAGCACATCGTGGTGCTGCGTGTATAGACCGAAGCAGCACGCCCAGAGGATGAGTGAAACGACGATCACTGCCGCCGAATAAACGCGGGGGCACCAGCGCTTGATCGACAAGGGCGTGGCGGGGCAACGATCATCGGCTGGGGCGGCACACATCGGACGTGCAGTTTACGCGATGGGCCGATGCGGACCCCGCACGTCGCGCGTGGCTTGCGCGCGCCTTGGATCTCGGGCAAGGGTCAGGTGCCCGTATTGCCAACGTGGCTGTCGGATGGTTCGACCTTGTCCCGCCGACTGGGCCGCGTCAGGGGGAGCACGAAGCCGACGATGGCGATGAGGGTCGCCACCCCCATGATGATCCACCATGTTTGGAGCATGTTGGGGGCGTAGACCCGAAAGATGATCTCCGCCAGGGCGAAGAGCAGCCCCGCCATACCGAACACCGCCAGGAACCAGCCGATTTCTTCGCGCCAATCTTCGTGGAGTCGCATGGCATGTCTCCGTGAAAGGGTGAGCAAAACTCATTTCCTGTCGAGACTGGACCAAATGCCGCGCATACCACTGGAGAGGATTGGCGCGGCGTAACGAACGAATGCTGCCGAGGCCTAATCTGAGTTTAACCACTAAGCCTACGAAAATGAAGAGGTTGAACCCCTTTTTGGATAAATTTCAAAATATCGCCGCAGGGCGGACAGGGATCAAGCCAGTTTTCTTGAGCGGAATCAAGGTGAACAGCATTCGCCACGAAAAAAGCGCAAAAAAAAGGCCTGATTGCCGGTTACGACAATCAGGCCTGGACCCCGCCCCTCCAAATCCCCGCTCCACGTACCGGGCCTCGGACAAATTCGACCCCACCCCTGCACGATCCGTGCCCAGCCCGTTTCCCCCGGCCCTCGTCCCCCCTCACCTCCCCTCTCGGGCCCACAATCTCCCCCGCCGGTTTCCCCCGATCCCCAAATATGCCCCGAAAAATCCCCACGTTCTCCCCGTGCAGCCCACCCCAGGCGGGTGCTGCGCCAACGATCACAGCATGACCGTTCCAAGACGGGGATGATAGGGGCCTCTTACCGTGATTTTCCATAGGATTTTTCCCTATCGTCGCCGTAGGGGACCAAATCAGTCGTGGGGCGCTTATACTCAGGTCCATGGCTGGACCTCGTATCCGCAGTGATATCATCGATTTGCTGGTCTTTCGCCGTGGCACGACGCAGCAGGGGGCGTCGGCGGAAAGGCACAGCGATAGCCGGGATTTAACGTTTCTCCAACTTCGTCGGGCGAGGCCGCCGCTGGTCGGAACTTGGCAACCGGTGATGGGACACATCGAGCCGGGGGAAACCGCGCAAGCCGCCGCCCTGCGGGAATTGCAGGAGGAGACGGGCATCGCTCCACAACGGGGCCTGCTGGCGCTGTGGCAACTGGAGCTGGTCCACACCTTCTACCTGGCGGAGGCTGACGAAATCTTCATGTGCCCGGGCTTTGCCGCAATGGTCGAGGCGGATGTCCAGGTGCGGCTCGACGAGACCAATTCCGCCTCGCGGTGGGTGGCGCGGGATCGTGTGGACTTGGAGTTCCTCTGGCCGGGCCATCGAGCCGCCATCGAGCACATTGTCACCGACATTCTCCCCGCCGATGCCGCCATGTCGGGCTGTCTGCGTATCGCGTTACCGTTGCTGTAACTCTGGGGTTTCGACTCAGGCCAGTCCCAGCGCCAGGGCATCGCGTTGCGAGAGCATGCCGCCATCGCTTCTCTCTGTGACGCTGCCATCGCGCTTCCACGAGCGCTCGCAGCGTGGTTCCTGTCGGAGATCGACGACCTCAAGCACCTTGGCTTGCGGGCAGTCACCTGCCTGGGCTACGAGTTCCACCCGACTGATGCCGCAAAGGTCCGCCAGGTCCACGGGGTCGAACTTCTGCACATGGCTCGCCGCGGGACACGCACAGATCTTGAGCCCCAAGTCCAGCGGGTTGTCGATGCCTCGCCCAGCCCGTGCCTCCTCCAGCGCCTTGAGCCAGCCTTCGCGGTCAGTCATGACCTTGGCCCAGTCGTCATCGACTGCGGGTTGCGTTGCCTTGGGCAGCAGTTCGAGGTGCACGGATTTTTCAGCCGTAGTTTCGCCATGCAACGCTGTCCACGCTTCGTCTGCGGTATGCGGCAGCACCGGGGCGATGAGCCGAATCAGCGCATCGGAAACAGCGTGGATGACCGCCTGCGTCTGCCGCCGTCGCGGGCCGTTTGCCGCATCGCAGTAGAGCCGATCCTTCACCGCCGCCAGGTACACAGCGCTGAGGGTGTCGTTACAGAAGTTGAAGATCATCTCGTGAAGGGCACGGAAATCAAACTGCTCATAACACTCCCGGGCACCGCGGACCAGGCGGTCAAGCTCGCCCAATGCCCAGGCGTCAAGCGACGTCGGCTCCGGTGCCGGCTGCGCGACCGAGGCGTCGAAATCCGACAGATTCGACAGCAGGAAGCGAATGGTGTTGCGAACCTTGCGGTACTCTTCCCCAGCGAGGCGGAAGAAGCTCATATCAACCTTGATGTCGTTGTCCGTGTTGAGCGAGCAGACCCACCACCGGCAGACATCGGCACCGAGTTCTTTGAGCAGGGCATCGACCTCGACAGTGTTGCCCAGACTCTTGCTCATCTTGCGGCCATCCTTGTCCACCATGAAGCCATGCGTGAGCAAAGCAGCGAAAGCGGGTTTGCCCGTGACCGCCAGTGAGGGCAACAGCGACACCTGGAACCACCCGCGGTGTTGATCGGAGCCTTCGAGGTAGAGGTCAGCCGGGTAATCGCCTTGCATGCGCTTCAGGGCCGCGTTCCACGAGCACCCTGACTCGAACCACACGTCGAAGATATCGCCCGAGAGTCGCAGCAGGGGCCTGTGATCGGACGCCTTGGCCCACTGCGGCGCATCGGGATCGTTGGCGGCGTCGTAGTTGGCCAGCAGTGCTGCGGCATCGAGCTTGAACCAAGAGTCCGAGCCATGCTGGCGGAAGACCTCCGCGACCGCAGTGATGGAGGCGGGCGTCAACAACGGCTCGCCTTCCACGCCCGGCGGGGGGAAGAACGCGGGAATGGGGAGGCCCCAGGCACGCTGGCGACTGATGCACCAGTCGGGTCGGCTCTCAAGCATCCCGCGCATACGGTTGCGGCCCCAATCAGGCACGAACGCCACCTGCTTCTCCGTCGCTGCCAGCGCCATGTCGCGCAGGGTTTGAGCCTTGTCTGTTCCAGGGGGCGAGAAGTTGCGATCCACCGCAATGAACCACTGCTCCGTCGCTCGGAAGATTGTTGGTGTCTTGCCACGCCAGTCGTGCGGATAGCTGTGGGTGAACTTGTGGTCGTGGAACAAGTGCCCGCTCTCCCGCAGCTTTTCGACGACCAAGCCGTTGGCCTTCCACACGTCCACACCGCGCAGCCATTGGGGAGCGGTGTTGTCAAAGGTGCCATCAGCTTGGACGGGGCAATAGATCTCCAGTCCGACCCGCTTGCCGGTCTGGTAGTCCTCCACGCCGTGGCCCGGTGCGGTATGCACTAAGCCGGTGCCATCTTCGAGCGTGACGTAGTCTGCTGCCACGACGGGTGAGGTGCGGTTGATAAACGGGTGACGATAGGTCGCGCCGACCAAGTCACTGCCGCGCATCACACCGAAAGGGGGAGCCACGGGTCGTCCGGCGGCTGCCAGCACACGGGGAGCCAGTTCCGTGGCAATGATCGCCACCCGGCCGGAGTCGTCGATGGGATAGACGCCGTACTCGGCTCGAGGCGCGACCGCGACAGCCATGTTGGCGGGCAACGTCCAGGGGGTGGTGGTCCAGATCAGCAGCGACGCACACTCGATGCCCGGCAGCTTCGCCGAAGCCGGCGCGCTGTCCAAGTCAAAGAGCACATACACGCTGGTATCTTGCCTGTCGTAATACTCCAGCTCCGCCTCCGCCAAGGCTGTGCGATTCTCGATCGACCAGTGCACGGGCTTCAGCGCGCGATAGACCAGCCCGTGCTTGACCATCTGCCCAAACACATCCAGCACTGCCGCTTCGTAGCCCGGCGCCATCGTCAGGTAGGGCTCATCGTAATCCGCCAGGGTCAATAGACGCTGCATCTGTTGCGATTGGAGCTTGACGTATTTTTCCGCATAGGCCTTGCACTTGTAGCGGACCTTCATCACGTCCGGGTCGCCAGCCTGCGCTGCGGATTCCTGCATGACCTTGTGCTCGATGGGCAGGCCGTGGCAATCCCAGCCGGGCGTGTAGGGCACATCAAAGCCCATCATCGTGCGACTGCGGACCACCAAGTCCTTGAGCACCTTGTTAAGCAGGTGACCCAGGTGGATCGAACCGTTGGCGTAAGGCGGGCCATCGTGGAAGACCCAGCGAGGCGAGCCCTTGCGCAACTCGCGAATCCGCTGGTAGAGTCCAGCCTGCTGCCAGCGTTTGAGCGAGGCCGGCTCGTTTTGCACGAGGTTGGCCTTCATGCCAAAGCCGGTCTTGGGGAGGTTGAGCGTCTGTTTGTAGGAACGTTTCTCGGTCGATTCAGCCATGGTGAGCAACAGTTTAACGAGCCGCCGACATATCGCGGAATTCTTACGCGCGAGTCAGGGCGCTGGCGATTCGTTTAGCGACGTACTGACGAGGGGCTGGCGACGCGCGAGTGTGTTTCAAAGCAGCTCTTTGAGCGGTTGGGACAGACGTCCGAAATCCGCAGCGGGCATGTTCACGGTGTCCCAGCGTGCGCTGCGGGATTTGAGGTGGGCTTCATAATCCGAAAGCCTGATGGCCAGCAGGGCGTACCAGCGATCACCGCTGGTGAAAACCTCGTGGAACAGGGCATCGGGCGGTTGGGCCTCGCACCAGTACAAAAACGCAAAGGCCCCGGTGAAACCCGTGCCAAAAATCTTCTCCCACTTCCGCAGGCTGTCAACATCCCCACGCGTCATCCAGTTGTCCAGCGACTTGCCGCTGCGACCCGAATGTTTCCGGCCCTTGACGTCCACCAACAGATTCGGCCCGTTTTCACTGTAAACGACGAAGTCGAAACTTTTGAGCGCCTCGGGCGCGCGGGCCACGCTCGGTGAGGAGAGCGCCCGCTTGGCCTCATCGACAGCGACGTAGGGAATTGCCTTTTCCCGCAAGTAAGCCTCAAACGCCTGCTCGTAATGGAAGCGACGCTGCGCCATGGCCAGCCAGTTTACCCTCGGCGACGGGCACCGGCAGGACCACGGCTCAACAGGCGGACTGCGATCTATCGTCAACAGTCATGCTGATGAACGGGCCAACGGGCTTTTGAGTTGCTTGGGTTATCGGCCATGTGCGTCGCCGCGCGGGTGCATCCCCTTGCATCCTTCACGGGGTTCCTTCGAGACCGTACCGACTTCCGTAGAGACCTTACGGAGTCCCGTAGAAGCCTTACGGAGTCCCGTAGAAGTCTTACGGAGCCCCGTAGAAGCCTTACGGAGTCCCGTAGAAGTCTTACGGAGTCCCGTAGAAGTCTTACGGAGTCCCGTAGAAACCTTACGGAGTCCCGTAGGAGCCTTACGGAGTCCCGTAGAAACCTTACGGGCTTCCGTCGAGACTTTGGGGAACTCCTTATTCATTCGAGACTTAACGGCGATCCACAACGGTTTCGCCGGGTTTGGTCGGGGGTTGGCGGGGCAAGGGCGGACGGGGAGGTGGGGCGGGGTTAGGGTTTGCCCATTATTGGGGGTCATCGCGTGGGAACGAGCAATGACCGCATTGACTCAGCCATCCCTTCGCGTTTTCGCGCCTTCGTGTTCAACCATCGCTTTGGCCCGATAATTGACCGCAACGACTCCCTCTCCCGCGCCTCGCGGCAGACGGTTGGGGTGGCGTGCTTCATCAAGGGATGGCCCCCGCAGCTATGCCCCTTCCCAGCCTCCCCCGATCTGATGCGGGTGAAGAACGGGAATGCCCCGGGAAATGACCCCGTGCCGGGGCGCTACGCCTGCACCGAGTGCTGCGTTTCAGGCTGCGGCATGGGTGGGGGGACGAAGTTCCAGAGGGGCCGACGTCGGTTTCCGCGCGATCCACGGCTTGCCCAGTGGCAGCACCACGGCACCGGCCAGGTCGTTGAGCAGGGCCGCGGCCATCATGTACCAAGCCATCAGTGCACAGGCGATGAGCACCGTGGCACCGATCGTGTTGAACGTTGGGAAGCCGAAGTGTCCCACGTCCAGAAGCACGAAGCCTGCCAACAGCAGCGTAAAGGTGATGGCCATGGCTCCGTGGACCCGCATGGAGGCGACCCAGAGGATGGCGGTGTAGCCAGTCCAAACCAGCAGGAAATAGCCCACATCCGTGCCGGAAGAACTAAATCTTTCGATGCCAGCGGCATTGAGCACAAAGATTCCGCACAGGCCAATCCAGAAAGCACCGTAGGCGACGAAGGCTGCATAGCCGAAGTTGTTGCCCACCTTCTGTTCCTGGAACCCGGCGATCATTTGGCAGAGTCCGCCGAACATGACGCCCATGACCAGCACCGGCCCGAGGCTGCAATAGCCCAGGTTGTGGAGTTGGAGTAGCAGCGTGGTGAGGCCGAAGCCCGCCAGGCCGACGACTGCGGGGTTACCAATTTTGGGTTGCGGATTCATGGTTCTTCCTTTGGGGGGTTAGCCATCGCGGTTCGCGATGGGCGGAGGATGATATCAGAAGATGGCTTGGTCGTTTGTCCACGTCGTGAGTGGGGCAATGGCGGCCGAAGGTCGGCTGCGTTAACCTGTCGCCTTTCCGCGATTGTTTCCCCACCGAGAACGTCATGCCCCAGATTCGCCCCATTGCCGCTGTGTGTTATGCCCAGGCTTTTGCCGGTTCCAAGGGTCGGTGTGACATCAGTTCGCTCATCGCCCCGCCTTACGATGTGCTTGATGCTGATCGTAAAGCGACGATGCTCCAGCGTGATGCGCTGAACATTGTCGCCATCGATTTGCCCTTCACGCCGCCCAAGGTGGTGGGGCCGGATGCGGTGTACGAGCAGGCGGGGCGGACCTATCGCCAGTGGCTTGAAGCTGGAGCGCTGGCGGCTCGACCGACACCAGCGTTTTACGTTTATCAGCAGAACTACACCCACGGGGGCCGCAGATTTCACCGTCGCGGCCTGATCGCCAACGTGAGGGTTCAAGCCTTTGGCAAGAGTCCCACAGCGGGTTACGGCGGGGGGGTCTGGCCCCACGAGCAGACCTTCAGTAGCGGCAAGGAGGATCGGCTTAAGCTGATGCGCGCCACTCAGGTGCAGCTCTCGCCGATCTTCGGCATCTACCGCGATCCGCAGGCAGCCATCGCCAAACTGCTGGGGCAAGTCGCCGATGACAAGCCCGCCAGCTTCACCGGTGCCACCGCTACGGATGCCGTGGGCCACGATGTGTGGGAGGTCAGCGATGCCAGCATGGTCGCCACCTTCACAAAGGCCCTCAAAGACAGTGACATTTACATTGCCGATGGCCACCACCGCTATCACACCGCCCTGAATTACCGCAACGAACTGGCTGCGGCCAATGGCGGCGGCTTGCCCGAGGATCACCCGGCTAACTTTGTCATGTTCGTGCTGGTGTCGATGGAAGACCCGGGCATGATCGTTTTGCCGACGCATCGCGTGCTGGGGAATCTGCGTGACTTCTCGCTGGCGAAATTGCAGGCCGCTGCCAAGGGCAAGCTGGTCATCGAGCCGTTTGGTGGGCCGACGCTGGCGGATTTGGAGCGGGCGCTGCCGATTGCTGGACCTCACGCCCTGGGCCTGTACATCCCTTCGGCGGGCGGGGCGGGCCGACTTGATGGCCGCATGTTCATCGCCAGCACGCTTAGTAAGGATCCCCTGTCGGGCAGCCATGCCCATCAGAGCGAGCCCTGGCGGCAACTCGATGTCGCCATCGTCCAGCACTTGGTCGTTGAGCAGATTTGCCAGCCCGCGTTTGCGGCGGGCGCTGAAGTGAAATGGAAGTTCCCCCACGAGTTGGCGGATATGGCGGCCTTGTGTGATAGCGGCGAGTTTCAACTCGGCCTGGTGCTTCAACCCACGCCACTCAAGAGTGTCATGGCTGTCAGCGATGCGGGCGAACTGATGCCGCAGAAAAGCACGTTTTTCTATCCCAAGCTGGCCACGGGGCTGGTCATCAATCCGTTGGCGTGATATGCGAAGATCTTGCGTCCCTTATCAGGCGCTGATCACCACGCCCGCACGGGGACATCGCGTCGCCAGGGCACACTGGCTGCAGCGCGGCTTGCGCGCCACGCACACCGCCCGGCCGTGCGATATCAGCAGGTGCGACCAGAGCGTCCATTGCGCGGGTTCGAGCAACTGCATCAGATCGCGCTCGATCTTCACCGGTTCCGTGGCCCTGCTCAACCCCATCCGCTTTGAAAGCCGACCGATGTGCGTGTCCACCACCACGCCCACGTTGAGGTCAAAGGCGTTGCCCAGCACGACATTGGCGGTCTTGCGCGCCACGCCGGGCAGGGCGATGAGTTCTTCCATGGTTCGCGGAACCTCGCCGCCGTGCTTTTCAAGAATGATGCGGCTGGTGGCTACGATGTTCTTGGCCTTGTTGCGGAAGAAACCTGTGGAGCGGATCGCCTCCTGGACGTGGTCAACATCGGCAGTCGCAAACGCGGTCGGGCCCGGCCAACGCGTAAATAGATTCGGCGTCACCATGTTCACCCGCACATCCGTGCACTGGGCCGACAAAATGGTGGCCACCAACAGCTCAAAGGCATTGCGGTGCTTTAGCGCGCAGGCGGCATCGGGATAGAGACCCCGCAGTTTGTCGAAGTACCACGCCGCCAACTCACGCCGGGCGGTCTTGCTGCGCGGCATCGATGGCTTAGTCGCATCCGAACGCCCGGCTGTGAATGGCTTCGATTCTGTGGCGATGGCTTGGGTCCCTCAAAGGGTGACGCGGCGGCAAGACGTCAATGATATGGAGCATCACGCTGCTGTGACGCTCGGGCAGCGACCTGCGGTTACCCGCACCCGAGGCCATGGCTTTACAATGGCGGGCATGCACTGGATATGGATTGACCGCATCCTCGAATTGGAAAAGGGCCACCGCTGCGTGGCGATCAAAAATGTTTCCATGGCTGAGGATGTGCTCCACGACCACTTCCCCGCCTTGCCCGCCACCGATGGGCGGGGGGGCCGGACGGGGGGACATCCCGCCCGGCCTGCGATGCCCGTGCTGCCCAACACGCTGATCATCGAGGGCATGGCGCAAACCGCAGGCATCATGGTCGGCCACGCCAACGACTTTTCCCAGAAGGTCATCCTCGCCAAGATCGGCAAGGCGACGTTTACCGCCCCGGCCTTGCCCGGTTTCACCTTGCGTTATACAGCGACGATGGAGCGGCTCGACGTCACCGGTGCCTCGACCACCGGCATTGTCGAGCGGCTCGATCCAGCCCGCCCGGACCAGCCGCCCGTTCCGCTGGCGTCCATCGAATTGCTTTTTAGCCACATCGATCAGAACCGCGGCGGCCTGATCTTCCCCGAGCACAACTTCGTCTTCACCAGCCAGTTCATGGACCTGTTGCGCCAAAGCGGATTTTGACGCAGCGACCTGCGGGTATGCTTTAGAGCATGAGTGCATCCCGCCTGCAGCGAGCATTGCGGATCATCACCCTGGTCCAGGGCGGCCAGGCGCGTACCAGTGAAGGCCTCTGCGAAGAACTCAAGGTCGGGCGTCGCACGCTGTTTCGCGATCTCGAGGTGCTGCGTCAGGCGGGTGTGCCGTGTTACTACAAGCCCGGGAGCGGCTATCGCATCGCGCGATCCTTCTTCTTCTCGCCTGCAAAACTCACGGTGACTGAGACGCTGGGGCTCATGCTCATGGGCAAGGTGGCGTACGCTCAACGCACCGGTCCGCTCAAGGCCGAGGCCGCCAGCGCGGTGGCCAAGATCGTAGCCACGGTGCCTCAGGAGATGCGCTCGGTCTGCGAGGAACTGATGGCGACCGTGCTCGTGGCGGCGGAGCCCGATGTGGTGGCCACCGGCAAGAAGCAGCATTTCCTCACGCTCCAGCAGTACATCGAGGAAGGCCGCGCCTGTTTGGTGACGCAACGGTCGCTGCCCGGGGAGGTGCCGCATCAGACGGTGCTCCACCCCTACGCCCTGCACCTGCTAGAGCCGGGGTGGTTTGTGCTGGGCTTGGATCGCAATCACGATGCGCTGAGTCTCATCAAACTCTCGAGGGTGGATCAGGTTTCACCCACCGATATTCTCTTCACGCGGCCTAAGGGAGGCGCGATCCCCGATGTCGTGGGCAAAGCCTGGCGGGTGATGCCGGAAGGCAAGATCTACAAGGTCGAAGTGGTGTTCTCAGGTGAAGTCGCAGCCTGTATCTCCGAAACGCGCTGGCACGAGAGCCAAACTGATCGCCGGTTGCCCGATGGCCGCCGCCTAGTGACGTTCGAGGTCGATGGTCTGACCGAGATCGCTCGGTGGGTCTGCGGCTTCGGCCCTGACATCGTGGTGCGCAAGCCCGTCGAATTGAAGCAACGCGTGGCCCAACTGCTGCGCGACGCATTAAAACCATACGACTCAAAAAAGGAACGTTGATCGGCTGGGTCAACAGGTGCGATCCACCGCCACCGCGATGCGCGACAGGGATCGCATCAACTCGACCAGGGCCGCGGGGGTCAGGGATTGAGCACCATCAGTCATGGCATGCTCGGGGTCCTGATGCACTTCGATGATCAGGCCATCGGCACCGGCGGCAACTGCGGCGCGACTCATTGCGGCAACCAGTCGCGCATGCCCCGTGCCTTGCGAGGGATCGACGATCACCGGCAGGTGTGAGCGAAGTTGTAACTCGGGCACCGCTGAGAGAGAAAGCGTGTTGCGGGTGTGATCTTCAAACGTTCGGATGCCGCGCTCGCAGAGAATAACGTTGGGGTTGCCTGCCGCCAGAATGTACTCCGCAGCCTGGAGGTATTCATCGAGCGTCATGCTCATGCCGCGCTTGAGCAGCACGGGCGTGGACTGGTGGCCGCAGGCATCAAGCAGCTTAAAGTTCTGGCTGTTTCGCGTGCCGATCTGCAGGCAGTCGGCGTAGCGGGCGACGAGTTCCACGTCATTTTCCGATAGCACTTCAGTGATCACCGCCAATCCCGTTTCGTTGCGTGCCTCCGCCAGCAGCTCCAGCCCTTCCTGCCCAAGGCCTTGGAAGGCATAGGGATTCGTGCGAGGTTTAAACGCGCCACCGCGCAGCGCATGGGCACCAGCCGCTTTGACCTGGCGTGCGACTTCCAGAATCTGTTGACGATTCTCCACGCTGCAAGGCCCAGCGATGACGGGCACGTGCTTGCCACCCACCACGCAGGCATCACTGATGCGCACCTGCGTGCGTTGCGTGTGGGTCTCACGGGCCGCCATCTTGTACGGCGCCAAAATGCGCATCACGCGGTCCACGCCCGGCGCCTGCTCCAGGCGATCCTTGTCTTTCTTGCGGTCATCGCCCACTGCCGCCACCACCGTCAACTCCGTGCCGTGGATGGGGTGATCCTTGAGACCCATTTCGCGGATCAAGGTGATGACGTGCTGGATCTGGGCTTCGCTGGCGTCGGTTCGCATGACCACGATCATGGGCGGGCTCCGGTCAAGGGTGCTGGAGGATTATCGACGATATGCCGTGGTGGCTGGCGTTTTCTCAAGGCCTTGGCGACGGGTCGTGGTCGTCAGACCTTGTCGTCAGGTCACGATCATCAGGCGCGCGCGGCGTGGATGAACTTGCGGTACATGGAAGCATAGACGCCGCCGGTCGCCAGCAGTTGGCGATGGGTGCCTCGCTCGACGATCCAGCCCTGGTCGAGGACCAGAATGGTGTCGGCCTGCTGAATCGTCGAGAGCCGATGCGCCACGACGAAGCTGGTGCGCCCTTTGAGTAGCACAGCGAGCGCTTTTTGGATGCGGGCCTCGGTCATGGTATCGACGCTGCTGGTGGCCTCGTCGAGAATGAGGATACGCGGGTCAGCGAGCATGGCGCGGGCGAAGCAGACGATCTGCCGTTGACCCAGCGACATGCTTCGGCCACCTTCGCCGACCTGCGTGGCAAAGCCCTCGGGTAACGCGGCAATGAGGTCAAGCACATCAAGTTTGCGACAGGCCTCGATGACATCCTGATCCGTGGCGTTGGGCCTGCCCGTGCGGATGTTGTCCATGATCGTGCCGGTGAAGAGGAAGTTGACTTGCAGCACGATGCCCATCTGTTTGTGCAGCGACTCGGTGTTGACGGTGGTGATGTCGTGGCCGTCGATGGTCAAGCGTCCGCCGGTGGGCAGGTAGAACTTGGCGATGAGGTTGATGATGGTGGTTTTACCGCTGCCGGTGTGGCCCACGAGGGCAATGGTCTTGCCAGCATCGACCTTGAAGTTGATGTCCTTGAGTACCTTGGTCTCGGGGTTATAGGCAAACTGCACGTTTTGAAATTCAACGCGGCCCTGGATCGGTGGCAACTCGATGGCATCGGGTGGATCGACGAAGTCCGGCTTGGTATCCAGCAGCGCAAAGACACGCTCGGCACCGGCCATGGCGGTCAACGCCGCGTTGTACTGCGCTCCCAGTACGCGGAACGGCTCGAAAAACAAGTTGCTCATGGCGAAAAAGAGGAACAGGTTGCCGTACTGCTCAAACTGGTCGGCTGGGTCGCCCGAGGAAGTGACGAGGATGAAATACCCGCCCAGCGCCAGCAGCGCCGCAGTGAAAAGTTGGCTGTTGAGGTCCAGCAGCGAAAAGAGCCCGCCGGTGTGCTTGGCGCGGATCATGTTCACCGCCGAGTGATCCTCCACCAGTCTGGCGAACATTTTCGCGTTGACTTCCTGCCTCACAAAGCCCTGCGTCACGCGGATGCCGCTGACGCTCTCGGCCAGTGTCGAGGTCACGCGGGAGAAGCTCTCCTGGATGATGCGATAGGCCTGGCCCAGGCGCTTGCGGTAGTAGGAGCTGATGCCCCAGATGACCGGCGCCAGACCCAGCAGCAGGAGGAAAAGCCGCCAGTCGTAATACAGCATGAACCCCGCAGCCACCAGACCCTGGCCGATCTGCACCAAGCTGACAAATAGCACGTCCTGTACACCCGCGCGCACGGCCTCGGCGTCGCTGGTCATGCGGCTGATGATCCGCCCGAGCTTGGTGCGGTTGAAGAAGCTCATCGACAGGATCTGAAGATGGGCGAACATGTCGCGCCGCATGTCATGCACCACCGCCTCGCCCAACTCCTGCGAAAGCCTCAGGCGGAAATGGAAAGTGAACTGAGTGAAGAGCGCGAACGCCAGGAAGCCCAGTGCACCCATGAGGATGTCGCTCATGTCAGCGAAGTGGGCAATGGGCCCCTTGATGACTTCCGCCAGCATCCACGCCAGCACCGGCAACTGAATGGAGCGGATGACCACCAGTACCAGCAGTGTATTGCGTTTAACAGCGTGTGGGCGGGTGTAGCGAAGCAGGCGGACGATGAGACGGAAATCCAGCGGTCGCTCTTCGGCTTCGAATTCCTCGTTGTCGCTCCTGACGGTCAGTGTCTTGAGCTTGCTGTTGAATGATGTCGGGGCTGCGAGTCGGCTCATGATGCACCTCCCGTGGCCAGCCGCGTCTCGTGAGTGGGGTCCATGCCCAGCAGGCGGATGCTCTCGGCGTCGGCCAGCTGCAGCCGTGCCGCCTTGCCGTAGTGGCCACCTGCGCGCATCAGTTCGTCGTGTGTGCCGGTCTGCACCACCCGCCCGTTTTCCAGCACGATCACGGCATCGCTTCGCCGCAATGTCGAAAGTCGATGCGCCACCACGAAGGTCGTGCGGCCTTTCATGGCGTTGTCCATGGCGGTAAGGATTTCATGCTCGGTCTGCGGGTCGATCGCAGCGGTGGCGTCGTCGAGAATCAGCACCGCAGGGTCCAGCAGGATCGCCCGCGCGATCGCCAGCCGTTGGCGCTGGCCACCCGAGAGATTGCCCGCCTTCTCCTCCAGCAGCGAGTCGTAACCCTTGGGCATCGCCATGATGAAATCGTGGGCTGCAGCAATCCGAGCCGCCTGCTCGATCTGAGCCCGCGTCGCCCCGGGATGACCAAACGCAATGTTGTTGGCAATCGTGTTGGAAAACAGGAAGTTCTCCTGAAACACCAGCCCGATGTTGCGGCGAAGGTCATCTAGATTCACATCACGCACATCGTGGCCATCCATGAGCACGCGTCCCGCATCAGGATCATAAAACCGCGGAATCAGCGACAAGATCGTGCTCTTGCCCGCGCCCGTCGCCCCCACAATTGCCACGCACTGGCCCGGCTCGACGGAAAAGCTTACGTCCTGCAGCACCAGGTCCTCGGCTTTGTATCCAAACGACACGTTCTCGAAGGTCACCCGCCCCTGGGCACGCGGTAACGGCACGGCATCGGGCTTGCTTTCAATCTCAACCGGAGCGTCGAGCACGCCGAACACGCGGTCCGCTGCGGTGAGACTTTGCTGCACGCTGTTGGTGATGTTGGCCAGCGCCGCGATCTGCGAGGAGAACTGCTGCAGGAGGCCCGCAAAGACCCAGAAGCCCTCGCCCAGCGAGATGCCTTCACCCGGGTTCTGCTGGTTCGCCAGCACCAGGTAGCCGCCGTAGAAAAGCAGCACCGCCAGATTCACCTGGGTCAGCAGGCCGGTGAAAGGAGTGAAGAAGCTGATGCACCAGAAGATGTACTGTTTCTGGTCCTTGACAGCCGCGTTAATCTCACTGAATTTTTCTATCTCCTGCGTCTGGCGGGCAAAGCCCTTGACGACATGGACGCCCAGCACGTTTTCCGATAGCCGGAGTATGGCCGTGTCGAAGAGTTTGCGGTTTGCCCAATACGCCGGCTTAACCATCCGCGAGAAAATCAAGGCCGCGGTAAACAGAATGGGCGTCGTCGCCAGGCACACCAGCGTCAGGGTCTTGTGGATGCTGAGCATGAAGACTAGAAAAAACGTCAGCGACAGCAGCAGGTTCGTTCCTTGGATGATCACGCCATCGACGAACATTCGCACGCCCTGCACATCTCCCGTCACGCGATTGATGATCGAACCGGACTCGTTGGCGTCATAAAAGCGAAATGACAGCCGCTGAAGCTTGTCATAGACCGAGGCGCGAAGGTGGATGACGATGTCCTGCACCAACCGCTCCTGCAGCAGCGTGTTGATGTATCCCAGAGCGACACGCACCCCGGCGAAAAGAAGGATGCCCGTCACCAGAGCCAGCACCTGGGTCATGGCCGACCACTCCCCCGGCGGCGCGATGCCGAAGGGCCAGCGGGGCGGCGGCGCTTCGGGCCGAATCGCGTGATGGATGACGTCAATGCCGATGCCCGAAAGTTTCAAGCCCGACAACGCCAGCGCCAGCAGCAGCATCTGCGCCACCACCGCCCGGACACAGCCTAGGCGGAACTTCCAAGTCAGCGCCAGCATGCGACGCATCAACTCCCCGGTGGGCAACTGCGTGCCAGCCAGAGCTTGGCTCCGTGCCTGGCTTCGTGCGGCGTCAGGCGACTTGGGAGATGTAGCAGACAAAGCTGAAATCCGTTAGGACGTCCGCGTGAGACGCCGAGGGTATGCGATGGATCGCGAGGGTTCGGGTTCTTCCGAGGCTTCCGGTCCTTCCTGAGGATGCCTGACGCAGACGAACCACCGTCCGCCAAGCCCGACAGCCCGAAACAACGCGATCAAGTCTAGCACCCTCGCGCCACGCCACAAATCGGGCAAATCCTCCACCGTCGCACTCACAGGGCACAATTGCATGTCACACCGTCAGACCCGCGGGCCTGAATCCCGCCCCGATCGGCGTTTTTCCGGCGCGAAATTGAACCTCCACCCCCGCCTCTTGCGTTTGCTTTGGCATAAGGCGATAGACTCAGGCGCCCTCCAAGGCTCCCGGCCGCTCGCGCCGGCTCACGGAGACAGGCGCCCCATGGCTGATGAGCAACTCTCGCCGATGCAGATCGACCGTTTTCGCCGGTTGATGTGGCCGTGGATCAACGATGTGCTGCGCGTGGCACGCTACCTCGCCCGCCACGATGCCGACGCCGACGACCTGGCGCAGGAAACCATGATGAAAGCCGCTCGCTTCATCGACCAGTACCGTCAGGAGACTAACGCCAAAGCTTGGCTTTTGGCGATCCTGCGCAACACCCACATCAGTCGGGCTCGCCGTGAAGCACGCCACACCGGCCATGTGTCTCTTGACAGCGCCCCAGCCATGCAGATTGCCGACCCTGGGGCCGCGCCCGGCAAGTTTGAACTCGATGACAACGTCTGGCAGCAAGGCGACTCGCCGCAGGAACTGCTCAACCGCTTTGAGGATCAGGCCGTCATCGATGCGCTCAAAAGCCTGCCAGATGAGATTCGCTGGACCCTGTTGCTCGTCGATGTTGAGTCGCTGGATCAAACCCAGGCGGCTGAGGTCCTTGAGGTGCCAGTAGGCACGATCAAGAGTCGCGCCCACCGGGGCCGCGCCATGTTGCGCCAACGCCTCGCTTCGGTCGCCGCTCAACGCGGATGGCTTGCCCAGCGTCCCGCCGCCGAACCCGGACAATATCAATGAACCCCAACCTGCTCCCAGATTCCAAGCTCGATGACGCGACACAACGTCGGCTGCGTCAGCTCGCCGCTGCGCCGGTCGATTCCTCACGACTTCAGCGCATGCTCGAAGCCTCGCTGGCTACCGCCGCGACCGCTGCACTCGCAGGGCCCGAGGTGCAGTCCGACACCGCCCCTTCCCGCCGCGCATCGGTGTTTCGCCGATGGACTCGTCCCATCGTCAGCCTCGCCGCCAGTCTCGCGCTGGCTGCGGTGATCATCGCCGGTCTCCTGCTTTCAGGCCAGAACCCCGTGGTCGCCTCACCCATCGAACTTTCAGCCCTTCATACCCAGATCGTCACCGGCCAGCGACCCGTTACCCAAGTCACCACCATCGATGATGCCCGCGATGCCATCGCCCGCCAGTGGAGCCAAGGCCCCGGTCTGCCCGACCTCGAGGGCGTCAATGTGCAGTCCTGCTGCCTGGCGCACGTCCACGGCAAGCTGGTCGCCGCGGTCCTCCTCGATTTTCACGGCCAGCCTGTTACGCTCATTGTCGCCGACGCCCACGACTTCGTCGCCCCCCACGGCCGAACGTACAACCGGGGCGGTCGCACCATAGTCGCCCACGAGGCCCAGGGACTGAACATGGCCATGACCCGCCAAGGGGACCGCTGGCTCTGCGTCATGGGCCACGTTGCCGAGGACCAACTCGTCGCCCTCGCCGCCGCCGCGTTTTGAGCGGCGCTTCTCGTGTCCGCTCCGCTCCCCAGCCGCGTCCGCGCAGCGCGAAGCGGAAAAGAGGTCTTGCACCCGGTCGGCATGGGTGGTCCCATCACTTCAGGTACCGGCGTGGCCGCCCCGCAGTCTCGTAGGGAGCGCGGCAATAGGCACCACAGGATGCGAACCCCACGCGCATGAACCGGCAGCGAAAGGATGTGACGCAGAAACGCTGACGCTTAGCGGTTCCACGCTTCCGCCTGCCACGGCCATGACTGGATATGCCTGCGGTGGACCGTCGCTGTGACGTGATCGACCCCGGCTGCGGACACGCGCATGGTCAGCGTCGAAGCTCGGCTGTGTTCCGCCACGGCCTGTCGCAGCGTCTCCGGCGGCAATCCGTATGCTTGAGTCAGTGGAATTAGGCGGTCGAATGTGTCTTTGTCAGGGTCTATGAGCAACAGCCAAGTGTTCGCCGGCCGTGTTTCAGCCTGCGCCATCACCGGCTCAAATGGCAGATCGTAGGGATCGCTCAGCTTGCCGTCTGACGCCACCAACGTGACTTCGCCCCATAGCGCCCGCGGAGGCGTGATGATGTCCAGGCCCTCGGGCACGGCATAAGGCGGAAACTCGGTCAGGGCGGTGTAGAAGTGCGGCAGCATCATCACCGCGTCCCCTGCTGCACCTTGCGTGCGAAGCGGTTCCATCATCGACAGCACCCGCGTCTTGGGAATCGTCAGCACCCGCCATTGTATTGGCAGCCACACCACCAGAAGGAGTACGGCGATCGCGACAAGGCCGCCCTGCGGCAGCCACGAGTACTTCGCCCGGCGGTTGTGCCACAGCGCCTGCACAGCCACCCCGAGCCAGAACGCCAGCGGAATTAACGCGATATAGATGTATCGGCCGGCCCAGAAGTGACGCTTGATGACGCTGGGGTACATCATCCACGGTACCACCGCCAGCAGTAAAAGCAGCAATGCGAGTCCCCGCCGTCGCCCTGCGAACACCCACACGCAGCCGACCAGCGCCACCAGCCAGACCAGCACCGTCACCGTCACCGGCACCATGCCCGCCAAGTCGCTCAGCGACGCATCGAGCGATCGTGGGAACAGTGACAATGCGTCCCCCGGTACCTCGTCGGGTTTGTACCGCGAGTAGATCATTGCCTTGCCCAGCCCCGTCAGCGACCAGCTCAGCAAGTAAACCACCGTGGCCAGAGCGGCCCCCGCGAGGATG
Organism: Phycisphaeraceae bacterium; assembly: GCA_041736565.1. Lineage (GTDB taxonomy): Bacteria > Planctomycetota > Phycisphaerae > Phycisphaerales > Phycisphaeraceae > JBBDMX01. The sequence continues at coordinate 2,603 of JBGSTK010000238.1, read as the reverse complement.
TTCAGGCCCGCCCGACGATCACGTGGCAGCAAGGCCAGACCCATTAGGCCCAGCCACAGCCCCACCGCCGCGATTGAGGTGATTCCCCAGATCGCTGAGGCGTGGCACAAGTTAAAGAGCAGGCCTACCGTCCACCACGGCCAGTCATGCCAATGGCCGGCTTTCTCCCGGACGTGATGCACGCCGTGGAGAGCCGTCGCCACCAGTAGCAGCGTCCAGAACATGAGCCCGCTGTACATGCGTCCCTCGCGCGACCATTCCAGCACGAACGGGTTAAGGATCAGGAACGCCGACGCCACCGCAGCCGCAGTCAGGCCCACCCGCGCCGCGACCCACCAGCACAGCAGGGCGATTCCCGTCACGCTGTAAAGGGCCGAGGGTAGGCGGATGCCCAGCGCGCCGTTACCGAAGACCTGACGTGACACCTTCATCTCAATGAAGTGCAGTGGCGAGTGAAGTTGGTTCTCTTTCGTCTCCCACCTCAGCAGCAACGCCGGGAGATCAGCCGAGGCGATGTAGGAGTAGACCTCATCCCCCCAGGGCTGCAGGGCCCCGAGTCCAACGAGTCGGCTCGCCAGCGCGACCAAGGTCACCACAGCCGTCAGCGTGAGCACAGCCCGACGTGACGTAACAGGCGAAGTCGAAGTTGGGAGGCTGACATTGTTAGTCATGCGCAGATTATATCGACCGCGAAACCGGCGATTCCGGCGGTTTTTACTCACGTATAGGCCACCTGAGCGGAATCGGAACCACGCAGGCATTTCGTTATTGACCAGAGGAGAATCGCGTGTCATATTGTCCCATGCGGTTCGGGGATGGTCTCCGGGCACACAATCGGGGTCCTATCAGCATCGCAGTGGTCGAACCGCCATTGGCTGGTCAATCTTTTCGTTTCGCAGGGGTAACATCATGTTCAGGCAATTTCTCGGTGGCGCGGTCGTTGGATTGATTGTCCTGATGGCGATGGCGGCGGACCTGCCCGAGCGTCAGCCGGGCAAGCCCACCGGCAGCCAGAAGTACGTCGGCACGGTCGATGCCGTCGGTCAGTGGAAAGTCGAGGCGGATCCGCTGCCCGAGGCCCTTCGCTTCACGCTCGACCATGATCTGGCGGTCCCGTTGGCGCCCTACGGTGCTTCCACGGTCTTCACTTCCGCCACTCCCAGCCCGTTTGTCGGCTTCGGGGCCTACGGAAACCCAAATAAACCTTCGGAGTTCAAGGTGGTGGATGTCCGCACCGGGCGCATCACCGGGCAGTTCAAGCACCTCATCAAGGGCCACCCGACCACCCTGGTCCTCAGCCCTGATGGCGAGTCGATGGCTCTGATGCTTACTCCCTTTGGCGCTGGCCCGCCCCACACCCTGATGATCGCGTCCTTCAAGACCGGCCGACCAATCGCCGACATCCCAATGCCCAAGGATCGCAACCACAACGACGTCAAACTCGCCTATGTCGGCGATGATCGCGTCGGTGTGTTCTATGAGTCCATGAAATCCGGGACCGGCGGCGAGGCGCACGTTTACCAGTTCCCCTCCGGCAAGCTGCTCTGGAGCGCCACGGGACGGCAGACTTACGGCGACACGCTGATCATCGCCGTCAGCCCCGGCTTGCGCTACCTGGCGCTGGCCCGCAAGGAGGGCGGTGACTTCTTCGTCGATCTACACGACACCAAGGACGGCTCCGTGGCAGGCACCCTCAAGACCAACAACCCGTATCCAGCCAAATACACCGTGAAGGGCATGGCCTTTTCCAGCGACGGCAAGCAACTCATCGGGATGGTCGATGGCCTGCGTCTGTGGTCGCTGGATACGGGCAAGCGCGTCGGCCAGAGTTTCCCCACCTCGTTCTTGGGTGCTCTGGCGGTCTATCCCAACATCGAGTGGGTGGGCGACGGTCCGATGGTCGTGCAGACTAACCGCGTCTTGATTGATCTACGGGATGGCGCGGAGTTGGTCAAGCTGCCCGCGATCGAAGACGCGAGCTTCTTCCGGGCCCGCGTCCTGGGCGATCGGCATCTGCTGCATCTGGTGACCGAGGGCGATCGCATCAACCCCAACGACACGCTTAAGGCGATGCCCATCGCCGAGTTGCTCGCCGCGCCGCCGGAACAGTGACCCATATCAAAGCCGCGAGGGCGGGCGGAAGGGGCATTTTCGCCGGTTGCCCGGACGGCTGGCCGTCTGATACAATGGAAGGGTTAAGACCGCCAGCGTTGGCGGTCACGTCGGGCGGGCAGAGGCGAATCGTCTCTGTGCCGCAGAATCCGTGAGCCACGATTGATCTTATGCGACGATTCGTGAGCCACCTTTGCTTTGGAGCAATCGCATGAAGATCTATGTAGGTAACCTGAGCTTTTCAACCACGGAGGAGAGCCTCCAGGCGCTGTTTAGCAACTACGGCGAAGTTCAGGAAGTGGCGGTCATCACTGATCGCGACACCGGTCGTCCTCGCGGCTTTGCGTTCGTGACCATGACCAATGACGCCGAAGGTCAGGCGGCCATCGATGCACTCAACAACAACGATTTCGAGGGACGCGCCCTCAATGTCAACGAAGCCCGTCCCAAGCCCGCAGGCGGCGGCGGCTTCGGTGGTGGTGGCGGCGGCG
>JBGSTK010000200.1:0-6674 GCA_041736565.1 Phycisphaeraceae bacterium | reverse complement strand
GTAGGACCGGGGGCGGGAGCGGGCGTTGGTCCGGGGGCGGGGGTTGGTCCGGGGGCGGGTCCGGGGGCGGGGGCATCTCCGGGGGCGGGTCCGGGGGTCCGGGGGGGTTCGAGTGCGATCACGCGGGCTAGCAGCATCTCGACCATGTCCAGCGTGGCGTTGAATGCCGATCCACCCCCCGGGAGTTGGGTTTTGGCCTGGTCGAGTTGTGCCCGGGCCGTCTGCAGCAGTTGGCCGTAGTGGACAATCTGCTGGTCAGTCATCGACGGCACGTTGGCCAGGTAGATGCGGTTGGCGGTGTTGAGTGCGTCACGCTGCTGGAACCATCGGTCCTCAGGCGTGGCGGCACATCCGACGATGACCGTCAGCGCGAGCATGACGGCAAGCAAAAGTAACGAACGAATATTCTTCAAAGCGGGTCTCCTTCCGTGGAGGTTGGGGTGTCGGAAACTAAACGGTCACTTGTTCAGACCGCCGTAGCGGTCGAGTTCGGCGTGCGTGATCTGGATGCCCTGCTTGATCTGCTCGATGAGGCTGTTCGGGGGCTGCTTGCCGTTATTGGCTTCGGCGTAGGCCTTAAGCACGAACCGCAGCGCTGCATCCAGCCTGGCCAGACCTTTGTTAGGCGTGTCGTCGGGGATCTGCTTTTCCGCCAGCTTGATGCCGGTGATGATGCTGCCCTCGTAGAGCTTCCACTTCTCCTGCCAGGGATTGAGTCGGCTGGCCAGGAAGATGAAGACGCCGACGATGGCCGCCCAGATCACGGCAAAGCCGATGCTCGAGTTAAGGAACATCCATATGCCGTTGAGGATCGTGTTGCCGTCCATGTTCATCTGCCTTTCTGGGCCTCAAGGGCCTCTCTGAGGATTGCGAGCGACTCTTTGTCGGCGACCGTCCGTAGTCGCCGATCGTGCTTCGCGTAGGGGTCGAAATCCGTCGGCTTAAAGGGCCTGGTTCGCTTGGGGTCGCGATTGGTGTTGGCGATCAGGGCGCAGATCAATGATGTGTGCGACCACCGCTCGCGGCCCAGGCCCTCGGCCATCCACAGCAACTGCCGCAGCGTCAGCCCCCCGACCCCGGATTCGTCGGGACCGAGTCCAAGGCTTCCGGCGATGCGCCAGACATCGCTCCACGAATCGTCTCGTCGATGTTCAGTGCATCGAGTCGCGTCTCCACGGCCGTCACTGCCGCGGCGATCATGGCCATCTGCTTGGCGACCGCCTTGGCCCGATCGTTGCGGCCGCGGAATCGGAAAAAACTGATCAACTCCTCGTAGAACGCCTGCTGCGCCGCCAGAAGTGTCTGCCCGTCAAACGCAGCACGCACATCGTCGGCCGTGACCTTGTGCGTCTCGAACTGCTTTTCCAGCATGGCGCAGAGCACCTCGCCCAGGAGCATCTCGTCGGTGCCGAGTCGCGTCAGCAGCGGCGGATCACCTGACTCGGGTTGCAGCAGATCGATATCGAGCTTCGCCTTGACCGCCATGGCGGTGCCGAGGGTCAGGCTGAGTGTCCAGGTCCGACCGGCTGCATCAGTGAAAGTCTTCATCAGGCCACCTCCACCCATTCGGCGAACACGGCGAGCTTGGCGGTCACGCTGACCGTCACACCTTCCTCCAGCGGCTCGTTGCGACTGAAGTTGGTGATAGAAAAGTCACCCAACGGCCCCTCAGCACCCGAGGCATCGCGCACGCCCGTCAACACGGCCAGTCGAATACTGCCTGAAGTCAGGAACGCGGTCTTTACGGCATCGAACCCGGCATCGCCCGGCTTCCAGAGCATCTCGAACTCGGCGGTGCATTCGCGCAAGGTCGGCGCGGTCGCACGCCAACCCTGATTAGCACGGGTGGTGACATCGGCTTCGCCCGCCTCGAGGCTCAGCGTCACATCTTTGACGTTGGCCATCTCCGTGAGCGTCGCCAGTTCGCCCCCGGAAGGGCCCTGGTAAATCTTGGCATTCATGCCCAGCAGAAAATCCTGAGGCATCGGCTAACTCCTTATTGAATGCTGTCACGCCACATGGCGGGCAGATTGGTTTGCTCTTTGGTGAAGGCCGGTCCCATGAACGGTCTGGCCTGGTAAGTCGTGCGTTTCTTCCTGCCGCGCCGCACCAGCGTCGTCGTACCGCCGTATTCCAGGAGGGGCGGCGCATTCCCGGGGTCGTCGCGTCCCTTCCGATTCAGCCGCGTCGGCCCGATGACCACCGACTCCTTCCGGGGGTCGTAGCCGAAGAAGATGAACTTCTTGAGCAGCCCCGTGTGCGAGCTTGGCGGCGATCCGGGCGGCGATGGCTTCTTCCGTTTGCGGATCGACGATTTGGCCGACTGTCGCACGTATGCCCCGAACTTACTGAGCACCTTGCGTGTGGCCGTGTTGACCTTCGACATCACCGCCTTGCGGTCGAAGAACATCGCTTTCGTGCTCTTGAAGTCAATGCCGATCATGTCTGGTCCCGGTCCGACGTCATACCCGGCGGCATATGTTCAGCGGGACGGCGCGGCTTCTTGGCTTTAAGTTTGAGCCGAGCGATCTCCGCGGCGAGTTCCTCCCTGGTGCCCACGAGCATGGTGTTGCCCGGCGGTGTACCGACCTTTCCGCCTGGTGACGCCAGTTCAATGACCTGCTGACCATTGTGGACCAGCACGAACCTGTCCTCATTGCCGTCGGAGAGTTTCACCTGCACGGTGGTGGTGGCGATCTCTTTCATGGTGGTCCTTACTTTGTGTAAACGGTCCATCCCCGACTGATCAGAATGGTCCTGTAGGCCAGCCCGTCCGGGTTCGATGGGGGTGAGTTGCTGATGCCGCTGACATCGACGTACCCATCGCTTGTGCCATTGGCGACAAGGTCGGCGAGCAACTGGTCCACCAGGGGCGTGTCAAAACCACAGTCGTAGGCGTAAATGGATTGGACATTAGGACAACCCGACACGTCGATGGTGGTCAGCGAGTGGCAATAGTTCAGGTCGATGTTCGAGAGGTTGGGGTGGTCGTGGGCATCGAACACTTGAAGCGGAGCGATGTCACTGGCAAAGATCGCCTGAAGGTTTGGCAGTCGCCAGACCTCCAGCGTCACGAAACTGCAGCCATACACGCCGAGGTACACCAGGCTCTGAAGGTCTGCCCATGGCAACGTCGACAGCGGGATGCCATCGCAGTTGAGGTTCTGAAGGTTGGGCATGTTGATTTGCCGCAGCTCCGTCACGTCAGTTGAATAGGCCAGGTTCAGTGAGCTCCATTCGCGCATGGGCGGCGTCGAGATGATCGGTAGTGGTTGCTGGGTGTAGGGCATCACCAGGTCCCCCCGATCACGGTGACGATATCGCCCCCCCCGCCCCCGGGCGTGCCCTTGACCTTGATCTCGGCCAGGTTGACGCGGTTAAACTCGTGCCATTCGCCGGGCACCCAGGGCACCTCAGCCCCCTCGTCGCCAAGGAAGATCGCATCATTGGTGTTCTTGGGCGGAACGCTGATGACAAATGACCCGACCACTCTGCCGGGGGCCAGCGGCTGATAGTCGGCGGTCAGGACGAGCTTTCGCATGATGACGTTGTTCATGATTCAGTCTCCACAGTTCCGGACGGGGGCTCCGGGGGGCCAGGTCATTTCATCGCCCGGTAGGTGACCGTCAGCACACTGGTAAACACCCTCTGCTGGGCCAGGTGCTCCGGGGCGTACACCGGTTCGTTGGCAATGTTCACCCACGTTGCGAACGGCGCGGCATTGAGTGAGCGGCGTCGCAGGTAGTCGGCCAACTGATCCATCAATGTGGTCAGGGTCGCCACCTCAAGATCCAGATCCTTGCCGCATTTCTTCTGCACACCGACGTCCACGGCGATGTCGTACTGGCTGGCGGCTCGGGTCGATCCGGTAATCACCACACGCTTGGGCACCACCGACACCTTCATTTCGGCCAGCTCGGCCAGATCGAACTCCGGCAGCACGCGGCGCACGGCCGTAATGGCCGGATCGAACGTGGCCGGCGGTGCGGCGTTGAGTTCCGCTGTCACTGCATCTGCAATGTCGATGACAAGACTCATACCCAACCGCCCTTCCCCCCCCCCCGGGGACCGGGATCACCCCGCGATCCATGCGACGATGCCTGAAGTCGCTGCCGTGATTCCCGAGCCCACGATCATCCAGATCAACTTGCCCTGTCGCCTGGCATCCTGTTCCAGACGATCCAGGCGGACCGTGATGCCGGGTCGGCCATTGCCGCGAATCGCCTCATCGAGTCGATCCAGCTTGCGGTGAAGCTCATCGAACTCGCGTTGGCAAGCTCCCTGAAAACTTTCAAACTCACTGTTCGTCGGTGAATCGTTCACGTGGTTACTCCACGGGCGGGGTTATTCCGGGGGCGGGGGTTCCGGGGGTTCCGGGGGCGGGGGTTCCGGGGCGATGTCTTTGGTGTGGATGCGGTAGGTCTGTCGGTACGGATCGCTCCAGCGCCACCCCCGGATGTCGCCGCCCAGTGGCATGACTTCGTAAAGCCTGCCGTTGGCCACGATCACATCGCCCGCTTGCGGCTCGATCCCCGGAAGCTCATCAGCCAGGATCAGGAAGTCCCACACGTGGGCCCCGATGGTCAGACCGGATTCGTCGGCGACCTCATAGTCCGTGGACCCGAAGGTCGCGTGCACCTGGTGAACAGCACCATCGCGGCGGTACTCGACTGGGCTGGAGCAGTGCGCCCTGCGCATCTGCTCGAGCCACTGCGAGCCCTGACGGAGGAGGTCGCATCCGGGGGCGGGGGCGGGGGCGGGGGGCATGGGTTACTGCTCCAGGCGAACGCGAACCGTTACGTCGCCATCGGCGGCGGCACGAACCGTCTTGCCCAGATACTTGTTGCCGCTGGTGGTGGTCGTCGCCTGCTGGGTCGTGGCGTTCCAGTAGACCTTCGCACCCGCGGCGATGCCGCTGCCGGCACCAGTCGCCTTGGGTACATCAAACACACCCGTCACTGCCAGCGCCCCGAGCTTACCGGCGACGATGTCGAGCTTAGCGATACCAATCAGATCGCCCTGCACGACCACGTCTCCGGCGCTGACGTTTGCGCCAGCGGTGTGGTCGATGCTGTTGCCGTCATGAATGAACTGAGCCGTTGCCATGAGTCATAACTCCTTGAGATTGTTCTGAGGGATTCACACGGACTGATGGAGCCGGGGATCGGCGCGGTTTATGCCTCACCCTTCATTCGCAGAGCGCCGCGGTGATCCTGTTCCCGCACACCGAAGTCGATGTAGCCACGGAACTGAATCCCCAGTGTGTTGAAATCGGCGTCCGTCTTCTCCACAGTCGGACGATCCACGCCGTTAAGGAACGCGATCTCGATGGACGGCAGCCGGTTGGGGTCCGACAGCAGATACCACGCCTTGCTCGAAGCGCCCGTAAACGTCGTGTTGGACAGGTACACGCTCGAGACCACCTCGAACTTGCCCACGTGCGGGTTAGTCGAAGGCTTGGCCTTATTGGCCGTGGTGGTCTCGTTGAGCTGCAGGCTCTTCATGAGCATCTCGGCGGGAACTTTGAGCGCCGTGGGCACCAGCAGGATGCTGGCGGGCATGCCCAGCGGCTTGCCGTTGGGCTTGGTCTGCAGGCCGAACTTCACTTCGGCATCCGTCAGACCATCAACCGACAGCGCTGTATCCGCACCCTCGACATAGTTGGCGTGATCAACGTGGAAGAACGCCTTGCCATCGGCCTGGACCGGGTTACGGAGCCACAAGCCCCACACGGCTTCGGCGATGGATTCAGCGGCACCGATCCCGATCTGGCGCGGGATGTCGGTAAAGGCACCCATGTCATCGTTAATGATCATCTGGCGGGTCAGCGCAAACATGATCCCGTGTGTGTCAGCCCGCTGACCGTACTTCTGCTCATCGAGCCGGCCGTGTTTCAACTCACCGTCCGGACCCACCTGCTCGAACTTAAACGAGCCGGTCATGCGGTAGCGGCTGTGCTCTTTGAAATCGTTTACCGATGCGACCCGGGCGATCTTCCGCCAGGCGTCTTCCACATAGTTGTAGCCCTCGAGCAGCATCTTGTTGGCGATGTTGGAGAGAACGCCGGGAAGCGAAGTCGTACTGAAGGCGGCCTGCAGCCAGCCCGACGCATCGCGCCGGAAGCGCGGCAGCTGCGATCCGCAGGCCAGTTCACAAAACTCCTGGATACCCACGCCGCGGAGTTTGTCGGCGGCTTCGAGGATCGGCTCAGGATAGATGGCCTCGATGCGGCTGTTAGGCAGGCCCGAAGCCATCAGTGCCACGGCCTCAAACACCTGTCCACCCAGCAGCCCCCGGGGGCGACCCGACGCGGCTACCACCTGCGGTCGCGATGCGCGCAGCACATGCAGTTCCGTGCGCGCCTCATCCCAACCTTCCTCGATGGCCTTAGCCTCGACTGCCGGGAACTTACCATCACAGACCTTGCGGATCGCCTCGATACGCCGTGTCTCAGCAGCCATCTGCTGCCGCATGTGCGTCACCGCATCACCCCCCCCACCGCCGCCGCCCGCAGTTGTGTCAGCAGACGAAGCGTTGACAGTGCCGGGAATAGCCTGCGACGTCGGCGCGGCGGCCTGCTGCGTCGCTGATCCGACGTCGGTGCCGGTGATCGCGTCGCTGGCACTCCCGCGGGCGCCCGTGGTGGCGGGGGCATTTCCGGGGGCGCTACCGGG
>JBGSTK010000194.1:0-2267 GCA_041736565.1 Phycisphaeraceae bacterium | reverse complement strand
GCAACCCTTTACCTAGCAAAGACTTGCGCAATGGCCACATTTTATTAGACTTAACGATGGCGGCGGGGCCGTACCAACTGGTGAGAATGGGACAAGACGTTAGAATGAGGGCTAATCAACAAGCCTCGGAAAATCGCTGGTTTACGCCCCTTTCCGCCGAAGGCGGTGTTAGGCCCGACGTTTACGTCTTGCTCTTACCCACATTACGGTATGGCATTCGAGTTAGTTCAACCTCGGTAGTGATGGATATAAGTTCAATAACCGCCACTGGTTCCGCCGATGCGACGACCCCGTTGGCGGCCACTTTCGTAGCAAAGATAAGGACCGGGCACAAGGCCCAGTTCCACGGGGGCTCGCGAGGGAGTATCGCGAGCCGAAGCCAAATCCTTGCACGGAGGTGTGTCGATGACGGTCATAGTGGATGCCCATGTTTGGGCGAAAGAACAGTTTGGTCAATGCGATCTGAAAGACAAACGACGTACTCAACGGCTGGTTCAGGTGGCGGCCAACACGCTCTGCCATCCTGCGGGGAGTCTGCCGGAGCAGACGACCGATGCGGCCGATTTGAAGGCAGCCTACCGGTTGTTCAACTGCGAGGACGTGACCTTCGAGGACATTGTGAGGCCGCACTGGACACAAACACGTCAACGACCGCCCGGCATCTACTTGGTGCTCAACGATACCACCGAAGTGGACTTTGGTATCCGCCGGAAACTCCACGGCATGGGGCACACAGGCAACGGCGGGGGGTGGGGATTCCTGCTGCATTCGGCCCTGGTGGTCAGCGGAGAGGACGAAGCGATTTTCGGTCTGGCAGGCCAGAAGATTCGTTATCGCAAGTCCGCCCCGAAAAAGGAGAACTCGACACAGCGATTGAAACGCGACCGCGAATCGGTGCTCTGGGGGCAGGTCATCGATCAGGTCGGGCCACCTGCGGAAGGGGTGCGATGGGTGCATGTGATGGACCGCGGAGCCGACAACTTCGAGGTCTATTGCCACTGTCGGCAACAACAGGCGGACTGGGTCGTGCGTGTCACGCAGAAACAACGCGGCGCCATTGTTCCCGACGCACAGACCATGGCATTGAACCGGTATTTGCAGACGTTGCCTTCCAGTGGGGAGTACGAGATCCAGTTGCGAGCACGCGCGGCGCAGCCCAAACGCGGCCACAAGCCGGCGAGGAAGGCGCAACCAGCGCGAGCAGCAAAGGTAGAGGTCCGTTTCGGACCGCTGAAGATACCGTTTCCCAAGCAAAAGAGTCCCTATCTGAAGGGATTGTCCCCGGCGCCGATCACGATGTGGGCGGTCCAGGCGGTCGAGGTCGATCCGCCCAAGGACATGGAGCAAGTGGAATGGGTTCTGCTCACGTCGCTGCCGGTGGCCAATTTCGACGATGCGTGGCGGATCTTGGGGTATTACGAGAAGCGGTGGCTCATCGAAGAATACCACAAGGCGCTGAAGACGGGCTGTCGGGTCGAGAGTCGGCAATTGCAGAGCAAGGACGGGTTGGAAAGGATCACGGCACTGTTGAGCGTGGTTGCCGTTCGATTGCTGCAACTGAAGTCTGCTGCTCGCACGAATCCCACTTGTCCGGCTCGCAACCTGGTTCCTCTGCACTGGATCAAGATGCTCTTGGCGGCGCGCAAGCGATCGAAGCTCACGGTTGCCATGACCATCCGCGAGTTCTACCGCGAAGTGGCGAAGCTGGGTGGCTTCCTCGGTCGCAAGTCGGATGGCGAGCCGGGCTGGATCACCATCTGGCGCGGCTGGCAGAAGCTGTACATGTTCATTCATGGTGCAGAATTGGCTCAAACAATTAAATAAATGTGGGTAAGAGCAAGGCGTTTACGCCGGGTTTGGACCGCGATGAAATAGGTCCCTTTGTCAGGCCCGTTCACGGGCCTCCTGCGAATGAATATGAAATATCAGCAATCATGCGGGCCACAACGCCAAACAGCGCACGCGTCGATCGGAACAATGACTAATCTCAAATCTCCAATTTCAAATCTCCTATCCGCCATTCTCGCATTGGCATTGTCCGCCTTCTCATCGCTCGCCCTTGCCGAGCCTCCACTGGCCGTTCCCATCGCCGTCGACCCCTTCCACGGTGAGCTTGTCGAGGTCGACGCCCGGTGGAATCTTATATTTCGCGAGGATCAGCATGAGCGTGCCATGCCCGCGGCCGATCTCGTCACTTGGGGCCAATGTCCGGAGCAGGGCAGGGCAGGGGGGCTCGTTCTTGTTGACGGCAGTTGGCTCGCCGCCCA
>JBGSTK010000169.1:0-13684 GCA_041736565.1 Phycisphaeraceae bacterium | reverse complement strand
AGCACGCCGAGGCGCTGGCGGCCTATCAGAATGCCGCGGCCGCGAATGACGGCCAGCAACCGGCTGCGACCAAGGCGCTTGCCTCCCGCGCCGCCTACACGCTTCTGCGGCTGGGCAGAGTCGAGGCTGCCGCCTCCGTTGCTCTTGCACAACTTCCCCGTGCCGAAGGCTCAACCAAGGGTTCAATCAACGGTTCAACCGACGATTCAACAAGCAGTGATTCTTTTAAGATCGACGCTCAAGCCACAACTGAGGCCCTGGAACTCATCGCTTACGTGACTCGGCACGGCGGCGCCTCGCCATCGATCACCCATGCTTTGCGCCTTCTTAACGACGCTGGCCCACGAACCTCAGCTCAAGTCCGCGCTATCGCCCAAGCCATGCCCGCGGACGCCGCCGCCGAGATTCTTTGGGACCGCCTCCAAACCGATGTCACGGACCGCGATGTGCTTGTCGCTCTGATGCGGCTTGGTCTGGCTGGGGACACCAGCCAGCGAGCAACTTCGATGGAACGCTTGGTTGATCTCCTGGCAGCCCACCCGCAACAGGCTCGCGACTTTGCCAGAGCGCTGTTGGGAATATGGCCGCCTCGTGAGGTCGTGGAGGCGTTGCGTCCCATTGAGGCCGCCAGGCCCAAATCTCCCTACCCGCATTACCTGCTCGGGGCAGCCTTGCGTGCCCAAGGCCATGGTCGTGACGGCCAACATTGGCGACAAGCGTTGAAGCTGGACCCCAGCTTTGATGCGGCCCGTCTTGATCTGGCGCAGATGTTGCTCCAAAACCTCGACACCGAAGCCGCAGCCAACTTGCTGGTGCCATTGGCGGATCGGCATGAGACCGAGGTCATTGAACTGCGGGCGCAGCACCTGTTGCTGGCCAGTGGACGCGACGCGGCGCTGGCGATGCTCGAAGAACAGATCGCAGCCCAGCCCGACGATGCCGATTTGCTCGTCATTAAGGCCCGACTATTGTGGCGCACTCAGCAACGCGAAGAGGTGCTCGCCGCCGGCCGGTTACTCGAGGACGCCATCAAACTCCACCCCGGGCACGAGACGCTTTACGAATCTCTCTTTACTGTTTATGCCGCGAGGCTAACGCCCGACGCCGCAGAGCGCGAGTTCCAGCTTCTTACCGATGCCCAGCGGAACATTCCAGCCGCGCGCGTGACGAGGCTCAAGCAGGCGCAGCGGGCCATCGCCCTGGGGCAACTCGACGAAGCACAACGCCGGCTGCTGGAACTCGTGGCCGAGGATCGCCGGGACTTCATGGCCCTGGGCGTGTTGCTCTATACCATGCACCGCGATAACCGCACCGATGACGCCAGAACGCTGCTGGGCACACGCCTGGAAGAGTACCCGGCCAACGTGGAACTCTTGGAGTGGGCGGCGGCGTTTTACCGCGAAGTGGGTGATAACGATCGGGCCACGGAGTTGACGGTCCAAAGCGCCACGCTGATGCCCGACTCGGCGCGGCGGGCTACGTTGCTGGCCGGCATCTACCAGCAACGAAAACAACACGACAAGGCCATCGATGTCCTGACCCAACGTCTGGAGATTGAGCAGGAGCATCCCGGAGCGCTGCTGGCGATGCTCAGCCAGGCATTGGAGGCGGCCCAGCGCAGCAGCGAGATAGATGCTCATTATCAAAGCGCAGTGGACCGCTTCCCCGACAAAGCCACATCGCTCCGCGTCGCGTGGGCGGGCATGTTGGATCGCATCGGGCAGGACGAAAGAGCTCAATCGCTGTTGAAGCAGGTGCTGGCGGATGAACCCACTAATGGTCTGGCAGCCAATATGCTGGGCTATCTCTGGGCTGAGGCGGGCGAGAATCTCGAGGAGGCAGCCCAGTTGATTCAGATTGCCATCGACCAGGACTCAGACAACGCAGCCTATCTCGATAGCCTGGGTTGGGTGCGTTATAAGCAGGGGCGCATGGCTGAAGCACTGGAGTTACTGCAAAAGGCGCGAATGGCACCGGGCGGTGGTGACGCGGTCATACTCGACCATTTGGCGGATACGCTCTGGCGGTTAGGCAGGGGGCCCGAGGCGGTCGCCTACTGGGGTGCCGCCCGAGAGAAGCTCGATGAGCCGGCGCTCGTGGCGGATGGCGAAACCGACAGCCTACGCGAGCAGCTTGACGCCAAGATCCATGCCGCGGGTCTGACGCCGAGCAATCCGCCCGTGGCACCGCTGGCGGGCGAAGCCGCCGAGGCGAAAAACTAACATTTCAAAGGCCAGCCAGACTGATCTATGATAGAGGTTGGATAAGCAGGCCGAGTTTCGGCCGCTGCCGAGATACGCGGGATTATCCCCATGAACCGAAGCGTCGTGCCCAGTCTTCCTGCCGAACAGCCGGCCTCCTTGCGTCAGCACGCCAGCCGCACCGAGTTTTTGAACCGGGAGTTGACTTGGCTGGAGTTCAATCGTCGTGTACTTCACGAGGCACTGGACCCACGCACCCCGTTGCTCGAACGAGTGCGTTTCCTGGCGATATTCACGTCCAATCTCGATGAGTTTTTCCAGAAACGCGTCGGCGGGTTGAAGCGCCAGATCGCCGCGGATGTCGTCTCCCGCTCCATCGACGGTATGACCGCCCGAGAGCAGATGGAAGCGATCCGCAACTTCGTGCTGTCCATGCTCAACGTGCAGGCCCAATGCTTCACCCAGCAGATCGTCCCCAGTCTGGCGCAAGCTGATATCCACCTGCTTACCTGGTCACAGCTTACCGATGAGGACCGCGCCTGGTGTCGGCAGCATTTCCGCTCGACGCTGTTCTCCGTGCTCACGCCACTGGCAGTTGATCCGGGCCATCCGTTCCCCTTCATCAGCAATTTGAGCACGTCGTTGGGTGTGATGCTTCGTTCACCGCAAGGCGGTGAGAGCGGTGGCGATACCTCCGGCGGGGGTGCCATCGCCGGTGACACTCAGCCGCTGTTTGCCCGCGTCAAACTCCCCATTGTTTTTCCCAAGTGGCTTCGTATCGGCAAGGCCAACCGGTATGTGCGGCTCATGGACATCGTCCACCACAACCTCCACGATCTTTTCGAGGGCATGGTGTTTGACGAGGTCGAGCCGTTCCGCATCACCCGCAATGCTGATGTCGAACGTGACGAAGAGGACGCTGAGGATTTACTGGAGCTCATCGAACAGGAGTTGCGTGATCGGCGGTTTGCCCGGGCGGTGCGGCTGGAGGTGGACAACACGCCTCACCAGCCGATGACACGTTATCTGCAGCAGCAACTGGAGCTCGAAGACTCCGATGTTTACGCCATGCCCGCCGAGCTTGACTACGTCGGTCTCAACACGATTGCCGACATCAACAAGAGCGACCTTAAGTATGACAACTGGACGCCGCTGCCCTCGCCTCGATTGGCCAACGAGGACGGCAATATTTTCAGCATCATCCGCCAGGGCGACATCCTGGTGCACCATCCATACGAGAGCTTCAAGTCCAGCGTCGAGCGATTCATTAGTTCTGCGGCCCGTGACCCCAAGGTGGTGGCCATCAAACTGACGCTCTATCGCACGAGCGTGGATTCGCCGTTCATTCCTCAGTTGATCCGCGCTGCCGAGAGCGGCAAACAGGTCGTCGTTCTTGTGGAACTTAAGGCCCGCTTCGACGAAGAGCGCAACATTTCGATCGCCCAGATGCTGGAAAAGGCGGGCGTTCACGTGGTTTATGGGATCGTCGGCCTCAAGACGCACACCAAGACAGCCATGGTTGTGCGGCAGGAAACCGATGGGATGCGTGTTTACGCTCACATCGGCACCGGCAACTACAACCCCAAGACCGCTACGCTCTACACCGACTTGGGGCTTTTCACTTGTCGCCACGAGATCACCGACGATCTGGTCGAACTGTTTCATTACCTCACGGGGCGAAGTGTCAAGAGCGATTTTTCGCATCTGCTCATCGCGCCGATCAATATGCGGCGGCGCTTCGTGGAAATGATCGAGCGCGAAATGGCGCTGTGCCCCGCCTGGCGCGAACGTGGCGGCGATGAAAATGACCCGCAGCGGCCTACGGTCATCGCCAAGATGAACAGCCTCGAAGACATCGCCATCATTCGCAAACTCTACGAAGCCTCGCAGGCCGGTGTGAAAATTCAACTCATCGTCCGAGGCTTCTGCTGCCTGCGCCCCGGCGTACCCGGCTTAAGCGAAAACATCAGTGTCATCAGCGTCATCGGCCGATTCCTGGAACACTCACGCATCTACTACTTTCACAACGGCGGCGCAAGCGAAATTTACATTGGCAGCGCCGACTGGATGTACCGCAACCTCTACAACCGCGTGGAATGCATCACCCCGGTACTCGAGCCCGCTCTGGCGGCACGTTGCAAGATGATTCTTGACGTGATGCTTGCCGACCAGCGACAGGCGTGGGACATGAAGTCCGACGGCAGCTACACGCAGCGGCAACCGGACCCCGAGAAGCCCGAGACGGCCATTGGCACTCAGCAGTTCCTCATGGAGATGACGCGGCGCGAAGCGCAACGGGCTGCGGGGGAATGATTCGGCTGTGTTGAGTCGGTCGCCGCATCTCCACGCCCGGGCAAAGTACGGTCAACGCACAATCAAAGCACAGTCAACGTACGGTCAAAGTATGCGGATGACGATGAGCGTGATGTCGTCTTCGATGCGCCCTTGGCCGCGATGCGAGTTGGCGCAGCCGTCCAAAGCCTCGATGATCTCTCTTGCGGGCTTGTGGGCGTTTTCACGCAGCACTCGCCGGACTTCGCTTCTGCCTAAGAGCTTGCCGCGCTCGTCACGCGTCTCCCAGAGGCCATCGGTCCCGGCGAAAAGTACCTGGCCGGGACGCAATCCTTCGATCCGCTGTTCCTCGTACTCAGCATCGGGCGACACGCCCAGTGGGAGCCCGCCTCCGTCCAACTCAATGAAGCGGTCCTCGCCAGGATCGTAAAGCAGCGGCATATCATGACCCGCCGAGGCCCAACGCAACGCGCCTTGTTGTTGGTCAACGGCAAAAAGCAGCAGCGTCATGAATTGCCCGAAGTCCGCATTGGTTGCATCGATGAGGTGGCGATTTAAGTGTTCGAGCATCCGGGCCATGGATTGCGTGGTTTCGCAATGGCTGCGGAGGATACCCCGGGCGGTAGCCATGAGCATCGCCGCGGGCACGCCGTGGCCCGTGACATCGCCCACCGCAGCGCTGAGGCAGTCCTGTCGGCCCTCGACCATCTGCAGAAAGTCGTAGTAGTCGCCACCCGTCTGGTCGCAGTAATGGATGTGGGCCGCCACGTCCAGGCCTTCAACCTTGGGCAACTGACTGGGCAACAAGCTGCGCTGCACCTGATCCGCCAGCGCCAGTGTATGTCGCAGTCGCAGATGCTCGCGGATGTTGGCGGTCATGCCGTTGATAGCATCCGACAGAACGATGAACTCGGGCGAGTGCGCCAGACGCAGCGGCGTCTCGAGGTTGCCTGCACCGATGCTCCGCACGTGCGTCACCAGCCTATTTAGTGGCTGCACCGCCAACACTGAAAGGAGCACGCCCCCGGCAATCGTGGCCGCGGTGATGGCGATGACCAGCAGGACACTGTGCGTCCGAGCGCGATCCATCGCGGCTGTGAAGTCGCTCTCGGGCGCTACGCTCACGATGACCCAACTCAGTCCGGAGCGATGGTCAAACGGCGAGGCCATGAGAAGGTGCCGTCGCCCATCGACATCGAAGGTCCCGCGGTAGGGTTTGTTCAACTTGGCCACGCCATCGGCTACTTCTTCGAGCCTTGTCATGGCATGCGCGATCCCGGCGTCACCTGCCTGGCGCGCCATCACCCGTTGGTTCTCCGCGTCGGCCACCGGTGACAGACGCGAGTCCGCCAGGAGTTGCCCCTGGCGATCCACGATAAATACCTGCCCCTCCCGACTCAGCGATAGCTCGGAGAGGTAATTTGAAATGTCATAGAGCGTGAACTGTGCTGTCCAGACGCCCTGCAGATCCCCGGCCTCGTTTCGCCAAGGTTGCACAAACGCCAAAGCAAACGTTCGTACCGACCCATCTTCATTGACCCACTCAAACGGTGGCGACCAGCGACCCTCGGACGCAGTGCTGCCAGCCTTAAAGGGCGCAAACTCACGTGGATCGATGCGGTAGGTTCGCGGAGGATCATCCGTCAACAGCCCGTGCTGTTCGTAGCGCCGCTCGACAACCTCATACTCCGTGACGTCGGTGGTGGCGGCGAAGTAATACTCAGGCGACCCCGGGTACCGCGCCACCCACAGTTGCCGACCATCAGCGCCGTCCCAACTGATGCAGCTAATCGTGTTGAACACCTGTGCCTGCTCATACATCAGCCATGCGAGGTTCGACAACTCGTCAAGGTTCAGTCTTCCTTCTTCGAGCAAGCCGTGATTGATGCGCACGACCCGGCCGGGATTGCTCAGCACTTCCTCCAACTGCCGACTGATGCGATCGTGCGTGTCAGCCGAGTTGTCCAACACCACGGTCCGCACGGCGTTGCGACCGCTGATGACGAGCGTCGTCGTCAGCACGACGCTGGCGATCAACACGGGCCCCACGAGCAGCAGCGGCACCGTGACCGAAGCCGGAAGCTTCGTTACTAGCCCGACGAACCAGCGCAAAAACCCTGGGGGACGACGCCCCGCGTTGCCTGCGCTCATGGTTGTTTCAGTCATCGACCCCATGTGACATCCCCACGGGGGAGATTCTAGCGTCCAAACCATGTAGTGCGAAGTCCAGTGTCCATATCAAGACGGGTCGATCGCAAGACCCAATGCCGTCTGGATCGCGACCGCTTTGTCCAGCGTTTCTTGATACTCATGGGCTGGGTTGCTGTCGGCGACAATGCCTCCACCGACGTGGAAATCGACGCGATGGCCAGATGACCCGGATTCGATAAGCATCGTGCGGATGGCGATGTTCAGGACGGTTTCCTGTGGAGAGATTAAGCCGATGCAGCCGCAGTAGGGGCCTCGTGCCACGGGTTCGAGCAGGTCGATGATCTCCATGGCACGGACCTTGGGAGCGCCGGTGATCGACCCGCCGGGCATGGTGGCGCGGAGTAGATCGACCACATCGCAGCCGGGCCGCAGTTGACTGGTGAGGGTCGCCACGCCGTGATGCACGGTGGGATGGGATTCGATCTGTCGGGCTTGCACGACCCGCACCGAGCCGAAGGCGGCGACGCGACCAAGATCGTTGCGGAGCAGATCGACGATCATGTTCAGTTCCGCAATGTCTTTTGCACTCTGACGCAGCGCCTCGGCCCCGGCGGCAGCGGGGCGGGTGCCCTTGATCGGGCGCGTCACGACTCCCCCGGCGGCATCCACCTGCAAAAAAAGCTCCGGCGACGTCGAAGCGATGACCCGGCTCGGGCCATGCGCTGACCTGGGGCCCAGTTCAAGAAACGCCCCGTACCACGCGGGGCTGATGTTTGACAGTCGCTCAAAGACCTGCCTGGCGACCATCGGATCGTCGGCGACCAAATCCGCGGTGAAACGCTGGGCGAGGTTGACCTGAAAGACATCGCCAGCAGCAATGAAGTTGATGACACGCTGCACTGCGGCTTCGTAGGCATGGCGCTCGAATGCACGCTGATCGAGTCGAGCCGACCACGGGCTGGTGTGTCGCTGGGGCAAGTCGGGGAGCGCCGGTTCGCCGCGATGTGCCCACGTACCGCAAGCTTGCCACGTCCCATCGACGCCGTCGTATAGGAGCAAGCCGGGGCAGTAGGCCAACTCGATGATGGGCCAGTGGCGGTCGCGTGCGGCGTGGCGGGGCAGACGCTCGATCCAATTAGCGATGTCGTAGCTGATGTAGCCGACCCATGGCCCATCGCAGGTCAGGAGTTTGCGTAGATCGGCGAAGGGATCACCACCCCAGCCAGCGCCCAAATTGGCCAGCGGCGCCGGCAGATCGGTGCCGGGTGCAGAGAGAAGCGCCCCGGAGCCACCCTGATCGAAACGGTAAGTTGCCGCGGGTGTCGTCAGTAGCGAAAAGCGTGCCCAACGGTGGTCGAGCCTGCCCGAGTGAAGCAGCAGTGCCGGTGCGTCGGCGGGCCATCGTTCCAGAGCCTGGAGCGGTGTGAGTCGCCAGTCGAGTCGCCGTTGGTTGAGCCACGCGAGCATACGCAGGATGATACGGCAACGTACCGAAAAGAGGCGAGGGGGCGTCTGTGCGAAGGCAAGGCGTTGAATGCTACTATTGCCTCGAATCGACACCCGCTTTGGAGTCCGCCCGCCTTGCCCCACGACCCGTCCAGCCTCGTCAGCGATATTGATATTCAAGCCGTGATTGCCGGCCAGCGGCGGCTTTCGGCCCACGAAGCCCTGCTGCTGTACCACCACGCGTCGATCCACGATCTGGGCGGGTGGGCCAACGCCATCGTCGAGCGCCGCATGGCCACAGCCTATCCCGAAACGCCAGAGGTTCGCACCTACGTCATCGACCGCAACATCAACTACACCAACGTCTGCTCCGCCGATTGCACTTTTTGTGCCTTTAAGCGCGATCTCGGCGAAGTCGATGCTTACACGCTCTCGACGCGCCAACTCCACGACAAGGTTCGCGAACTGGTGGCGGTCGGTGGCACGCAGGTTTTGCTTCAGGGCGGCATGCACCCGGAGTTGCCCATCGAGTTTTACGAACAAATGCTGCGCGAGCTTAAGGCTGAATTTCCGCAGGTGCATATCCACGGCTTCTCGCCGCCGGAGGTTGTCGAGTTCGTTGCGATTTTCGATATCGCTGGCTTCCCGACCACTGAGCCGGGCATGAGCCACACGTTGCCTGCCGACGTCTGGGAGGCAAAGCTCGAAGCAATTCTCCGGCGGCTGATGGCGGCAGGGCTTGATTCAATTCCCGGCGGTGGCGGTGAGATCTTCGCGCCGCACGTTCGCAGACGCATCGGCATAGGCAAGGCCACGGCCAAGCAGTGGCTCGACGTCATGGCTGCAGCGCATCGCCTCGGCATGCACACCAGCGCCACGATGATGTTTGGCCACATCGAAGGCGTGGCCGACCGCATCGACCACATGCAGCGCGTGCGGGACATGCAGGACCGCGCTATCGCCGAAGCTTGGCCGGGGCGGTACGTGAGTTTCATCAGTTGGCCGTTCCAGCGGGAGAACACGCCGTTGGGGCGGGTCCGGGAATGGCAGCGGGATGGTCAGGCGGGAAGCGACGAGGCGATCTTCCCGGGCGATACGCTGGCGGACCTCGTGGCGCGCGGTGATGTCGATGCGAACGACAAAGCTGCCTGCGACAAGGCGGTACCACTGGCGGGTAAGCGTCTGCGGATGGCGGGTGCCACCGAGTACTTGCGAATGCAGGCCATCAGTCGTCTATTCCTCGACAACATCCACTCCATCGGCGCCTCGTGGGTCACCATGGGGCCCAAGATTGGCCAGATGGGACTGTTCTTCGGCGCCAACGACATGGGCAGTGTGATGATGGAGGAAAACGTCGTGTCGGCAGCGGGCACGACCTATTGCCTGGATGAAGCGGTGATCTGCCACCTGATTCGCCAGTCAGGTTTCATCCCCGCCCAGCGCGATAATCGCTACCAACTGCTGCACGTCCACACCGGCAAGGACTCGCCTGACCTGGCGGTAACGGATTGGTCCATGCACCGAGCAGCGCGGCTGCACCACGAAAAAGCGCAAGTCGCCGAAGCACGCGGCGACGACGCCACCGCCGTGTCACTGCCCCTGGCGCCGTAGGCCCCCGCGTTCTGCAAGGCACATTAGGTGTTTGTCTAACGAAACAGGCACAGTTGTCAGCCGCCGGCGGAAGCAGGCTTCCAACCGACAACACGATAACCCCTGCGGGCGTCGCCGGTCAATTGCAGCCGTTGGTTAGGCGGCATCCGAGGGCACGAGCCTCGCATGAGGAATCTCGACCGCAAACCAGGCAGAGGCATCGACAGGCTCTGGCGAAGGGTTCTCGGCAATGATGAAGTGAAGGCCAAAGTGAGCGCCCTTTGGTACAAGCGGCAACTTCACTTGAATCGATTGAGGCGCGAACTCGGCTATGCTTTGAAACGGGTCGTCCCTCACGAATGGCAGACGCTGTGAGAGCGCCTCTTCATCCTCCGTGCCGACGACCACCAAACGACCGTCACGCTCCCACTCTTGCGCTTCGAGGTATTGACCGGGGCACGGTGATCCCGCTGTATCCACAGGCGATGTGCAGGTCCAACGCAGAGCGGAAAGTTCAGCGTGAGCAACTACACGAAGTATCGCTGCTTGGCACGCTAAAACAGACATCCCCGGCGGCAACGAAAGCTTCGGCCTAACCGTGCTGAGGCTGAAGGACACCTCGCTGGGTTCGCAGTCGCATTCCGCCGTCATGACGAACGGACCGAGAGCGGTATCAAAGCTGATCGTTGCGTGGACCATGTCGCCTAACGTACGGCGAGCATAACCCGCAAGCAATAGACGCGCAACGCGCGTCTATTGCTTGTCGTGGTTCATGCTCTTGTTCGCTTAGTCCGGCTTGTTCTCTGGCCAACCGTTCCCTGACAGTGTTGCTGACAGGAACTTTTCATTTTGCGATCCATCCGGGCCGCTTCGGTCAAACGACAAGATAAGTATGCAGCCCTCGCGCAGTTGGTAGCTGGTCCAATGATGGTCCAAGGAACCACCACCATGGGCAAAGACCCACCCCTTGTTAAGGTACTCTGTCAACCCCAACGTGTTTAGCACCTCAGGTTCAGTCATGCCTGGCTTGAGCAGGCCTATCTTTGGGGGGATATTCGCGAGGACCGTCTCAGGCACGGGCGGGACTCGTAACTCCACGGTGGGAGGCTTCGGATCCTTCGGACATCCTATTGCGCCAAGCACGCAGATCAGAAGCACACACCCAATGATTCTATTCATGTTTTGTCCTCTCAAGCGAACGATAAGGCTCAGTTGCCGGACGCCCGCGGAGAGGGGCTGCCAACCGGCAAGTCTATTGTCCATCGCGGGCGTCGCCGGTCAAATGCAGCCGCTGGTTAGCGAGCTTCACCAATCAATGGTTCAATCGTGATCCGGGCAGGACCACGTACCGAATAGACTTCTTTGGTGTGGCGTTCGACCCCCAATCCACCGCTTTGCTTCGACTCGACAGTCACGCTGCCCTCCGGCATCGCGGAGTAATCGATCAAGATTGGAGGATCGAAATTCATACCTCCAGCTTTGACTGTGACCTCGCGGGTGAAAAACGTCTCGCAGCCAACGAGAAAAGGTAAAGCGAACAACATTAGGGGGAGTAGTTTCATGCTTGCTAACTTGTTTTTCTACAGAAATCTGCACGCAGAGCCTTTGCCACAGCCATCTCTGAATGGGTTCCTTTTGTCAAGCGTTTCTTGCGATTCGTCCAGCGGTGGTTCCAATCATCTCTACGGGCTCTTGGCATCCGCGGGGCGGGTGCGGGTCCCATTCGGTTTCGTTCGGACGGCGACTTCCCAATCACCCGAAGGTTTGATCCCTGTGGGGACTCGGTCCGCCCAAGGCAGACCACCATGGCTGGGACGGGCTGGTCGCCGACTCCTACTGCTGGTCGATTCGTTTCACGCCTGAGCTCCCATTGGCTGCATGCCTGACCGCTTCCAGGGGTAGCGGGGGTGCAGGGGGCGGCAATGAGCCCCCTGCGGGTTCACCTTATGGCTACGGCGACACCGGAGCGGCGCCAACGCCAGGTCCACGGCCGCCAAAGGCGCGGGCCAGATCGAACGCTTCGCCCAGGGCGAACAAGCGCCACACCGCCTCGGCCAGTTTCCGCGCCGCGGCCACAATCCCCGCCTTCATCGATTTGCGCTTACGCATGTTGAGCACCCACATCTTGACCCACACGCCCGATCCCTGCTTGCAACGCATGCACGCCACGATCGCCCGCGTCAGCGCCCAACGTACGTGACTGCTGCCTTCTCGGGTCATCTTCTGCCGACTGCGCCGGCCCGCCGACTCGCGATACCCCGGCGTCAGCCCCGTCGCCTTGGCGTACGCCTTGGCGCTGTGGTAGCGCCGGGGGTCGCCCAGTTCGCTGTACACGATCGACGCCAACTGCTCGCCCACACCCGCCAGTTCCTCGTCCAGCAGCTTCACGTCATCGAACTTCTGCGCCAGCTTCGAGCGCTGATCGACCCAGTACCCCGCCTCTTCGTCGAGGTCCTGGATCCGTCGCCACAGTCGCGCGATGGCCATACCACGCTGGCCGTGGTCCGCTTGAATCGCTTGGACCATCGTCGCCACACGCGACCGGCCCTCGACGCTCTTGAAGTCGCTCTTGCCCAGCGACAGCCCCAGTTGCGCCAGGTGCGAACGCATCCGACGCATCAGGTCGCTGCGCTCCTCCACCACGCTGCGATGCTCGCGGCACACGATGCGCAGCTCTCGCAGATCGCCTTGGGCCACGAAGGCCTCCGGCAACCGGCCCTCGTATTGGAGATAAGCCAGCCACCAGGCGTCGGTCGCATCGGTCTTCTCCCCCGACTCGGCGATCACACGCACCTTCGACGGCGCCGCGACATGCACGCACTGCTTGCCCACCAGCGCCATCAGCAGGTCGTAGGCCCACAGGAAACACCCGCTGGCTTCAAGCACCACCTGCACCGCCTCGCCGTCGGCCGTCAGCGACTCGATGAGCCGCCTGAGCAATGTCGCATCCGACGCGATCCGCTCATTAACCATCTCATCACCCGCCGCGTCGATCACGCTGTACTGGATGACCTTCGTGTGAAGATCCAGACCCAACGTCAAGCCCTTGAACCGAACTGCCCTGCGCTGTAGCTTCTTCATCTGGGTTCCTTTCTGATCCCTTGGGGGATTCCAATGTGCCTGGGACAACCGAACCACTCGGCCAAGCCCGTATATCGCACACGGAAAGGAACCCATTCACAACATCACCCGCCGGTGGCCGTATTGTCTGGAAGGGTCTCGGCGCTGTCAATGCTTTGCGGGAATATGCTGCCTGTAAGCAGTAGGGGTCTGGGCGTATGTTTGGGGCCACGGTTTCCTCGGGTATGGTCGGCATCGTCCGTCGCTTACGCTTCCGGCTCGTTCAATTCCCGGCGCGCAAGTGGGCTGTTGGGGCGCGCTGGCAGGCTTTTGGGGCGCGAAGGCGGGCTTTCTGAGTGATATGGCGGGCTTTTTGAACCCGAGGGCGGGCTTTATGGGAGAGATGGCGGGCTTTATGAGTCGTATGGCGGGCTTTTCGGGCGCTATGGCGGGCTTTTATTGGCTGGTTTGAGGCTTTATTGGTGCCGTTGTAGCGATTATTCCGGTTGTGAGGTTAAGTCGGCGGGGGCGCGGGTCGATGAGCAAGCTGGATGCGGTTGGCGGCGACCGTTTGCGCGACGCATCCGTGGCCATGCCTCTGCAGCACCTTTCCGGTAGCCCGGGGGCAAACAACAGGAGCATCGCAATGCCTCATGGAGACTACATTCCCATCCGTGAAACGGACTTGTTGAATTGGAGCAGGAATCTGGCCAACAAGTTGCTGGCGTCGCCGGACTATGGGCTCTCGTCCCAGCAGGTGGCGGACTATGACCAATTGCAGTTGGCCTTTGCCAATGCCTACACCGTGGCCCAGGACCCGATGACGCGGACCAAGCCGCATATCACGCTCAAGAACGAAAAGAAAAGGGCGTTGATCGACGCCACCCGGACGCTGGTGGCGATGATGCAGGTCTGGCCTGGGATGACCAACGAGAAGCGGTTGA